>JAFGGL010000078.1 GCA_016930575.1 Clostridiales bacterium | reverse complement strand
GGCATCGAGAACTACAGCCGCTACTTCGACGGCCGCAAGCCCGGCGAAGCGCCGTTCTGCCTGCTGGATTACTTCCCCGACGATTACCTGATGATCATCGACGAAAGCCACGTGACCGTACCGCAGATCCGCGGGATGTACAACGGCGACAGGGCGCGCAAGAAAGCGCTGGTCGAGTACGGCTTCCGCCTGCCCTCGGCCTACGATAACCGCCCGCTGGTCTTTGAGGAATTCAGGAAACGTCAGAACCAGACCCTCTACGTCAGCGCCACGCCCGCGGCGTTTGAACAAAGCATCGCGCAAAACATCGTGGAGCAGATCATCCGCCCCACGGGGCTTGTGGACCCGCTGGTGGTGCTGCGCAAGGCCACCGGGCAGGTGGACGACCTGATCGGCGAGATCCACAAGACCACGGGGCAGGGCGAGCGCGTGCTGGTGACGACGCTCACCAAGCGCATGGCCGAGAGCCTGACGGAATACCTGCGGGGCCTGGATATCCGCGTGCGCTACCTGCACTCCGATATCCAGACCATGGAGCGCACCGAGCTCATCCGCGACCTGCGGCTTGGCGAGTTCGACGTGCTGGTGGGCATCAACCTGCTGCGCGAGGGACTGGATATGCCGGAGGTCAGCCTGGTGGCGATCCTGGACGCGGACAAGGAAGGATTCCTGCGCAGCGAGACCTCGCTGGTGCAGACCATCGGGCGCGCCGCGCGCAACCTGCACGGGCGCGTGATCCTCTACGGCGACCAACTGACCGACAGCATGATCAGGGCCGTGAACGAGACCAACCGCCGCCGCGCCCTGCAGGAAGCCTACAACAAGCTGCACGGCATCACGCCGCAGTCCGTACAGTCCACCGTGCAGGCGCTGCTGCGGATCACCAACGCGTTCTCCACCGACCCGGACGCGAACATCACCGAGGAAGAGCGCGAAGAGCTTTTAAAGAACCTTGAAGACCAGATGCTCTCCGCTGCCAAGGATCTGGATTTTGAAAAAGCCGCCAAGCTGCGCGATGAGTTGTTCAGCCTGCAAGGCAAGAAGAAGGACGTGCAGAAACCGCAGGCGCGGCGCAGGAGGCCCAGGCGCGTGCTCCGGTAATATTAAGCGCCGTTTATAGACTCAAAAGTTTCATACCGCATTCTGCTTGTACTGTGTTTGTTCTACACTTTCAGCAGTATTTATGGTAGAATGAAACGGATTATTGTCACATTTATACCTCAGTGACAGAACGAGCCGACCGATATGGAGATATCCTATGTTTTCAATCAACAATCTGGAATACAGCGATCTGCTGGTATTCACCGTTCTCGTCAATGTAGTCATGGTCTGGTTCCTGTATCGGCAGAAATCCCGTCAGGGCCACTCAACAAAGCTTTTCCGATGGCTGATCGCTGCAATCGCCGCGGTGGGCGTTTTCGAAATCCTGTCGTGGATCATTGCCGCCCCGGGTAACAGCGCTCTCATACCGTATCATTATGCAAGCAACGTACTTTTCTTCTCCATCAATATCCTGCCCGCGTCGATCGGGCTGCTTTATCTGGACTACATCATATATCTGTCCATGGAGAAGAACAGGAGGAAATTGTTCATTTATCTGATCCCGGTCTATCTCAATATCGCGTTTATCATCTGCAACATATTCTTTGACGGATTCCTGTTCCGCATCGACGCCGACAACGTCTATCACCGCGGCATCGCCGCGTATATCGGGAACGGGTTTACGTTTCTGTTCGCCCTCGCCGTCGTGATAGGCTTCTTCCGAAACAAGCAGATGATTACAGGCCGGATTGCCCAAAGCATCTTGATTCTAACGATTTTGCCCGTAGTCGGCGTCGTGCTGCAAATGACTTTTTACGGATTGTCGTTAAGCATCCCGGCGTATACGCTTGCCGTGTTTATCACCTTCCTGCTGATGGAAAGGAACGAACTACAAAAGGACCCGCTGACGCTGCTGAACTCGCGCGCGCAAATGGAAAACCGTCTTCAGTTCAAGCTGAAATCCAGGGAGCCGTTCACGGCAATCATGATCGACGTGAACGACTTCAAAGGCATCAACGACTTCCACGGCCACAATATCGGCGATAAGGTATTGATTGACGTTTCCAAGATCCTGCTGTCCCACGCGAACTACGAGGATTTCGTCTGCCGGTTCGGGGGCGACGAATTCTTCGTGATCCTGGAATCGCCCAAGGATATCGGGCGCGCTTATATCAAGCGCATTGATCAGACGCTGCATAATTATTCCACCGATAAATCCTATAATGCGACGCTGAGCTACGGGCTTGTATATGTAAACGACCCTGACGCATATAAGGCGGAGGAACTGATACATCTCACCGATCAGCTCATGTATAAGGATAAAACGAGCCGCAGACAGTAGGATGTGATGTGATACGAAAGCGTTTTTCTCCCTGTTACAACCGAAGTATTGAAAAAACCGCCCGTACGGGCGGTTTTCTATAGCCGTGACGGTTTACAATTCCAGTTCCAGCTGGCAGTCATACGGTTCCCGGCGCACATGTTCGGGTTCATATTCTTTGGCTTCCACGCAGCCCATGGCGCGGTAAAACGCCTGGGTTTCCACGGAAGACTGCGCGGAGATATACAGCCTTTTTGCGCCGTGCGCCTTGGCCCATTCCCCGGCTTTGCCAAACAGTACGCGCCCGATGCCCCGGCCGCGCAGGTCTTCGGATACATGGATATATTGAAGATCCAGATATTCCTTATGCTGCCCGAACGGCGTTGCCCTGACGGCCGCGAAGCCCTTGAGTTTCTCGTCCGCAAACGCGCCGACGGCCAACCCGTTTTCCGTGATGACGCTTTTTAAGACGGCGACCATTTCACTATAGTCGTCGGCGCCCCAATCATCCACAAACGGATCGTTGACGACGACCCATTTCCCGTCGATCTTCTGCCAACGATCCGTTACGGCCTGGCGGCGCTCAAAGTGCCTGAACAGGCTTGGATCGATATCCTTCTCCGTAAGAAAACGGAACTCCATACCTTAATCACGATCGCTCAGCGCCTTGTACGCGCGCCTGGGGAATACGGCCATATAGGCCGGGCGGATGATCTTGTCCATGTTGACCAATTCTTCCATGCGGTGCGCGCTCCAGCCGACGATGCGCGCGATGGCGAAGATCGGCGTGAACATCTCCTCGGGGATACCGAGCATGGAATACACCAGCCCGCTGAAGAAGTCCACGTTGGCGCTGACGCCCTTGTAGATGCGGCGTTCGCGGGTGATGACTTTCGGGGCGAGGCGCTCCACCATCGTATACAGGCTGTATTCCTCCAGGTGGCATTTCTCGCTGCAAAGCTTCTCCACAAACGATTTGAACACCTTCGCGCGCGGATCGCTCACGGAGTAGATCGCGTGGCCGATGCCGTAGATGAGGCCCTTCTTGTCGAAGGCTTCCCGGTGAAGGAGCTTCAACAGATACGCTTCCACGGCCTCTTCGTCGGTCACGTCTTTGACGCTTTGCTTGAGATCCTCCATCATCTGCACCACTTTGATGTTCGCGCCGCCGTGCTTGGGGCCCTTGAGGCTCGCAAGCGCCGCGGCGACGGCCGAGTAAGTATCCGTGCCCGACGAGGTCACCACGTGGGTGGTGAAGGAGGAGTTGTTGCCGCCGCCGTGCTCCATGTGCAAAATCAGCGCCAGGTCCAGTACCCGCGCTTCCAGGGCGGTGTATTGCATATCCGGCCGCAGCATATGCAGCAGGTTTTCCGCCGCCGAAAGCGTGGAATCGGGGCGGTGTATGTACATGCTTTGATCCTGTTCGTAATGGTTGAAGGCGTGGTAACCGTATACGGCCAGCATCGGAAATACGGCGATCAGCCGCAGGCACTGGCGCAGCGTATTGCTTATGGTTAGTTCGGACGGATTGCTGTCGTAGCTCGCAAGCGTCAGCACGCTGCGGCTTAAGGAGTTCATCATGTCGGCGCTCGGCGCCTTCATGACCACGTCGCGCACGAAGTTCGTCGGTAGAAAGCGGTTCTCCGCCATCAAATCGGTAAATTCCTGCAGTTTCGCCAGGCTGGGAAGCTCTCCGAACAAGAGCAGATAGGCGATCTCCTCGAATCCAAAACGGGATTCCCTGATCGCCCCGCCGACGAGTTGATTGATATCGTATCCCCTGTACCACAGGCGTCCGTCCGTCTGCACAAGCTTGCCGTCGATTTCCTCGCGTGCTTTGATTTCGGAAATATTCGTCAATCCCGCCAGAACGCCTTTGCCGTTTTCGTCGCGCAGGCCTCTCTTCACGCCGTAACGGGAATACAGTTCCTTGTCGATCGTCGCGCCCCGGACTACGGCCTGCTCGCTGTTGTCTGCGTATTGCACCAGCCGTTCAAATGGGGACTTGTTCGCCATGGGCCTCACTTCCTCTCTGTTCCGCTACCCTGTTAAAGTATAGCGGAAGCAGAAGAAAGAAGTCAAGAAACGCCCCTGACGGTGTAGCCCGCTAACTCCACGGCGCTGGTCAGCAATTCGTCGCTTACGGCGTCATGCGCGGACACCTCGGCGGTCTTTTTCTCCAGGTCAACCTGCGCCTTCGATACGCCGGGAACCTCCAGCAAAGCCTTTTCCACGGCCATTTTGCAGTGGTTGCAGCTCATGCCTTCGATGTGCATTGTCACTTGTCTCATAACTTTCTCCTTTTTCTCTTCCGCCCGGAAGCGTTTCAGCCTGAGCGCGTTGGTCACCACCGTCACGGAGCTCAGGCTCATCGCCGCGGCCGCGATCATCGGACTCAGGGCGATCCCGAAGAACGGATACAAAAGCCCCGCCGCGACCGGGATGCCGATGACGTTGTAGAAAAACGCCCAGAACAGGTTCTGTTTGATGTTGCGGATCACAGCGCGGCTCAGACAGATGGCGTCGGGCACGTTTTTCAGCCCGCGGCTGTTCAGTATCACGTCGGCGGTTTCCATGGCGATGTCCGTGCCCGTGCCCATCGCAAGCCCCACATCCGCCTGCTTGAGCGCGGGCGCGTCGTTGATTCCGTCGCCGACCATCGCCACCGCGGAACCGCCGGACTGCAGCGCCGCCACCTGCCCGGCCTTGTCGGCGGGCAGCACTTCGGCTATGACATCGTCGATGCCGGCCTGGCGCGCGATGGTTTGCGCGGCTTCCTTCCGGTCGCCCGTGAGCAGCCAGGGTTTGACGCGCAGGGCTTTGAGCATTTGCATGGTTTGGGCGGCGTCCGGCTTGATAGTATCGGCGATGCCGATGAATCCCAGAAGCTGACCGCCTCTGGCGAAGCACAGCACCGACACGCCCTGCGAGCCGATCGCCGTCAGTTGATCCCGATACGCCGCGAGCGATACGCCGTTTTGCTCCATCCATTCCGGCTTTCCGGCGAAGGCGGCTTCGCCGCCGAGTTCGGCGGACAGCCCGAAGCCCGCCGCCGCCTTGAAATCCTTTATTGCGGAGGGATTTATTCCTGTCTTCATACCGTATGCCACAACGGCCTTCGCCAACGGATGTTCGCTGCCCGCTTCCAGCGATACCGCCGTTTGCAGGAGTTCCTGCTCCGTCACGTTTTCCGCGGGCACGACCGTATGCACGGTCATCCTGCCTTCGGTCAGGGTGCCGGTTTTATCAAACACGATGTCCTTCACGCGGTGCAGCGTTTCCAGCGCTTCCCCGTTGCGGAACAGCAGCCCGTGCAGCGCGCCGACCCCCGTGCCCACCATGATCGCGACGGGCGTGGCAAGCCCGAGCGCGCAGGGGCAGGAGATGACAAGCACGGTGATCGCCATGCTCAGCGCAAAGGAAAACCCTTCTCCCGCGATCATCCACACGGCGAATGTGATAAGCGCGATGCCCATGACGATCGGCACGAACACGCCCGAGATACGGTCGGCCAGCCTGGCGATGGGCGCTTTGCTCGCGCCCGCCTCGGACACCAGGCGGATGATCTTTTGCAGGGTGGTGTCCTCCCCCACGCGCGTCGCTTCCATCAGAAAAGTGAACGCGGGGTTCAGGCTGCCCGCCACCAGCGTGTCGCCCTTGTGTTTGTCCGCTGGCAGGCTCTCGCCCGTGATATGCGACTGGTCCACGCTGATATCCCCGTCCAGCAGGATGCCGTCCACGGGGATGCGTTCGCCCGGGCGGATGCGCAGCACGTCGCCGGCGCGCACCTGCGCAATGGGAATGACCGATTCCTGCCCGTCCCGGACGACGCTGACGGTATCGGGCGCAAGCGCCATCAGCTTTTTAATGGCATCGGTGGTGCGCCCCTTGGCGCGCGCTTCCAGGCTGCGGCCAAGGGTGACGAGGGTCAGGATCATCACGGCGGATTCGAAATAGAGGTTTTTCGCCAGTTCGTGCACCTGCGCGCCCTGCGCCATGGTCATCTGCAAAAGAATGATGACGCCGTACGCGTACGCAGCGCCGCTGCCTACGGCGATCAGGCTGTCCATGTTGGGCGCGCGCCTAATCAGCAGCTTGAACCCGGAGATGAAATACTTCCGGTTGATAAACAGCACAGGCGTCGCAAGCATCAGCTGTATCAGCGCGTTTGTCAACGGATATTCGCCCATGCGCAGGAAGGCGGGCATCGGAAGGCCCAGCATCTGCCCCATGCCGATAAGCATCAGGGGCACGAGAAAAACAAACGAGGTCCAGAAACGGACGCGCATCGGTTCTTTTTCCGTTTTCACAGGCTGCGCCGCTTTATCCGGCCGGTCGGAGACCGCGTGATACCCCGCTTTGTCCACGGCGCTTTCGATCTCTTGCGTATGCGCCGCGCCGTCCCTGGTCTGCACGCGCATGGAGCCGCCGAGCAGGTCCACCTGCACGTCTTCTATAAACGGCAGCTTGCGTACCGCCTTGTCCACGTGCGCGCTGCACGCGGCGCAGGTCATGCCTTCCACGCGGTAACGATCCATGCTTTCCCACCTCCTGTCTATATAATATACCCATGCCGCCGGAAATTAAACAGGCAGGAAAAGCGCATGCCCTGCGAGAACCCAATGATGAACGGAAAGGGAGTACGCGCATGAGAGAAATCTGGAGTTTGTTCAGCACGTTTTTTATCATCGGCAGCATTGCATTCGGCGGCGGATACGCCGTGCTTCCGATCCTCATGCGGGAAATCGTGCAGAAACGGCAATGGCTCAGCGAGGACGAACTGCTGGACTACTTCGCCGTCAGCCAGGCAACGCCGGGCGTGATCTGCGTGAACATCTCCACCTTCATGGGTTACCGTAAAAAAGGCTTTATCGGCGCGGCGGCCGCGACCGTCGGCGTCGTGCTGCCGTCGTTGATCATCATCACGGCGATCGCCGCCGTGCTGTCCAATTTCTCCGATATCC
>JAFGGL010000077.1 GCA_016930575.1 Clostridiales bacterium | reverse complement strand
CCGCCGCGCTCCGCGTGATGGATGCGCTGCGCCGCCGGGAAATAAGAAAACTTATCCCGATACTGCTCAAGCATCGCCTGCACGATCCTGCGCAGTGGAGCGCTTCCGATCGCTTTGACGGTTTCATTCAGTTCCGCAAGCATCTCGTCCGGGTTTTCCGGCGCGCTTGGCGTCAGCAGGCTCATGTCTACCTTGTCTTCATCGGCAAGCGGGCGCATTTTTTCGATGCGCAACTGCAGGCGCCCGTTGTATTCAAGCGTCGTTCCGCGAACTTTGACCACGCTGCCCACGGGCGGCGGATCGGCATTCCCGTCCCACAGCTTGCCGTTGAGTTCGCTGGTGCAATCGGCCAGGGTCAGGTCCAGGTACTTGTTGCCGGTGCTGCCGGTGCGTTGTTCGCTCATGCGTACCAGCAAATACCCTTCGAAGCGCATATCCTTGGAAAGAGTCATGATACTCTCTTGCTGCATGTCAATCTCCGTTCTCGTTGGTATAGGAGGGCACCCGGATGCCCGGCGGGTTGATGAAGCGGGCGAATTCCTCCTGCCACTCTACCTCTACGGTGCCGACCGGGCCGTTTCGCTGCTTGGACACGATGAGTTCCGCGGCGCCGTCGTCCATGGCCGGTTCTTCATCCGGATCGTCGGCTTGATAATATTTCTCGCGGTGGATGAACACCACCACGTCGGCGTCCTGCTCAATGCTGCCCGAATCACGCAGATCGCTCAGCTGCGGGCGCTTGTTCCTGCGCGCGGTGTTCCCGCGGGCAAGCTGCGCGCAGGCCAGGATAGGTACTTTGAGCTCCAGCGCGATCGCCTTCAGCCTGCGGCTGATCTCTGAGACCTCCTGCTGGCGGTTATCGTGGCGCCTGTCGGAGGACATCAGCCCCAGGTAATCCACAACGATCAGGTCCAGCCCGTTTTGCTCCATCATCAGGCGGCGTACGCGGCTGCGTAGCCTGGAGGGCGTCAGCCCGGCTGTATCGTCGATAAAGATCCGGCAGGCGCTCAGCCGGTTGAGGCAGTCGCCGACTTTCATCCATTCGTCGTCGCTGAGCATGCCGCTGCGCAGCCGCTGCATGTTGATATTGGCGGCGTTTGAAAGGATGCGCATGCCGATCTGCTCCCTGGGCATTTCCATGGTGAACACGGCGATGCGGCTGTTCACGCGTTCGGCCGCAAACAGCGTGACGCCAAGCGCCAGCGCGGTCTTGCCCATGCCGGGGCGCGCGCCCGCGATGATCAGCTCGCCGCCGTGCAGGCAGGTGAGTTTACGGTCCAGTTCGTATAGCCCCGTCGGCACGCCGCTTAATTTGCCTTTCAGGCGGCTCAGCTTCTCCAGCTTGTCAAAGGTCTCCATCAGCACGGCGCCGATGGGCGTCAGGGTATCGGTGCCGCCCCTTCGCATGACGATATCGAATATCAGCCGCTCCGCGTTGCTTAAAAGCGTTTCCATATCGTCCATCTGCGTATAGCATTCCTCTTCGATACGGCGGCACGCGGTAATCAGCTTGCGCAAGGTGCTCTTTTCCTGCACGATGCGGATGTACGAAGCCGTATTGGCAGTGGTGGGAACGTAGCGGCAGGCGGATAAAAGGTAGGGCGAACCGCCCACGCCGTCCAGCGTGCCGCGCGTGGAAAGTTCGTTGGAAACGGTCATCACGTCGATGGAACCGCTATTCAGGTACAGCGTTTTCACGGCCGAGAAGATCTCCTGATGCTCCGGGGAATAGAAATCGTCGGCCTGCAGCGTTTCGATCGCAAGCGTGGCCGCGCCGCTGTCCTGCAGGGCAGCGCCAAGCACGGAACGTTCCGCGTCCACACTGTTGGGCGGGGTGATGTGCAGCAGATCCTGCTGTTCCATACGGCGCTGCCTCCTTTCAAATTTGATATAAAAATCTTATTTATCGGAACCGCCGGTGACCAGCACTTTCATCTTCGCGAAAACGCCTGGATACACGCCGACAGATACGTCATACTCGCCCGTCTGGCGTATGGGCTCGCAGTCGATTTTGCGCTTATCGACTTCAAAACCATACTGCTTTTTTAGCTCGTCGGCGATCTCCTGGTTGGTCACGCTGCCGTACAGCCGTCCGGTCTCGCCGCATTTCGCGGTCACACGGATCGCCCTTCCTGCAAGCGCTTTCGCCTGTTCCTGTGCCTGCGCGCGGCGCTCCTTCTCCAATTGCTCTTCGGCGGCGCGTTTGCGCTGAATCTCCTTGATGGCTGCTGGCTTGGCTTCCACAGCCCATTTGCGCGGGAGAAGGTAGTTGCGGGCGTAACCGTCGGAAACCGTGAGGATATCTTCTTTTTTACCCTGGCCTTTCACATCGCAAAGCAAGATGACCTTCATCAAACACTTCCCCCTTCACTTTGGAGAGTTCAAGATCGATAAACCGTAAATTATATTATATATCCCCGTGATAGCTTCGTCAATGCTCGGCCGGCGCATCGTCCTTCTGCATCATTTTGGGAAGCGTTACGGTAAACCGCGTGCCGCTTTCGCCGCTTTGATAGCTGACGTCCCCGCCGTAGGGTCCGAGCGTTTTCTTCACGATGCAAAGGCCCATGCCGTGATTTTCACCCTTCGTGCTCGCGCCTTCCTCAAAGACAGGCAGATCTTCGGGGATGACCGCGCCGTTGTTTTGTATGGTAAACAAAAACGCGCGGATATCCTCCCGGATCTTCAGGCGAATCCGCGGTTTATCCGCCTGTTTTGCTGCGTCCATCGCGTTGTCGATCAGGTTGCCAAGCACCCTGCATAGCTCCCACGCGGGCATGGGCAGTCCCTGCAGCGGGCTTCGGATATCCATTTGCAGATCAATGTGCGACTGCGCACACGCGCCTGCTTTCACTTTCAGCAGCGCGTTCACCGCCGTGGAACGCGTGGACAGGAAACTCGATACCTCCCGGATCTCCCCGTATACCTTTTCCAGATAGTCCGTCGCTTCGTCGTATTCCTTCATCTCCATCAGGCTGTAGACGATCTGCAGGTGGTTGAGAAAGTCGTGCCGCTGCGCGCGGAGGGTTTGGTTCAGATCGTCCATCTGGGTGTTGGTCTGCTCCAGATCGTGTATCTGCAGCTGCCGCCTGCGCGCCATCAGCGCTTCGCGGATATCCAGAAACGCGCCCCAGCTTGCCATCAGCCCGCCGACGACGGCGAACCACAGGATGAACTGCCGGTTTTGATCGGTCACGCCCGTCAGCATCGTGTAGACGACAAAGCCCATCAGCACGGTGATCTCGGAGACGTTGACGATGATGGCGTATAGTGACGCCTTGCTGACGTCGATCTGCCGGGTCGGCACTCTTCGTTTCACTGCTTTTTATCCTTCCCAAACCTGCGTTCCAGACGGGCTTTGAGTTTTGCCTCGCTGCCCTGGTCGCTGGGGCGGTAATACACGCGGTTTTCATAGCCTTTGGGCATATAGGTCTGTTTGACGAAATGATCGGGGAACTCGTGCGGATATTTATAATCCCAATTCTTCTCGTTGGGCGGGACAAAGTTCTGGTCGCGCAAATACACGGGCACGGCGGTAAACTCGCCGCTTTGCGCGTCGGCCTCGGCTTCCCCGAGCGCGGTGACAACGCTGTTGCTCTTTTCGGCCATGCAGATGGCGATGATCGCCTGGGCGATGGGGATGCGCGCCTCCGGCATGCCGACGGTCTCCAGCGCGTTTGCGGCGGCGTGCGCTTGCAGCATCGCCACGGGTTCGGCCAGGCCAACGTCCTCGCTGGCGTGCACGATGATGCGGCGTACGAGCAGCCGCGGATCGACGCCCGCGTACATCAGCCGCGAAAACCACAAAAGCGCCGCGTCCACATCGCTGCCGCGCATGCTTTTGATAAACGCGGATAGCATATCGTAGTACAGGGATTCGTCCAGCTTCAGGATCGGCTTTTGCACGCTCTCCTGCGCGACTTCCAGCGTGATGCGTTTGACGCCCTGTTTGTCTTCCTTGGTGGTCAGAAACGCGAGTTCCAGCGCGGAAAGCGCCGTGCGCACGTCGCCGTTTGACATCCGCGCGATATAGCGCAGCGCTTCGTCCGGACAATCCACTTTATACCGGCCGTACCCGCGTTCCTTGTCCTCCAGCGCGTGCTTTACCGCCGCCAGGATGTCGTCGACGGACAAGGGCTGGAACGCGAATACGCGGCAGCGGCTGACGATGGCGGGAGTCATTGACGCCATTGGGTTTTCGGTGGTGGAGCCGATGAAACGGATGAGCCCGGATTCGATCGCCGGCAGGATGCTGTCGCTCTGCGCCTTGGACCAGCGGTGGCATTCGTCCAGCAGCAGGTAGGTCGCCTTGCCCTGGCGTATGCGCCGCTCGTCCGCGGTCTTTAGTACCTTGCGTACGTCCGCGACGCCGCTGGTGACGGCGTTGAGTTTCACGAACTCGCTGCCAGTCATCCCCGCGACGATGTGCGCAAGCGAGGTTTTCCCGCTGCCGGGCGGCCCCCAGAAGATGCTGGACTGGAGTTTATCCGCCATGATGGCGCGGCGCAGCAGGCGGCCCTCGCCAACGAGCTGCTCCTGCCCGACGAACTCCTTGAGCGTGCGCGGACGCATGCGGTCCGCCAGCGGGGACTGCGTCGGATTGTCTTCCATTGTGCTCCACAGCGTCTGCTGATCAAACTCTTTCATAGGCCCTCATCCGAACAGTTGTTTCCTATTCCAATATACCATAAATCTCCCGCTTTGGGAACCGTTCGAAAGCCGCTGCATACAACGTGAAGCCGGATTATTTCCGCTGCCGCGCAAATCGGGCCGCCTGAAGCACGCATTGATTTTTTACCCAAAACCTGTATAATTCTAAGGAAGAAGGCCGGAGAATTCCTCCGGCGCGTATACGAACAAAGGCGGTGACTGGTTGGTATGGAACGCAACGAAAGCTTCGCGGCGGCAGAACTGAAGGAGATGCACGTACGGCTGGCATGGGCGCAGCTTGAGGTTTATGCGGATGATATTGAAAACGTACAGGTCATCGCCTCGGGCGACGAACATACCGTGAGCGAGCTGCGGATCAATGTCGAAGACGGTTTACTCCTGATAGAGCAGCCGCAGTACGGCATATCGCTGGATATCACGCACGGGCACTGGATGGAGCTGTGCGTGCGCGTGCCCAAAACCTGGGACCATCCCCTGCGCCTGAACACCATCAGCGGGCTGCTGCGCGCAAAGGGCCTCGGCAGCGAGACTATTGCGATAGAGACGATCGCCGGAGACTTGAAGGCGTCGCAATTGACCGCCGGGGAATTGGCATTGAAAACCACGTCGGGTACGCTGCATGGGAAGCAGCTGATCACAGAAAAACTGACGATCCGTACCGTCAGCGGCAACGTTCAATTGCAGGACGTATCGGCGAAAACCTACCGCATCACAAGCGTAAGCGGCGATATCACGATGGAACCGGGTACGGGATTTGAGCAGATGGACATCCGCACGGTTTCGGGGGACTTCGCAATCCTTACGGAGCTCGACGCCCTGCATGTGACCGTACGAACCGTAAGTGGGAAGAAGATCCTTGACGGCGTCAGGCAGACGGACGATGAAACCGCGCCCTCAGTGCGCTTTATGGGCATATCGGGCGATTTGAAAATAACCGGCAAGCGGACGGCATAGGAGGAAGACCATGGGGAAAAAGCAATTCGGCGGATTTGGCGGCGGCGGGGGAAACATGCAGCAGTTGATGCGGCAGGCCCAGAAACTTCAGGAGCAGATGGCCAGGACCCAGCAGGAGCTGGACGAACGCGAATACACCGCCCAGGCCGGCGGCGGCATGGTGTCCGTTACGGCGTCGGGCAAGGGCGTTTTAAAGAGTGTTGCCATCAATCCCGAGTGCGTGGACCCGGACGACGTGGAGATGCTGCAGGATATGATCCTTGCGGCCGTGAACGAGGCCGTACGCCTCGGCAAGGAAGCGCAGGAAAAGGAACTCGGCAAACTCACGCCGGGTATGGGAGGCATGTTTTGATTTATGGCTAAACCGCTGGAACCCATCACGCGGATGGTATCGCAGTTGTCCAAGCTCCCGAGCATCGGCCAGAAGAGCGCGCAGAGGCTGGCCTATCACATCATCTCCATGGAACTGGAGGACGTGCGCGAGCTCGCTTCGGCCATCTACCAGGGGCGCAAGGAGATACGCTACTGCTCGGTCTGCGGCAACTACGCCGTGGACGACCTGTGCGATATCTGCAGCGACGACGGCCGTAAAAACGGGCAGATCTGCGTGGTGCGAGATCCGCGCGACGTGGCGGCGATCGAGCGCATGCACGATTATGAGGGCAGCTATCACGTGCTGCACGGAACGCTGTCGCCGATGGAAGGCATCGGCCCCGACGATATCCGTATCCAGGAACTGCTCAAACGCCTGGCGGACGGGAAGACGAAAGAGGTCATCCTCGCCACCAATCCCGATATCGAAGGCGAGGCCACGGCCAGCTACATCGCGCGGCTGATCAAGCCCATGGGTATCCTGGTCACGCGCATCGCCCACGGCGTGCCCGTGGGCGGCGACCTGGAATACACCGACGAGATCACCCTCGCCAAGGCCATGGAAGGCCGCAGGGAGATTTGACAGGAGGACAGATTATGCCCCAGTGGGAGCTCTGGCAATGGCTGACGGTCGGGCTGCTTGTGTTGCTTGTGATTCTTGCGGCTGTAGCAATCGTTCTGCTGCTGAAAAGAAGGAACGGGGAGTCACTGGAATCAAACCTGCGCATGCTGCAGTCGGCCCTCAGCGAGGACGGCCTACGCCAGCGGGAGGAACTTCTGCGCACGCTGCAGACGATCAACGAGAGCATTTCGGGCATTTTAAACCGTAACGCGGAATACCAGGTGAACCAGTTTTCCGCGCAGGAAGTGCGCCAGGCGCGCATGTACAGTTTCACCGAGGAAAGCCTGAACAAGTTCGAAAAGCGCATGCAGGCGATCGACAAGACGCTGGAGCAGGAGCTTGCCAAGAACGAGGCCCGCATCAGGGAGATGCGGGAGATGATCGAAAAATCCATTACGGGCATGCGCGCCGAGAACGAGAAGAAGCTCGACGAGATGCGCAAGACCGTCGACGAAAAGCTGCAGGATACCCTGAACAAACGCCTGACGCAGAGCTTCACGCAGGTCAGCGAACGGCTGGAGCAGGTGTACAAATCGCTTGGCGAGGTGCACCGGCTGGCCGAGGGCGTGGGGGACCTGCGCCGCGTGCTTGGCAATGTGAAGCGCCGCGGCGTGTGGGGCGAGATTCAGCTTGGCAACCTCTTAAGCGAGGTGCTCACCACCAAGCAGTACGAGACCAACGTACAGCTTCGCCCAAACGCGAGCGAGCGCGTGGAATTCGCGGTGTGCCTGCCAGGCAAAGAAGACGACCATCCCGTATATCTGCCCATCGACAGCAAGTTCCCACAGGAGGATTTCGCGCGGCTGGCGGAGGCGAGCGAGCAGGGGGACGCCGCGGCCACCGAAGCCGCGCGAACCGCTTTGCTTGCGGCCGTGAAGACCGAGGCGAAGCGTATCGCGACGAAATACATCGAGCCGCCCTATACCACCGATTTCGCGGTGATGTTCCTGCCGCTGGAAAGCCTGTACGCGGAAGTCGTGCGCAACGCCGAACTGGTGGAGAGCGTGCAGCGAGAACAGCGCGTGGTCATCGCGGGGCCGAGCACGCTGCTTGCGATGCTCAACAGCCTGCAGATGGGCTTCCGCACGCTGGCCATCGAAAAGCGTTCGGCGGAGGTATGGCGGCTGCTCGGCGCGGTGAAGAACGATTTCGGTCTTTTTTCCCAGGTGCTGCAAAACACGCAGGCGAAGCTTTCCCAGGCAAGCAAGACGATCGATAAGGCGTTCGTGCGCACCCGCAGCATCGAGCGCAAGCTGCGCAGCGTGGAGGAGCTTGATGAGGGCGAAAGCAAGAAGCTGCTCGGTGATATCAATGATATTTACGAGGATGAGCCTAGCGAAGAAAGCACTGAGGACGAGCAGGAATGAGGAAACGCGTTTTCTTTAAGTAATATCTTTTATGCTGATTGGCGGAGTACAGCATGCAAAGCCTTGCAGATCAAATGTTTGCAGGGTTTTATAACAAGAAGAATTCTTTCTTGCTATTTTTTGCAATCAATGGTTTAATTGGTTAGGCTTGCAATGGAAAGGGGGTTCCCCTTTTTGGACATACAGTGGTATCCGGGTCACATGGCCAGGGCGAAGCGCCTGCTTTTCCAGCAACTGTCCAAAACGGATCTCGCCGTGGAGCTTTGCGACGCGCGCATCCCGCTGTCCAGCCGCAATCCGGACCTGGACCGTATGATTGCGGGAAAGCGCCGGATACTGCTGCTGTGCAAGGCGGACCTCGCCGACGCGGGCGCGACCAACCGCTGGCTTACGCATTTCACAAACGAAGGCGTCCGGGCGATGGCCTACGACGCGACCCCGCGGAACACCCAGAAGGCGCGCGAACTGATGGACAGCGCCGCGAAGGAGTTCTACGAGCGGGCGGAACGCCGCGGCATCAAAAAAACGCTGCGGGCGATGGTCGTCGGCGTGCCAAACGTCGGCAAGTCGACCTTCATCAACCGCCTCACGGGCAGCGCGACGACAGACGTCGGAGATAGACCCGGAGTGACAAGAGCCAACCGTTGGGTGAAGGCCAACCCGTACCTGGAGGTGCTGGATACGCCGGGCCTGCTCTGGCCGAAGCTCAGCGACAAAAAGGCCGCCACGCGCCTTGCCTATATCGGCACCATCCGCGACGCCGTGTACGATCAGCTGGAATTAAGTATCCGCCTGCTTTCGGAACTTCTGGCGGACAGGAAAGAAACTACCTGCGAACGCTTCAAAATCAAGAATCCCGACGCGGAAGGCATTACGCTTTTGGACGAAGTCTGCCGCGGGCGGGGCTTTTTGCTGAAAGGCGGCGTTTCCCACTACGACCGCGCAAGCGCGGTGATTCTGGACGAGTTCAGGGGCGGAAAACTCGGGCGCATCACGCTGGAACAGCCGCCCGCCGCAAGCGGGGAAACCGGCGCATGCTGAAACCGAGCGTCAGGCGCATCGCGCGCAGCGAAGCGCTGTATCGCCACGACTGCGCATTGGACGCGTTCGGTACGTCGCTCGCGGGCATGGACGAGGCGGGGCGCGGCCCGCTGCTGGGCCCGGTCGTCGCCGCCTGCGTCATCATGCCGAGGGAACCCGTGCTGCCGTGGATAGACGATTCCAAGAAACTGTCTTCCCTGCGGCGCGAGGCGGTGCTGGAGGAGATACTCGCGCACGCGCTGGCGATCGGCATCGGGGAAGCGAGCGTACGGGAGATCGACGAGATCAATATCCTGAACGCGACCAAACTCGCCATGCAGCGCGCGGCGGCCGCGGTGCCCGCGACGCTGTGCCTGGTGGACGCGGTGCAAAACCTCGATCTGCCCTTCGCCGTCAGGCCGATACTCCACGGCGACGCGGTCAGCTATTCCGTCGCGGCGGCGAGCATCGTCGCCAAGGTAACGCGGGACAGGCAGGTGCTCGGACTGGCGGAACGCTATCCGCGCTATGGACTTTCGCACAACAAGGGTTACGGTACGCCCGAACACATTGCAGCCATCAGGCGGTACGGCGCGTGCCCGGAACACAGGCGTTCGTTTATCGGCAAATTCATCGGGGAGAACGATTGATGAAAAAACTGCTTTTCGGGTTTCTGATCGCGGCGCTGCTCCTTGGCGCCGCGTGCGCGGACGGGGACAATCTGCTGTCTAACGGCGGGTTTGAAGATATAAGCGCGTCCGGAATGCCGGATGACTGGTATACGGTATCCTACCGCGATACGGCAGGCAATACGCTGTTTGAGATCACCGACGAATACGCGCATTCCGGTAACTATTCCGCCAAGATCGTCAACGCGAACTTGAACGATGCGCGTTTTGTGACCTATATCAGCGTCGAGCCCGAAAGCGTGTACCGCGTATCGGGCTATTTTCTGGTCAAAGGGATGGAAGACGCGGGCAACGGCGCGAATTTTGCGTTGGAAAACGCATACGCCGCATCCCAAAGCGTGTTTGATACAGACGGGGAATGGAAGTATGTCGAGTGGTACGGCGAGACCGATACGGGACAGACGTATATCGAGTTGGGAGTACGCATCGGCGGATACAGCGCCGAAAGCAAAGGCACGGCGTATTTCGACGATATCACGGTGGAAAAAACGGATTCCGTTCCTGATAACGTATATGCCGACCTCTGGTTCAATCTGGATTATGACGACAATACCTTGGGCGCACAGGCAATGGCGGAGGAGGATTCCCAGAAATCAACGGGCTTGTTCATCCTGCTCGGGCTGCTGTTTGCGGGACTTGCGGCGCTGGGCTCGCGTTACCTGCTGAAGGGCGACAGCTCGAAACTCGGGCAGAAACAAAGCGTGATCGGCGTGTTTGCGTTCGCGCTGATAGTGGCGTTCGCGCTGCGGCTCATCCTGGCCGGGAGCATATACGGATACGATGTGGATATCGGCTGTTTCTCGGCGTGGAGCCTGCGCATGGCTTCGGTCGGACCGCTTGATTTCTATACGTCCGACTACTTCTGCGATTATCCGCCCGGGTATATGTTACTGCTTTGGCCGGTGGGGAAGATCATTGCATCCGTCGGGTACTCGCAATCCGCGGGGATATTGATTCTAGTGAAGATCATCCCCATCCTCTGCGATATGCTCACGGCGATGCTGCTGTTTTCGTTTGCGAAAAAGCGCATTTCGGTCAGGGCAGCGGCGTTCATCGCGCTGTTCTTCGCGTTCAATCCCGTGGTGCTGGGTACCGGCTCCGCCTGGGGACAGGTCGACTCGCTGCTTGCGCTGCTATTAATGATCACCGCCATCCAGGCGGCGGAGAAGAAATGGCGCGTAGCGCTGCTTGTGTATGTACTCGCTGTCCTCATCAAGCCACAGGCGCTGTTATTCGCGCCCGTTGCGCTTGTATGGCTGCTTGCGTCTGTTATTTATGACGAGAAGGACGGACGAAAACGGCAATACAAACAGCTTTGGCAGGGCGCGTTGTTTGCCGTGATCGCGGCGCTGGCCGTCGTGTTGCCCTTCCATATCAAGCAGGACGATCCGTTGTGGCTTATCAAACTCTATCAGAAGACGCTGTCCTCTTATAATTATGCGGTGCTCAATACCGCGAACCTGGCGTACCTGCTGGGCGGCAACTGGTCCGCACTTTCGGAGGCGTCCGGCGGGGCGGTGAAAACGCTCTCGGCATGGCTGCCCGCCGGGACGGGACTTTTACTGCTATCGCTTGGGCTTTGGAAGCTGAATATCCTGCGGAAGTTTGCGGAAATCCGTACTCGCGCGAAAGCGCTGTGGCGGGGATTGAAACAAGGGGCAACGGGCACGGACGACAGCCGCAAATTTGCGCTTGCCGCGCTGTGCGCCGTGTTCGGGCTTACGTTCCTTCTCTCCGCGATTTGGCCCGCCACCTTCCTTGTCTACGGCACGATGTGGATGGTTTTCGTCTATGCAGCCGTTCTCCTGCTGGTCTTGATCGAGCGCAAGCCGGCGGTGCTGCCGTTCTATATGGCGCTGATGCTGATCGGCATATATGTGCTGGGTCTGAAGATCCACGAGCGCTACCTTTTCGCGGCATGCGCATTGCTGCCGCTTGCCTATATCTACACAAAGGACAGGCGGTTGCTGTTGCTGTGCGCCTGGCTGTCGGTGACGACCTTTATCAACATCGCAATCGTGCTGGATAACTCCATCCTGTTCGGCGCTTCAATGGGGCATCTCAACGCCGATACCGGCGCTGTCAATGCCCTGCTGTGTATTGCCAATATCCTGCTGTGCGGTTACGCGGCGTTCATCGCGTTTACGGGGCTTTCGCCGTCCGAACCGTTGAATATCCAGCCGATCAGACTATTTTCGGACAAGCAGGTACATCAGGAGCGATTGCTGCATCCCAAAGACGCCAGGCTTCATCTTAAGACCCGCGATTTCCTTATCATGGGGATCACGTTCATCGTTTACTGCGTGGTCGCGTTTGTGAACCTTGGCAGCACGAAAGCGCCGCAGACGGCTTGGGTGTCCGCGAGCGCCGAGGATCAAATCGTCTTCGAACTGGAAGAGGAGAGCACGTTCAAGCTTCTTTACTACGCAGGTGTCAGCTATCATAACTTCACCGTGTCCGTAAGCGACGACGGCGAGACCTGGTCGGAGAAAACCATCTGCCGTATGCGGCAGGGGCTTTGCTACCGCTGGCTGTACGCGACGCCCGCGCTGGTAGACGATATCTATACCGAGGAGTTCGCGGTGGACAGCGAAGCCAATATCGTTTGGTTCACGGGCAAATACCTACGCGTCAACGCGGAGTTCGCAGGGTTGAACCTGTGGGAGATCGTCGTACGGGACGAAAACGGTGACCAGATCCCCTTGTCGCTGGTATCCTATAACAGTCCGGAGAACGCGTTGAAAACCGATACGGCGCCCGAGAATTTGATCGATGAACAAAATATGATCACCGGCGAACCGGGATGGTTCAACGGCACGTATTTCGACGAGATCTACCACGCGCGTACGGCGTATGAGCACCTGCACGGGTTGGCGCCGTACGAAACCTCGCACCCGCCGCTTGGCAAGGAGATCATGTCGCTTGGCATCGCGGTCTTCGGCATGACGCCGTTCGGCTGGCGCTTTATGGGCGCGCTGATCGGCGCGCTGATGCTGCCGGCGATGTACCTGTTCGGCAAACAGCTGACCGGCAAGCGGAAGTTCGCCGCGTTCGCGATGCTGCTGATGACGCTGGACCTGATGCACTTCACCCAAACGCGGATCGCGACCATCGATTCGTTCCCGACCTTCTTCATCATCCTGTCCTACCTGTGCATGACGCGATACATTCTTTCCGATCCGTTCGCCGTGTCCGCCGGGAAAGCGCGCCTGCTGTCCAAAGCGTATCTCAAATCGCTGGTCCCGCTGCTGCTGTCCGGTCTGTTCATCGGCTGCGCCATCGCATCCAAATGGACGGGGCTTTACGCCGCCGCCGGGCTTGCCGTGCTGTTTTTCTACGCCGTCTACCGCCATTTTCGCTCCGGCCTGATTGCGTATGAACTGAACCCGGACAAGCTGAACGAAACGGAAGCCGCCAGGGTAAAGGCGGTGCGGAAACTCATGCTGAAGAGGATCTTTACGACGCTTGGCTTCTGCGTGCTGTTCTTCCTGGCGGTCCCCGCCGTCATCTATTGTCTCAGCTACATCCCGTACCTGTCGCCCACGGGGTCGGTTACGCTGCAGCGGATTATCCGCGCGCAGCAGAGCATGCTGTCCTATCATTCCACCCCTGGGCTTGGCATGGACCACCCGTTCTACTCGCCGTGGTGGCAGTGGCCGTTGATTCTCAAACCCATGTGGTACGCCAAGGATGCGTTCGTCGCCTCCGGATACGGCGCGAACATCGTATGCCTGGGCAATCCGGCGGTATTCTACACGGGCGCGCTGGCAATGGCTGCGGTATTCGTGCTGCTTGCAAGAAAAATCCTGTGGCGGAATAAACGCGACCTGTCAGGCCGCGCCGACCGGCCCGCGCTTGCCATCCTGGCGATTGCTTTCCTGGCGCAGTACCTGCCTTGGGTACTGGTGCCGCGCTCCATGTTCATCTACCATTATTTCGCCAGCCTGCCGTTCATCATTCTGGCGACCGCGCTGACGGCGACGTTTATCAGGAGCGAAAAGCAGCGCAACATCCTGATGATTGCGCTGTTGGCGGCTGCGTTCGTGCTGTTCATCATGTTTTACCCCTACGCGTCGGGCATGACGGTTTCAAGAGACTATATGACTTTCCTGCACTGGTTCCCCAACCTGCCGGTATAAAAGGGAGGAAACGATGTTAGCGAGAACGGTTTCCGGCGGCCTCGAAGGCGTCAACGGCTTTCTGGTGGATGTGGAAGCTTTCCTGGGCAAGGGCATGATCGGCTTTGATATCGTCGGCTTGCCCGGCACCGCCGTGAAGGAAAGCCGCGACCGCATCCGCGCCGCGATGCTCAACCTCGGCTACGATTGGCCGATGAAGAAGCTGACCATCAACCTGGCACCCGCCGACGTGAAAAAGGAAGGCACGAGCCTGGAGCTGTCCATCGCCATAGCGCTGCTCGCGGCGCAAAACCCGGAAGAATACACGCAGCTTGATCAAACGCTGCTGCTTGGCGAACTCACGCTGCACGGCGAACTCGCGCCCGTGCGCGGCGTGCTTTCCATGGTGCTCGCGGCGCATGACAAAGGCATAACGTCCGTACTTTTACCCGCACAAAACGCCAAGGAAGTGCAGTGCTTAAGCGATGTTACGATCTATCCCGCGGACACGCTCAGGCAGGCGGTGGAACACCTTACAGGCTGGGCGCGTATCAAAGCGCAAGAGCAGATCGGCTACGAACAGCTGTTGGAAAGTTACCGGCCCGCGCGCGACCTACGCCACGTCAAAGGGCAGATGATAGCGCGCAAGGCGCTGGAGATCGCGGCCGCGGGCGGGCACAATATGCTGATGGTCGGCGTGCCCGGCAGCGGGAAAACCATGCTGGCGCGCTGCATGCCGGGCATCCTGCCGCCGCTTTCCTACGAGGAAGCGCTGGAGACGACCTGCATCCATTCGGCGGCGGGCGCGCTGGAGGCGGAAACGGGACTGATGACGCAGCGCCCCTTCCGTTCGCCGCACCACAACGCGTCCCTGCCGGCCATCGTCGGCGGCGGCGTGAAGGCCAGGCCGGGAGAGGTTTCGCTGGCGCATAACGGGGTATTGTTCCTGGATGAGCTGCCGGAATACCAGCGGCAAACGCTGGAAGCGCTGCGCCAGCCGCTGGAGGACGGTTTCGTGAACGTCACGCGCATCAGCGGGCAGGCGAAATACCAGAGCCGCTGCATGCTTGTGGCAAGCATGAACCCCTGCCCCTGCGGCAACCACGGCAGCAAGGTGAAGCCCTGCCGCTGCAGGCCCAACGAGATCAAGCGCTATCTGGCGCGCATCTCGGGGCCGCTGCTGGACCGCATCGACATCCAGGTGGAGATGGACGCGGTGGAGATCGGCGATATCCAAAGTACGCAGGAGCAGGAGGACACCGCCACCGTGCAAAAGCGCGTGGTGGCGGCGCGGAACCTGCAGCTTGAACGCTATCAGGAAGAGCCTTTCTTCTGCAACGCGCAGATGCCGCAGGAGGGCATTGAGAAGTACTGCGTCATGGAAAACTCCGCCAGGGCCATGTTGCACGCGGCCGTGGAGAAGTTCCACATCAGCATGCGCACCTACAGCCGCATCTGCAAGGTTGGGCGGACGATCGCCGATCTGAGCGGGCACGGGATCATCATGCCGCAGGACATCGCCCAGGCCATCCACCTGCGCAACCTCGACGGACGGTACTGGAGGTAGCATGGACAAAGAACAGCGCTGTCTTGTATGGCTGTCCAGTGCGGAGATCACGGCGGACAGGCTGCAGAAGCTGATGAAGGAAGCAGGCTCCGCCGCCGCGCTTTGGGAGCAGTTTGGCAAAGGGAAGCGATTTTCCAAAAACGCCGAAGCGAACAAGATTCTCGGTTATTATCACCGGGAAGGCGTGCTGGATCAGCACATCGAACGCATGAAAAATCAGGGGATACGATTACTATTTTCAGACGATGCGTTCTATCCCGATTTGTTAAGGAGTGTTGACGACCCGCCGTATCTCCTGTATTGTATGGGGGATGTTCAAACGCTGAGACTGCCGTCCGTGGCCGTCGTCGGCACACGCCACCCCAGCGGATACGGTGCGGACACGGCAAAGAATATTGCCGGAGCGCTGAGCGCTGCGGGCGTGTGCGTGGTCAGCGGCATGGCGATCGGGATCGACGCCGCCGCACACAGAGGCGCGCTATCCATGCAGGGGAAAACCGTCGCGGTGCTTGGCGGCGGGCTGAACACGCCCTATCCGCCGGAGAATACAGGATTGTTTCATGAGATCCTTGACGCAGGCGGCGCGGTGATCTCGGAATACCCGCCGGACGCCAGGCCGCACAGCTATCACTTCCCGCACCGCAACCGCGTCATCAGCGGGCTGTGCAAAGGCATCGTCTTTGTGGAAGGGCGCGTCAAAAGCGGCGGGATGATCACCGTGCGGACGGCGCTGGACCAGGGGCGCGAGGTGTTCGCCGTACCGGGCAATATCGGCCAGTATTACGCCGAAGGCCCCAATACCATCATCCGCGAAGGCGCGGTGATGATCACATCCGCAGCGGACATCCTTTCGGATTTGGGTATCGAAGTCCCGAAACCGGTAGTTGACGATACCGCCGGCACCGCATCCAACGTCATCGTTCAGGCGCTGCAAAAAGAAGCGATGGGGATGGACGCGCTGGCAAAGGAAACCGGACTTGACACCGACGCGCTGATGACCCAGCTGTGCATGCTGGAGATCGGCGGAGAAATAACGCGGGAAAGCGGGAATACCTACCGCTTGAAAAACCGCTGACCGACTAAGGAGGAAATACTGTGGCAGAGGCAACGAAGCATAAACTGGTGATCGTGGAATCGCCCGCCAAGGCGAAGACCGTGGAGAAATTCCTGGGGAAGGGGTACAAGGTCACAGCGTCACAGGGGCATGTGCGCGATCTGCCCAAGTCGCAGCTCGGCGTGGATACGAAACACGATTTTACAATGAAATACATCACCATCCGCGGCCGCGGCGAGATCATCGCGAAGCTGAAAAAGGAAGCCAAAAACGCCTCGCGCATCTATCTGGCGACCGACCCGGACCGCGAAGGTGAAGCGATCTCCTGGCACCTGGCGAATTTGCTGCAGATGGACGACAGCAAACCCTGCCGTATCGAGTTCCACGAAATCACCAAGAAAGCTGTGCGGGATTCCATCGGCAAGGTGCGCGCCATCGATATGGACCGCGTGGACGCACAGCAGGCGCGCCGGGCGCTGGACAGGCTGGTGGGGTATAAGATCAGCCCGCTTTTATGGGCGAAGATCAAAAAAGGCCTCTCTGCCGGACGCGTGCAAAGCGTGGCGACCAAGCTGGTCGTGCAGCGCGAAGAGGAGATCGAGCGCTTCATCCCCGAGGAATTCTGGGACATTCTGGTGAATTCCACCGCGAAGAACCAGAAAGGGAAGCTGCTTCACCTGCAGGCGAAGCTCATGCAGCTGAACGGCAAAAAGGCGGTGATCCGGGAGGAGAAAACCGCCCTTGCCGCAAAGGAATTCATTTTTAAGTCTGCCTTCGCCGTCAGCGACGTCAAACACGACGAAAAGCTGAGGCGGCCGCAGCCGCCCTTTACCACCTCAAGCCTCCAGCAGGAAGCCAGCCGGAAGTTGAACTTCTCCACCGGCAAGACCATGCAGGTCGTCCAGTCGCTTTACGACGGCGTGGACGTAGGCCGGGGCACGGTCGGCCTGGTGACCTATATCCGCACCGACAGCGTCCGCGTGTCCAACGAAGCGCTGACCGCCGTGCGCGAGAAGATCAGGGCTTTCTACGGACCGGAATACTGCCCGGCGAGGCCCAACGTATACAAGGGCCGCAAGAACGCGCAGGACGCGCACGAGGCCATACGCCCGACGGATATCGAGCTTTTGCCGGATGCGGTGAAGAAACACCTTACACGCGACCAATTCAACCTGTACCGGCTGGTCTACACGCGCTTTATGGCAAGCCAGATGAAGCCCGCCGTGTTTGAAACCGTGACAATCGATATGCACGGCGCGCCCGCGGGCGATCCAAGGCACAGCGCGGACCTGCGCTACTACGGCGAGCACATGACCTTTGCCGGATACCGCGCGCTGTATACCGAAAGCATGGACGACGAGGAACAAAAGCCGGAGACCGCCATCCCGGCGCTGGAGACGGGCGATCCCGTGACGGTGGACGGCGTGGAAACCAACCAGCGCTTCACCCAGCCGCCGTCCCGTTATACGGAAGCGTCACTAGTGCGAACGCTGGAAGAAAAGGGCATCGGGCGCCCGAGCACCTACGCGCCGACCATCACCACCATCATCTCGCGCGGCTATGTGGCGCGGGAAAAACGGCGGCTGTACCCGACGGAACTCGGGAAAATGGTGACCAGCATGATGCTTGAATACTTCGCGCCGATCGTCGATACGGCCTTCACCGCGCGGATGGAGGACAGGCTGGACGATGTCGAGGAGGGCAAGGAAGAATGGCGCGCCATCCTGCGCGAGTTTTATCCGCCGCTTAAAGAGATGCTCCATACCGCCGGGGAGCAGATCGAGAAGATCGAAGTCAAGGACGAGGTCAGCGACGTGCCCTGCGACAAATGCGGCGCGATGATGGTGTATAAAATTGGGCGCTACGGCAAGTTCCTCGCCTGCCCGAATTTTCCCGAGTGCCGCAATACCAAACCGATCGTGAAATATATCGACGTGCCCTGCCCTAAGTGCGGCGCGCGCTTGATGGAGAAGATCTCAAAGAAAAACCGCAAGTTTTACGGCTGCGAGAAATATCCCGAGTGCGATTTCGTCAGCTGGGAGATGCCCGCCAAGGAAAAATGCCGGCAATGCGGAAGCTATATGACAGAGAAAAACAACAAGAAGGGCGAGCGCGTTTTACTCTGCGCCAACGAGAAATGCCGCCACAGGGAGAAAAAGGCGGCTGAAACAGACGAATGAACGCTACGGTAATCGGCGGCGGGCTTGCGGGTTGCGAGGCGGCCTGGCAACTTGCGAACCGGGGAGTACGGGTGACGCTCATCGAAATGAAACCGCGAAAGAAAACGCCCGCGCAGACGCTTGATACTTTAGCCGAGCTCGTATGCTCCAACAGCCTGCGCTCCGACAGGCTGACGAACGCCGTGGGGCTTCTGAAGGAAGAGATGCGGCGGATAAACTCCCTCATCCTGCGTATAGCGGATGAGACCAGCATACCCGCCGGCGGCGCGCTTGCCGTAGACCGTGAAGAGTTTTCCAAAGGGGTAGAGCGTGCGATAACCGGCCATGAAAACATCACTGTGCTGCGGGAAGAAGTGAAGGAGATTCCGGACGGGAACGTGATCATTGCCACAGGCCCGCTGACGAGCGACGCGCTCAGCCGGGCGATCGAGAACCTGGACGGCCTATCCACGCTGCATTTCTACGATGCCGCCGCACCGATTGTAACAATCGAATCGCTGGATATGAAAAAGGTGTTTTCCATGTCGCGCTACGGCCGCGGCGATGATTACCTCAACTGTCCGATGGACAGGGACGAATACGAAGCCTTTGAACTGGCTTTGCGCACGGCGGAAACCGTTCCCGTAAAAGGGTTTGAGGAGAAATCCGTGTTCGAGGGCTGCATGCCGATCGAAAGCCTTGCCAAGCGCGGCGACAGGGCGATCGCCTTTGGGCCGCTCAAGCCCGTAGGGCTTACCGATCCGCGCACCGGCAGGCGCCCCTATGCCGTTGTGCAACTGCGGCAGGACAATGCGTCCGCTACGTTGTATAATATGGTGGGCTTCCAAACGCGGCTCACCTTTCCGGAACAGCGACGGATATTCCGCATGATACCGGGATTAGGGAACGCCGAGTTTGCCCGTCTGGGCGTGATGCACCGCAACACCTTTTTGAATAGCCCTGGGTTTCTGGACGACACGTTTTGCGTCATCAACGATTCCCGGCTGTACTTCGCGGGGCAGATCACGGGCGTGGAAGGCTATGTGGAAAGCGCGGCCAGCGGCTTTATTGCGGGGCTCAGCATGGCATACCGGTTGCGTGGCATGGACCCGCCGCGGCTTTCCGGCAGGACGGCCATCGGCGCGATGGGCAGGTATGTGTCCACGTCCAACAGGCGCTTTCAGCCGATGAACTGTGCGTTCGGGCTGATCGACGCGCCGGAGCATCAACCGGGAGAGAAGAAAATAAAGAGCAAACAAGAACGCAACAGGAAAGTCGCGGAGCGCGCGTTGGCGGAAGTCGACTTCCTGCGGCGACAGTTGGAACAGGAACGCTTTACAGACATAGCCGGTCGGTGATACGATCGCAGAGGACAGGAGTGACAGCTATGATGCGCGGGACAACCATTTGCGCAGTGCGGCGGGGCGACCAGGTGGCCATCGCCGGCGACGGACAGGTGACCATGGGGGAGCATACCGTGTTCAAGTCTACCGCCAAAAAGGTGCGGAAGCTATACGAAGGCAAGGTCATTACGGGGTTCGCGGGATCGGTGGCGGATAGTTTCGCGCTGTGCGAGCGTTTTGAGGAAAAGCTGACGCAGTGCGGCGGCAATCTGGAGCGCGCGGCCGTGAACCTCGCGCAGGACTGGCGCAGCGACAAAATGATGCGTAAACTTGAAAGCATGCTCATCGTCGCCGACAAGGAAACCCTGCTGGTGTTAAGCGGCAACGGCGAGGTGATCGATCCGGACGACGGCGTGGCAGCCGTGGGCTCGGGCGGCAATTACGCGCTGGCAGCCGCACGCGCGCTGGTGCAAAACACCGATTTGAACGCCAAAGAGATCGCGGTTAAGGCGCTGGAGATCGCCGCGTCCATCTGCGTATTCACCAATACGAACATCACCGTCGAGACCGTGGGAGCGTGAAAGTATGAAAGAACTGACGCCACGGGAGATCGTGCGTGAACTGGACAGATATATCATCGGGCAGGATGCCGCAAAGCGCGCCGTAGCCATCGCGCTTAGAAACCGCTACCGCCGCGCGCAGCTGCCCGAGGAGATCCGCGATGAAATCAACCCGAAAAACATCCTGATGATCGGTCCTACCGGCGTCGGCAAGACCGAGATCGCCCGCAGGCTCGCTAAGCTGGTGGACGCGCCGTTTGTGAAGGTGGAAGCCACCAAGTTTACCGAGGTTGGCTATGTGGGGCGCGACGTGGAGAGCATCATCCGCGATCTGATGGAAAACGCCATCCGCCTGGTGCGCGACGAATTCAAGAAAAAAGTGGAAGTGCGTGCGCAGGTGCTCGCGGAAGACAGGCTTGTTAGCCTGCTCGTTTCCCCGCCCAAGAAGAGCAGCGGAAACCCGTTTGAGATGCTGCTCGGCAATAAAAAAGAACCCGAAGTGCCGCCGGAGGAACAACAAAGAATCTCCGGCAAACGCGAGGAAGTCCGCGAGCAGTTGAAAAAGGGGCTGCTTGAGGACAAGGAGCTTGAGATCGAGGTGGAAGAAAGCGCGCCGCAGCTAGAAGTCGGCGGCAGTTCCATCAACATCGGCGATATGATGGGCGGCATGATGCCCAAGAAAACCAAGATCCGCCGCGTGAAGGTGAAGGACGCGCGCAAGATTTTACTTGACGAGGAAGCCTCCAAACTGATCGACGACGACGAGGTGCAGCAGCAGGCCATCGACCGCGTGGAGCAGCACGGGATCGTGTTCATCGACGAGATCGACAAGATCGCCGGGCGTTCCTCCGGCTACGGCGGCCCGGACGTCAGCCGCGAGGGCGTACAGCGCGATATCCTGCCCATCGTGGAAGGCTCGACCGTGAACACCAAATACGGCGCGGTGAAGACCGACTTCATCCTGTTCGTCGCGGCGGGCGCGTTCCATGTGGCGAAGGTCACGGACCTGATCCCCGAACTGCAGGGCCGCTTTCCCGTACACGTGACGCTCAAAAGCCTCTCGCAGGAGGATTTCAAGCTGATCCTCACCCAGCCGGAAAACGCGTTGACGCGGCAGTATCAGGCGCTTTTAAAGGTGGACAAAGTCAACCTGACCTTTGCGGACAAGGCGATCGCCGCCATCGCGCGCGCGGCATACGTCATCAACGAGAATAAAGAAGACATCGGCGCGCGCCGCCTGCTGGCGGTGTTTGAAAAGCTGCTGGAGGATGTTTCCTACCACGCCGGCGGAGAGGATATGCCGGAAGTCGATCTGGACATCACCGAGGAATATGTGATGGAACACCTGGCCAAGGATGAGGCCGATTTTGACACGAAACGCTTTATCCTCTAATCAATTTTCGCAGGTGTTTTTCTTCTTTGGATCAATAATATCGAAACGAAAACGACAAGTATCGCTATAATTTGAATCGCGCTGAAGGACCGGCTGAAGAAAATGAAGTCCATCAGCGCGATTTCGATGAGCATCAGGTTGTTGATGCTGCTTGATTCAAAGGCGGTCAGTTCCTTCTGGCTTTTCGTCCACAGGTAGAAGCCCAGCGCGCCGCTTGCAAGGCTTAAATACGCGAGGATGAGCACAAGCCGGAGCGTGATCGTCGGCAGGCCTTCCGTGATCAGGCCGGCCGCAAGCATGAGGACCGATCCGGCAAGCATGGTCTGCGCGACCAGCGTTTTGGGATCGGCCTGCTTTTTCA
This sequence comes from Clostridiales bacterium, assembly GCA_016930575.1. Lineage (GTDB taxonomy): Bacteria > Bacillota > Clostridia > Christensenellales > Aristaeellaceae > CAXXOK01. Next base: position 10,247 of record JAFGGL010000077.1, on the reverse strand, counting down.
CCATGATGCGGCGGGTGAGCGTCATGTTCAGCGCGTATCCGACCGAGGAAAGGAGCATGAACGCCATCCCGATCACCGACAGTTCGGTATCGCCCCAGGGGTAATAGTACATCGTAATGCCGGCGATCAGGAACAACAGCTTGATCAGATCGCCCTTCGTTTGGTTTTCCCGCAGCCATATCCTGTCTACGATGATGACAAGCATCGTGTTGCCGACGCTTAGGAAAAGGGAGGATTGCGTCGGCGTCAGGTAGGACTGCCCGATATACTGCAGACCCTGGGCGACGGCGTACCCAAGCACGCCGAGCAGGATGATCATGTACAGCGGCAGTTTATAGCTTGTCTCCTGCTTTTTTCTGCTGCCGATACAAAACAGGAAGAGCGATGCGATCAGGTAGCGCAGCCCGGAGAGAGTCAACGGCCCGATGCCGCCCTGGAACGCGAGCTTGTTGAGTATATAGGAACCGGACCATAGCAGGGTGGTGACAATCGCCATGATCAGTGCTTTACGTTTCATATGCTGAGCCTTTCTGAAACAAAATTTAACGGGTATCGATAACGGCATACATCAATATCCAGGGACACGGTAACACGGTTTTCATAAAAATGCAAAACAAGATCCCGTCGGCTGCGCATGGGTTGCTTCCGGTTGCATTTTTATAAGCTAAACGGTATAATAGCAACGCCGTGTGTACGATGACGGTTGAGTCCCGTGCGATCTCAAGGCGTGAACCCTGTCAGGACCGGAAGGTAGCAGCAGTAAGCGCTTTCTGGGATGTGCTGCGGGGCCACTCAGCCGGAGTGCATACGGTATCAGCAGATATAAGGGAGAGATGCCATTGAATTTCAGCCATGTGATGAAAAGCGACCCGGAACTCTTTCAAACCATTGCCGACGAGGTCAAACGCCAACGGGATCATATCGAATTGATCGCGTCGGAAAACTTCGTCTCCAGCGCCGTTCTGGAAGCGATGGGTTCCCCCCTGACCAACAAATATGCCGAAGGATACCCGGGGCACCGCTACTACGGCGGATGCGAATTCGTGGACGTTTCCGAAGACCTGGCACGCGACCGCGTAAAGAAGATATTCGGCGCAGAGCACGCAAACGTGCAGCCGCACAGCGGCGCGCAGGCGAACACAGCCGTCTATTTTGCGGTTTTGAATCCCGGCGATACAGTGCTCGGCATGAACCTGAGCCACGGCGGACACCTGACCCACGGCAGCAGGGTGAACATCTCCGGCAAGTATTTCAATTTCATACCCTACGGCGTGGATGAAAAGACAGGCAGGATCGACTATGACCTTCTGCGCAGCCTCGCAATCGAGCACAAACCCAGGCTGATCGTGGCGGGCGCGTCGGCCTATCCGCGCGCGATCGATTTCAAGCGGATGAAAGAAATCTGCGACGAGGCCGGCAGCCTGTTTATGGTGGATATCGCTCACATCGCCGGGCTGGTGGCGGCAGGCGAGCACGAAAGCCCCGTACCGTACGCCGATTTTGTGACCTCCACCACACACAAGACCCTGCGCGGGCCGCGCGGCGGCGTGATCTTATGCAAAGAAGAATACGCCAAGGCTGTAGACAAAGCAATCTTCCCCGGCACGCAGGGCGGCCCGCTGATGCACGTGATCGCGGCGAAGGCCGTATGCTTCCACGAAGCGCTGCAGCCGGAATTCAAGGCGTACCAGCGCCAGGTCATCCTCAACGCGAAGGCGCTGGAAAACGCATTCCGGAAAAACGGCATCGATATGGTATCGGGCGGCACGGACAACCATTTGATCTTAATCGACCTGACCAACACCGGCAGGACAGGCAAAGAGATGGAAAACCTGTTAAGCCTCTGCCGCATCACCACGAATAAAAACACCATCCCCGGCGAAAAACTCAAGCCCACCGTTGCCAGCGGCATCCGCGTGGGCACGCCCGCGGTCACCACCCGCGGCATGGTGGAAAGCGATATGGACAAGATCGCCGGCTTCTTCGCCCGCGTGATACGGGGCGGGGAGACGGCCTGCGCGGGCGTGGAGACAGACGTCATCGAAATGATGAGAGACTTCCCGCTCTACGAGACCTTCCCCGATGACTGACAGGACCTATGATAAGGGCCTGGCCGGAGAAGGCCGGGCCCTCGCGTATTTGGAACAAAAAGGAATGCGGCTCGTGCACAAGCGCTACCGCGCCCACGGCGGCGAGGCGGACCTGATCATGCTGGACGGCGATACGCTGGTGTTTGTGGAAGTCAAACTGCGCTATACCGGCGCGGCCGGCGACGGGCTGATCGCCGTCACGATGAAAAAACAGCGCAGGATTGTGAAGACCGCGCTGTATTATCTGTCCAAGCACGAACACGACGGGCCCGTGCGCTTCGACGTGGTGGAAGAAACCGCGGACGGCATCCAGCATATCAAAGACGCGTTCCGGGGGAAGGAATTTTAATCCCGGGGTCTATACGTATAGCGCACGACCAGCCAGGGTACCTGGCTGTACATCCCGTATGCGTCGCCGTACAATCTGTATCTCTCGCCAACCTCCCAAACGGTTTTAGTCTGGTTTTCCACGTAGATTTGCACCGTCCCCGCAGCGTTTTTGCTGGTGCATTCCATGAAGGCGCGCTGCGGGCGCGTGGTTTCGATAGATAGTATTTCACCGATGCATTCGTAAATCTTGTTTTGTGATACCCGCATGGGCATGTTATCCATCAAATCCTTATAATCGCGGACGATATCCCACGCCACACGACTGTATTTGTCCACAGACGGTACGTAATATACCGCGTATTCCAGCCTTGTCTGCGGCTTGCCCGGATAATCCGCGGTGATGATGATGGTATTGTTGCCGATGGTGTCAAACAGCGCTTTGAAGGTAAAGCTGCCGTCGCGCTCGACATCGGTGATGTTGAGATCCGTATAGGGTGACAGCACATGGATCATCGCGCCCGGAATGGTCGTGGCGCGGATGGTCATCACGTCGTAGTTGCTTACGTTCGAAATATCGCTGGAGAGGTCCAAAGGAATCGCCTGCTTCTCGCGGTAGAGCGTGACGGTCATGGAATTCTCGCGGCAGTGCGGGCTGCGCACCACGATATCGAAGGTGTTTTCCCCGATGGGCTGCACGGTGGCGTTGTAACTCACCTGCCCGGTAGTCTTGGCGACCAGATCGGAAAAATCCTCGCCGTTGATGTACACCTTGCTGCCTTCCGAAACGTAAAACACAATGGTATACAGCGCCGTACTCACTACCGTATATTGGCTGCCGGGGCTGTACAGTTCGATGTAGGACAGCGGGATATCCACGGTATAGCTGATCGTTTCCAACGGCGTCTGCTTGCCGGATTCGGTGATCAGGTACGGCGACAGGGTGACCTCCATGCTTTCCTCAAGTGTCGTGTCCGAATCGTCATACCAGCTGTAATCCATGATATCAAAAGTCGCAATGCCGTCCATCACGATGGCGGAAGTCCGCAGCTCGCGTAAAGAGATGCGGTCGCCGTCGTTGCCGGAGATCGTGATGGTATGCGCGGCCAGGTCGTCACGGATAGTGGGCGTAATCGTGATCGCGGTACCGGCGTCCTCGTTGGACGCGTTGATGATCGGCAATATGTATTTGACGCCGATCCATCCGATCAGTGCGACAAAGGCCGCGATCAGAATCAACAGCATGATGCGCCGCAGGCGCATCTTCTTTTTCAGTACGCGCTGCGGAATGACGGCCGTCGGGTTTTTATGATGCTCGTACTCGTCGGTGCGTTGGTATTCGGGCACATAGTCTTCCACGTCGTCGTAGCTGTCATACAGCTGGCGGTTCCTGTAAGGATCGGTATCGCCTGCCAGTCTGCCGCCCCGCTGATAGGCGGCGGCGCGCACAAGCCTGGCATCGGACGCGATCGGAGAACCGTCCTCTACTAGGCGCGAATCCACGGGACGCAGCGTGGCTTCGGGATTATCGGGAAGCTTGGAGAAGAAGGTGGAACGGTTGGAAGTGGTGCGCACCGTGCGGGCCGAGGGGGCGACCCCGTGCTTTGCGGCTTGTTCGCGAAGTTCTTTCTGCCGTGCCTCGCCTTCCCTTTTCCGGCGGTGGAGGTTGACCATTTCGTCCGCCAGCGTATCGCGATATTCCGCTCTGGTTTCCGTCCCGCCGAGTTCATCCACCAGAATGTACTGCTTGGGCTCGTCTTTCAGCTCATGCTGCCAGGAGGGCGATGCAGGCTCAGTAGGACCTCCCGCGGGCGCTAGCGGGGTGCCGCAGTATTTGCAATGCGGCAGGGCGGCGCGGTTCCAGCGTCCGCATTCAGGACACTTCAACATTCCACCCCCCTGAAAAGATTACAATTATATGACACTATTCGCTAAATAGTAAGAAATTCCTGTTTTCGGCCGGATTATTTGCCGGGATCTGTGATTTCAAGCGCTTCATTCTGAATTTGCCTGCGCAGGCGTTTTCGCAGGAAGGACAAGCGTATCATATCGATGCGGCGCCGCATTTGACCGCCGGTATCGGTTGCGATTCCTTTCACCGTACCGGATAGGGTCTGCGCGCCGTCCTCGTGAATGCGCGGCAGGAAGATCAACAGCACGACGATCCGCAGTATAATGGACGTGAGGATCATCCAGTGCATTTTGGAGAAATCCAGGCCCAGAACCACCGGAAAGCGCAGCGTGAGGGCCGCGAACGGAGATTGCATCAGATATCCGCCGGCGGCGTTGGCGAGCGCGACGCCGAACAGGTTGATACAGGCGAAAAACACCGCGATATACATCGACCGGTGCGTGCGCGGCGACTGTGACAGATACAGGTTCTGCTGGCAGATGTCGATGACCGGCCAGGTCGCGCCGGAGATTACGTTGGAAATGATGATGATCCAGGCCGTGGAGTTGGTTGCAAACAACCACGGTACGGGTGACAGAACGATGCACATGGCCGCCATCTGCAATACCGGTTTGTTTCCGTACCGGTCGATGAGGCGGCCCCAGCGCGTAACGATCATGATGGATGCGAGCCCGGAGACGATCTGCGAATACAGCGCCATCTGCGTAAGATTCATCTTCAGGTATTCCAGCATATGGATGTTCCAGAACGGCGCGGCGATATTGACGGCGAACAGCCAGGAAGAATAAAACACAACGATCTTCACAAAGCGCTTGTTGGAAAACACTTCCTTGAGCAAGGTCAGAAGCGGCGGCAGATGCGCTTCCTCCATGTTCGGCCACTTGACGAAGAAGTAGCAGACGATATCCAGCATCAGCGTGACGCCCGCTACGGCGAGCGCGATGGAATACCCGACCAGCCCCACGCGGTCGACCATCGCGGAGATCAGCAGGCCGGTGATCACGCCGGAAATCAGGCTGATACGCTGGCGTACGCTGAAATACGAGCCGCGGATGTTGATGGGAACCAGATCGCCCATCAGGCTGCCGTAAGCAAGGTTCACCCCGCTGTTGGTGCCGGAGATGATGACGACAAACACGATCACAAGCCAGATGCGCAGATCGACGGAGAACGAAGGGAAGATATAGGGAACCAACGCGATCGGCAACCACAATACGCGGCCGGATAGCCCCAGAAACAGAAAAAGGAAGCGGCGGTTGCGCTTCTTCTCCATATAGTAGCTGATGAACAGCTGCAGGGCGCAGGTGGCGACGGGGATGGCGGAAATCAGGCCGATCTGAAAATCGTTGGCGCCGAGTACCTCGCGCTGGAACGCGCTCCAAACCGGCCCGCCGGTGATCACAAAACCGACCATGCCGATGGTCACCGACCAGATGACCCAATACAGGTTCTTGCGAAGCTGTTCGGCCATGCCGCTGTCGTTGAAAAAGCGCAATCGGAATGGCGGGCGTCCCTGTCTGTTTCTCATACCCATGTCCTCCGCCGTCCGGTGTTAAGCGAGGGGTGGTCATTAAGAGTTTCATGATATTCTAGCGCATTCCAATGGAAGATGCAAGGGAGCTTTGTAACGAAATCCGATGCGGGATTCATTTATATCTACGCTTATCTTTCAAACAATGAAACCGACAGCGCGCGGCGGCGTATATCTTGCGCACGGCCTGTTAATTTGTTATTCTTACGGTGGACAAACAAAGGGGAGGCGAGCGGGATGCGACGGCCGATGCACGAGCTGCTGCAGACGGTATCAAAACGCATATCGCTGCACATGCCCGCTTCCCAGGGAAACGCGCCTTACGGAGCATTCGATCCCTACCTGTCGGAAACCACCGAACTGCCCGTGACAGACGACCTGTACCAGCCGTCAGGCGCGATTTTAAAGGCGGAGCAGTTATTGGCGGAAAGCGCGAAAACGAAGACCTCCTTTATGCTGCAGGGCGGCTCGACGGCAGGGATTTATGCGATGCTTTTGTACGCATGCAGGCGCGGGGATACGGTCATCCTGCCGCGTAACGTACACCTGAGCGCACTGAACGTCTGCGCCGTGGCTGGGATCGAGCCTGTTTTTACGGAACTCGAGGAAACGCCCGGCGGATGGCTACTTACGGAACCTGAAGCATACAAAAAAGCACTGACCGAACATCCGCAGGCAAAGGCGGCGCTTGCCGTCAGCTGCGATTACTACGGTATCCTGTGCGATCTGCCTGCGATTGCGGACGCCGCACACAAGAGGGGAAAGCTGCTGCTGTGCGACGAAGCCCACGGCGCGTACTTCAACTGGCGCAGGGACATACGAAACGCGGGCGCGCGCGGCGCGGATCTGTTCGTGCAGTCGGCGCACAAAACCCTCCCGGCCGTCAACCCGGCGGCATGGCTGCACGCGATGGACGGCATTGATTGCGAAAGGCTGCGCGGTATCCTTCGTATGGTGCAGAGCGCCAGCCCGTCCTTTGCGCTGATGCAGTCGATGGACGACGCCCGCGCGTGGATGGACGAGCACGGGCAGGAAGCCTGCATGTGCCTGCAGAAAGCAACAGAGGAGTTCTGCTTGAAAGCCTCCGCCCTCGGATTTGCCGATGATCGGAACGGCGTTACGGCGGACCGCCTGCGTTTGGTGCTTCGCGCGCCGCAGGGCGGGGAACGGCTGCGGCGGACGCTGCAGGATATGGACATCGACGTGGAGATGAGCGACACGCGGCATATCGTGTGTATTCTGTCCCTGCTTGACGGGGAAGAGAGGCTCGGTAAACTGCTGGACGTCCTCAAACAGATCGCCGGAGAAAACACGGGCGCTGCGGCGCCGTTGCCGTTGAAATTAAAACCGGACATTTGGCCGGAGAGGAAACTGCCGCTGCACGTGGCCGCGTTTGCGGATACGGAGACTTTGGAACCGCGGGATGCGGTTGGGCGCGTCAGCGCGGCAAACGTCGGGCTCTACCCGCCCGGTGCCGCATGGCTGACCGCGGGAGAAATCGTTACAGTAGAAATCGCGGAGATGATCGGCGAAACGCCAGCGCACCGCCTGTTCGGCGTATGCGGCGGCATCCGGTGCGTGAAATGAGGAGAAACGAGATGCAAAACACACTGCCCTACGACGCGGTCGTATTCGATCTGGACGGTACGCTGACGTGCTCGGAACACGGTATTCTGGCGTCGCTGCGCTATGCGATGGAAAAGCTTGACGCACCCATGCTGCCGGATGATAAACTCAGACAGCTTATCGGCCCGGCACTGGGCGAATCCTTCATGCGGGTCGCCGGCCTTTCGGGGGAACAGGTGAAAAAGGCCGTTCAGTACTATGTGAAGCATTTCGACGAAGTCGGCATCTACCTTTACAGCGTATTTCCGCATATCCGCACGATGCTGACGATGCTCAAAAAAAACGGCGTGTATCTCGCCGTCGCCACTTCTAAGCCGCTCGCCCGTACGGTTAGCCTGCTAGAGCATTTTCATCTGAGGCGGTATTTCGACCGTATCATCGGCGAAGACAACAACGACGCGCAGATCGGCAAGGCGGAACTGATCAGAAGGGCGCTGCCGGAAACCTGCCGCCGCGCCGTGATGGTCGGCGACCGCAAATTCGATATCGAAGGCGCGAAGGCAAACGGGATCGATACGATCGGCGCGGGATACGGCTATGCCGCGGAAGGCGAGTTAAAGGCAACGAAACCGACCCATATCGCGGATACAACCCAAGAGCTGATGGAACTGCTGTGTCCCGGCTGCACGCGCCCGCGCGGATATTTCCTGTCCGTGGAAGGCCTGGACGGAAGCGGGAAAACGACGCAGATCAATCTGCTTCTGAAGAAACTCGTTGATTACGGTTACGACGTGGTGCAGACACGCGAACCGGGAGGCTGCAAGATCAGCGAAAACATCCGCGATCTAGTCCTGACGACGGACAACATGGAGATGTCGGCGTCCTGCGAAGCGCTGCTGTATGCCGCCGCGCGGGCGCAGCACGTACACGAGGTCATCCGCCCCGCGGTGGAAGCGGGCAAGCTGGTGCTGTGCGACCGTTTCGTGGACAGTTCCATCGCGTACCAGGGCGGCGGCAGGGAGCTTGGCGTGAACGAGGTCGGGCAGATCAACGCCTTTGCCATCCGGGAGATGATACCGGACGCCACAATCTACCTGTGGATGACGGATTCGGCAGAAGCGCTCAAGCGACGCCGGGACGCCTCCAAGCCGGACCGGCTGGAAAGCCAGCCGCCGGCGTTTTACGAGCGCACGCGCGAGGCGTACGATCAACTCATCAAAGAAAATCCCAAACGTTTTCTGGTCGTGGACGGCAGCAAGCCTGTGGACGAACTGGCGGAGGATATCCTTCATGCGGTGCTGGAACGGCTGAAAACACTCGAGGAGCAGTAATCATAGGAGGCAAAGAAATGCTTAAGAGCAATATCCTTATGTCGGATATGGAATCGCTGCCCGGTACCCGCAGGCAAACCCATGAGCCGTTCGAATATACCAAGCATCTGCTGACAGACGGCAGTGAAAACAGCTGTACCGTGGCATTTTATGAACTTCCGCCCCGAAAATCCAATTATCCATATCATTACCATACGAATGTAACGGAAGTCTTTTATATTATCCGGGGAAGCGGCATCATCAAAACGCCGGAGGGCGACAAACCGATAAGAGCAGGCGACGTGATCGTTTGCCCGCCCTTTGAGACAGGCGCGCACAGGATCACCAATGATTCGGAGACTGAAACGCTTGTCTATCTGGACGTTGACACAGCCAGCGATACAGATTTGGCATTTTACCCGGATTCGGGCAAGGTGGGCGTGCTGGCACGCAATCACTATACCGGCTTTTTCAAAAAGGCGGATACGGTTGATTATTATGACGGGGAGTGATAACTCCATAGTGAAGAAGATGGATCGTCAGCCGTCATCGAGCAAAAACAAAGAGCGTATTGTAGTCGGGATGTCCGGCGGGGTGGATTCCGCGGTCGCCGCGCTGCTTTTAAAGCGGCAGGAGTACGACGTCGTCGGCGTGTTTATGAAAAACTGGGACGAGCAGGACGAAAACGGCGTCTGCACCTCGACCGCCGACTGGGAGGACGTGCAGGACGTCTGCCATACGATCGGGATTCCCTGCTATTCCGTCAATTTTGAAAAGGAATATCAGGAGCGCGTGTTCAGCCATTTTCTATCGGAATACCGCAAAGGCCGTACGCCGAACCCCGACGTGCTGTGCAACCGGGAAATCAAGTTCAAAGCGTTTCTGGAGCTTGCGGAAAAGCTGGGCGCGGATAAACTGGCGACGGGGCATTTCGTGCAGAGCGCAACCAGGTGCGGCCATCCTGTATTGCTGCGCGGCGCGGACAGGAACAAGGACCAAAGCTATTTTCTCTATATGCTTAAGGAAAAGCAGCTTGCGAAGGCTGTGTTTCCTGTCGGCGCGATGACCAAAGCACAGGTGCGCGCCGTCGCGAAGGAGCACGGATTGTCCGTCAGCGGGAAGAAGGATTCCACGGGCGTCTGCTTCATCGGGGAGCGGAATTTCCGGGAGTTTCTTAAAAACTACCTGCCGGCGGCGCCGGGAGAGATGCGCACCGAAGCGGGCGAAACCGTCGGGGAGCACATCGGCCTTGCTTACTATACGCTCGGGCAGCGCAAAGGCCTGGGGATTGGCGGACGCGGCGACGGCAGAAGCTGGTTTGTGCTGGATAAGGATATAAAAAACAACATGCTGATCGTAGGCCAGGGCGATGATCACCCGCGCCTGTTTTCACACCGAATTGAAGCGAGCGAAGCAACGTGGATCGCGAATGAAGCGCCGATACCGGAAGGGGAACCGTTCCGCTGCACGGCCAAATTCCGCTACCGGCAGGCCGACCAGCAGGTTTCGAT
>JAFGGL010000076.1 GCA_016930575.1 Clostridiales bacterium | reverse complement strand
GCTGGAAAACTTCACCGGCTTTGTGGAGGACGTCGATACCGTGCGGCAGAAGCTGACCGTGAAGGTGAAGATGTTCCTGGGGCGCGAAATGCCCGTAGAAGTCGGCCTGGAGGAAGTAACCAAAGTTTAGTATCGCTTTGGCGGTCAAAAGAGCGCATATCATGCGCGCTGCGCCTTCCGTATGGAAAGGTCGTGGGAGGAGCATTGAATTGTTCCGCATTACCACAAATCTGAGGAGGCTATCATACCATGGCTAAGAAGATCCAATCGATCCTGAAACTGCAGGTGCCCGCCGCCAAGGCCACGCCTGCGCCGCCGATCGGCCCCGCGCTGGGCCAGCACGGCGTGAACATCCCCGGTTTTTGCAAGGAGTTCAACGAGCGCACGGCCAAGGACGCCGGGCTGATCATCCCCGTGGTGATCACGGTGTATGCCGACCGTACGTTCACCTTCGTCACCAAAACGCCGCCGGTGCCCGTCCTGATCAAAAAGGAACTGGGGCTTGAAAAAGCCAGCGGCGTACCCAACCGCGACAAGGTGGGGCGGCTCACCAAGGAGCAGGTGCGCAAGATCGCCGAGATCAAGCGCCCCGACGAGAACGCGACCGACATCGAGAGCATCGAGAGCATGGTGCGCGGGACCGCGCGTTCCATGGGCATCACGGTTGAAGAGTAAGTATTGATTCATACGTGGGAGGACACAGCGCCGTTTGTACCACAGGGAGGATTTGAACCATGAAACACGGAAAACACTATGTAGACAGCGTAAAGCTGCTTGATCCGCAGAAGGCTTACGACCCCGAGGAAGCCTGTGATCTGGTCGTGCAGACCGCCAAGGCCAAGTTTGACGAGACCATCGAGCTTTCCTGCCGCCTGAACGTGGACCCGCGCCATGCCGACCAGCAGGTGCGCGGCGCCATCGTATTGCCGCACGGTACGGGCAAGACCGTGCGCGTGGTGGTCATCACCAAGGGCGACAAGGCGAAGGAAGCCCAGGAGGCAGGCGCGGATTTCATCGGCGCTGAAGAACTGGTGCAGAAGATCCAGACCGAGAACTGGTTTGATTTCGACGTCATCGTCGCCACGCCGGACATGATGGGCGTCATCGGCCGCATCGGCCGGATTTTAGGCCCCAAGGGCCTCATGCCCAACCCGAAGTCCGGCACCGTCACGATGGACATCGCCAAGGCGGTCTCCGACATCAAAGCCGGCAAGGTGGAGTACCGCGTGGACAAGACCGCCATCATCCACTGCCCGATCGGCAAGGCGTCCTTCGGCAAAGAGAAGTTAGGCGAGAACCTGCAGGTGCTCATGGAAGCCATCGTCAAAGCCAGGCCCTCGGCTGCCAAGGGCACGTACCTTCGCTCGCTGTATTTAAGCTCCACGATGGGGCCGGCGGTAAAGGTAAACACCTTGAAGTTCTGATTTGATTTCGTAATAAAGAACCCGATGCGATTGCACCGGGTTTTCTTTATAAAATATATATTGGGTCATAATCGGATATTTTACTCTCCGATGTTTTCATTGCCTAAATAAACGGAAGTTTGCCGTGAGTTGTATAGATCAATGATTTGCTTGCGGAGTTTCGACGGGTAGAGCGGCTTACTTTCCAGTCCGTCAACCGCAAGCCATTCGATCCCGGCTTGATTGGTATCGCCATGCAGTTGAGCCTGCGGGATATCCGATACATATTCGCATAGAAATACCAGGTCGACTCTGTGGAACGGTTCGCCGTGCATCCCTTCAATCACAAATGCTAGGTCTTTTACGGATACGGCTATTCCTAATTCTTCCGCACATTCTCGAATAACGGTCTCTGTCAGCAGTTCTTCCGGGTTCTGCCCTCCGCCCGGCATGATATAAAAAACGTCGCCGCCGTCGTTAATTTTGATTGCCGCCATACGACCGCCCTTGATAACCAGCGCTTTTGCCGAATTGCGTATTTTCCGTTCCATCAAAGCACCCCCTTTTGTATAAGTATAGTATACGAATATTGAAATCCAATCATACGGTCATCGAACAGGCATATAGGGTCAACGTTGTTTGATTGAGACCGCAATGTATATTATAATCATTCATATTGGCGACGGTATAAGGAGTATGATGGAGTGGAAACAAAGGCCGGAAAGCTTAACGTGGTTTTTCTGGGTATAACGGAGTACCAGAAAGCGCTGGATATTCAGCAGGCGCTTCACGAGCGTGTGATGAATAACGAGGCCGGAGATACCCTGCTGCTGCTGGAGCACCCGCCGGTGCTTACGATGGGGCAGAGCGCCGAATGCAAAAACGTCTATCTGAGCGAGGAGCAGCAGAAGAAGCTTGGCGTCAGCGTGTACCGCATCGACCGCGGCGGGGACGTGACCTACCACGGGCCGGGGCAGATCGTCGGCTATCCGATCTTCAACCTGACGCGCCACGGCAAGGACGTGCACGCGTTCATGCACAAGGTGCAGGAGGTGTTCCTGCGCCTGCTGGCAAGGGAATTCGGGCTGAAGCCGCACCGCGAGGACGGGAAATACACGGGGATATGGATCGGCGAAAACAAGATTACGGCGTTCGGCATCCACATCCGGCGCTGGACGACCACGCACGGCTTCGCCTTCAACGTCAATACGGACCTGTCGCATTTCCGGTGGATCAACCCCTGCGGCCTCAGCGACCGGGGCGTGACCTCGCTTGAGGAGCAAATGGGAGAAAAGCAGGATATGGAACGGCTGAACAAGCTGATCGCACAGTATTTTTGCGAGGTATTCGGCATGGAGGAGAACGTATGCACGCTGCAAAGCCTGATTGGATCGTAAAACGGATTCCCTACGGGCCCGACCGGAAAGAAATCGAGGAAACGCTGCGGGGGCTTTCGCTGCATACGGTCTGCGAGCAGGCCGGCTGCCCGAATCTGGGCGAATGCTTCTGCAACAAGACGGCGACGTTTATGGTGCTGGGCAATGTGTGTACGCGCAACTGCACGTTCTGTCAGGTCTCCAAAGGCACGCCGCTGCCGGTGGATGCGCAGGAACCTGAACACGTAGCACAGGCTGTAAAACAGCTTGGGCTTAAACACGTCGTCGTCACTTCCGTGACGCGGGACGACCTGCCCGACGGCGGCGCTGGGCATTTTACGCAGGTGATCGAAGCGGTGCGTCAAACCTGCCCGCAGACGAACATTGAAGTGCTGATCCCCGATTTTCAGGGCGACCCGGACGCATTGAAAACAGTGATCGCGGCCAAACCGACGGTTATCAACCACAACGTCGAGACCATCGAACGGCTGTATCCTGAGGTGCGCCCGATGGCGGATTACCGGCGCTCGCTTGAACTGCTCAGGCGCGTAAAGGATATAGCTCCCGAAATCAGAACCAAATCCGGCGTCATGGTCGGGCTGGGGGAACGCTATGCCGAAGTGATACAGGTGATGCGCGACCTGCGCGCCGCCGGATGCGAATTCCTGACGATCGGGCAGTACCTGGCGCCGTCCAAGCGGCATCATCCGGTCGTGGAATATATTCATCCGGACGTGTTTGCGCAATATCATGCGGACGCTGAAAAACTGGGCTTTTCCTATACCTCGTCCGGGCCGTTCGTGCGCAGTTCGTACCGCGCCGGGGAAGCGCTGCGGTCCTGATACGCGATACAGCAAAGCCCGATGCTGAAGCATCGGGCTTTCGTATATACCGTGTCTTTATTCCTGCGCCATCTGCTCCACGGTAAAGCCCATCTCCCGCAGCAGCGCCGGGATGCCGCCGTCCTCGCCGATCAGGTGCAGCAGCCCGACGGTGACGAAGTACGTGCCGTCGCCCTGAAGCATCTCATCAAGGCGTAGCGCCATCATGGCGTTGCGCTGTGTGATCAGCTTATCCTCATACTCTTCATACAGCGCCGTGTCCGCGCTGAGAAACGAAAACCGGTAGAAATCACGGAAGGCTTCGGCGTCGCCGTCGCGCCACCACTGCGGCCACTGCGCGATCGTGTCCGTTTCAAAGGTAGATTTCCGGCCGAGTATCACGTCCGCTTCGTCCTGCAGCAGGCAGCGGTTCAAGTCGCCTGAGAAGCTCTCCATCGTGTCGGCGATCTCGTCCACGGTTTCAAGATAGGCGAAACGCTTATGATGGCTGTTTGCGTACTCCCGTACGGCGGTCTCCACGCCCAACGAAATGGCCTTGTTCACGTCTGAGACGCCCATCTCGGCCGCCGAGGAGTATACCGCCAGCGTGTTGATGACCGCCCACGGCTGCCGGCTGTCCAGCTTCGCCGTGTTCAGCCCCAGCGCCTTGTACGCGGCGGTGATATCATCAAACAGCGTGTTGCCGAGTATGGTTTGTAAACTTGCACCCTCCGGCAGCGTCTGCCGCGCGGCAAGCTGCGCAAGGGATTCATCGGTGGACGTGTCGGTCTCAAACACGAAGACCTCTGAATCCGCCATGGCTTCGGTCAGCGTGTCCCCGAACGGATGCATCACGGAGCTGCCGATATGGATGGATCCCAGCAGGTACGCCGAACCCTCCGCACCCGTGACGCGGTACAGGATTCCCCGGCTGCCTTCCCGCTGTGTGATCCATACGGTGCACGCGATAACCGCGATAAGCACCACGGCGGCCGCGGCGATCCCTATCCGCTTCTTCATCGCCGTCTGCCCGCGATCAGCAAAAGCCGCAGGAGCTGCAGCAGGCTTGAGACCGCGGCGGCGACATAGGTCATCGCGGCGGCGGAAAGCACTGCGCGCACGCCGTCAAGCTCTTCTTCGGTCATGTAGTTGCCGTTACGCAGCGCCGTCAGCGCGCGCTTGGACGCGTTGAATTCCACCGGCAGGGTGATCAGCGAAAACACGAGCGTGGCGGCAAAACAGATGATGCCCGCGTACAACAGCGGCTCCCAGCTTGCCAGAAGCCCGATGAGGAAAATAGGGAAATAGGCGATGGAGCCAAACCTGACGACCGGCACGATGGTATTGCGCAAAAGCAGCGGTTTGTATTCGTCGGACTGCTGCAGCGCGTGCCCGCATTCGTGCGCCGCGATGCCGACCGCCGATATGGAGGGCGAACCGTATATGCCTTCCGACAGCCGCAAGGTGTTGCTTCGCGGGTCGAAATGGTCGGTCAGCCTGCCCTGCACCGGCTCGACCGATACGGACATTTCGGCATTCCTACTCAGCATATCGCGGCAGACGGTCTCGGCCGTCACGCCCCGGCTGGTTGATATTTTGGCGTACTTCGCATAGGCGCGCTTCACCTTGAACTGCGCCCAAAGCCCCAACAGCAGGCCGGGCAGAATGAGGATGATCGTCCAATCGTAAAAAATCATGCTATACCTCCGGCAAACGAAACGGCGGGATCGGTATCAACAGATCAAGCATACTCCTTTTTTTGGGAAATTCAAGGGTCGGAGGCCGTGCTGTCGTCACGGCTGCACAAACTATTCAGGTATATGACAAATCCCCGCCGGCATGCCGCAGGCGGGGATTGTCGGGCAAACGGCTTATACGGGCATGACCTGCGCTTCCTTATCAAGCATGGTCGAATCCACCTGCAGCTGCCTGGCCTGCCTGTACTGGAAATACTTGATGGCGACCTGCGGGAAGAGCGCGTAGCTTAACACGTCCTCCTCCCGTTGGTAGTACTCGCGGATCTCCTCGCGGTACTTGTCCAGTTCCGGCGGAATATCGTCGGCGGGACGGTGTGTGATCACAGGCTCGTCGCCGATGACCTTCTTGCGGACTTCCTCGTTCACCGGCGCGGGCAGGCGGCCGTATTCGCCGCGCAGCAGCGCCTGGCTTTCCTTGGGGTTCATCTTGTAGGGTTCGCCGGAAAGCACGTTCATCAAGGCCTGCGTGCCGACGATCTGGCTCGTGGGCGTGACCAGTGGTGGATAGCCGAAGTCCTTGCGCACGCGCGGTACTTCCGCGAGCACGTCGTAGTACTTGTCCATGGCGTTGGCTTGTTTCATCTGGTTGATCAGGTTGGACAGCATGCCGCCAGGCACCTGATAGAGCAAGGTGTTCGCGTCGGTCGCCAGCACGCGGGCGGGATCGCGGAACCCGGCTTTGGTCAGATCGTTTGCCACTTCGCGGAAGTACGCGGCCAGGTCGATGAGCTTCTCCAAATCGATGCCTGTATCATATTCCGTGCCGCGGAAGGAGGCGACCTGCGCTTCCGTCGAAGGCTGCGCGGTGCCGTCGCCAAGGGGCGACAGGGCGGTGTCGATCACGTCGGCGCCCGCTTCCACGGCCTTCATCAGCGTCATCGCGCCGGTACCGGTGGTGTTGTGCGTATGCACGACGATTGGCAGCGCGGTCTCGGCCTTCAGCCGCTTCACCAGCGAGTAAGCGGCGTAGGGGAGCAGGAGGTTCGCCATGTCCTTGATGCAGATCAGGTCCGCGCCCATCTTGGCGATGCCCTCGGCGAGCTTGACGAAGTAGTCCTCCGTATGCACGGGGGAGGTGGTGTAGCACATGGCGACTTCCGCGATGCCTTTATACTTCTTGGTGGCTTTCATGGCGGTCTCCATGTTTCTAAGGTCGTTGAGCGCGTCGAAACAGCGGACGATATCGATGCCGTTTTCGATGGCTTTTTTCACGAAATAATCTACCACGTCGTCGGCATAATGCTTGTAACCCAGGATATTCTGGCCGCGCAAAAGCATCTGCAGTTTCGTGTTAGGGATACCCTTGCGGATGGTACGCAGGCGTTCCCAGGGGTCCTCGTTTAAAAAGCGCAGGCAGCTGTCAAAAGTGGCGCCGCCCCAGCATTCCAGGGAAAAATAGCCTATTTTGTCCAGGCGTTCAAACGCCGGCTCCATTTGTTTGGTCGTCATGCGCGTCGCGGCCTGGCTTTGGTGCGCGTCGCGCAATATGGTATCGGTAATTCCGACTTTCGCCATGATTGTATCTCCTTTCAGGTCAGGTGCCGAACATACTCAGCAGGATGCCGGCAGCGATGGCTGAGCCGATGACGCCGGCCACGTTGGGGCCCATGGCGTGCATCAGCAGGAAGTTGGTGGGATTGGCCTTGCGGCCTTCGGTTTGGCTCACGCGCGCGGCCATCGGCACGGCGGATACGCCCGCGGAACCGATCAGCGGGTTGATCTTGCCGCCCGTCAGCTTGTTCATCAGCTTAGCGAGCAGCACGCCCCCGGCTGTGCCGAATGCAAACGCGACCACGCCCAGCACGATGATTTTGATCGTCGTCCATTGCAAAAAGGTTTCGGCGCTGGCCGTCGCGCCGACGGTCACGCCAAGGAAGATGACGACGATATTGTTCAGCTCGTTCTGCGCGGCTTTGTTCAGCCTGTCCACTACGCCGGATTCCCTGAAGAGGTTCCCCAGCATCAGCATGCCGATCAGCGGCGCGGCGGAGGGAAGCAGCAGCGTGACCACGATGGTGACGGCGATGGGGAAAATAATCTTTTCACGCCTGGATACCGGCCGCAGCTGCTCCATCACGATGGCGCGTTCTTTCTTGGTGGTCAGCATCCGCATGATGGGCGGCTGAATGACGGGTACGAGCGCCATATAGCTGTATGCGGCGATGGCAATCGGGCCCAGCAGGTGCGGGGCGAGTTTGCCGGTCAGGTAGATGGCGGTGGGCCCGTCCGCGCCGCCGATGATGCCGATGGAGGCGCTTTCGGCTGCCGTGAAGCCCAGCATGTTTGCGCCGATGAACGTGACGAAAATGCCGAACTGCGCCGCCGCGCCCAACAGCAGGCTTTTCGGGTTGGCGAGCAGCGGGCCGAAATCGGTCATCGCGCCAACGCCCATGAAGATCAGCGGGGGATAGATGCCCAGCTTCACGCCTTGGTACAAGTAGTACAGAAGCCCGCCGGTCTGCTTGATGTACTGGTACATGACGGTCCCGTCTTCTAAAATCACCTGCACGCCTTCCTTGCCGGCGTGCGTGGCTGTGGAGAAATACTCGTAGACCGGATATCCCATCAAGCCGTTCAGCGGCAAATTGGCCAGCAACATGCCGAACGCGATGGGAAGCAGCAGAAGCGGCTCATATTTTTTAACGATCGCCAGAAAGATCAGCACGCAGGCGATGAGTATCATCACCAGGTTCAGCGGCGTATCAAACAGCGTCATGATGCCTGAAGTTTGAAGCAGTTTATCCAGACTGCTGCCGACGTTTAAATTCTCCATGAACGTCCGTCAACCCCTCTTAAGTAGATTTGCTTTGCGCGACGCCCTAGCCGATAACGACCAGCACATCGCCGCTTGAGACGGAGGTGCCTTTGGAGGCGGGGATTTGTTTCACAGTCCCGTCGGCGGGGGAGACGATCTCGTTTTCCATCTTCATCGCTTCCAAAATCAGCAGCACGTCGCCTTTTTTCACCGTGCCGCCTTCCGTGCACTTCACGTCCAGAACCGTGCCGGGCATCGGCGCGGATACTTTTGTGCCTTGGGCAACTGGCGCCGCTGCGGCCTTCGGAGCGGGGACGGGCGCCGCGGGCACGAACGCTGCCGCGGGAGCGGCCGGAGCGGCTATCGCGGGAGCGGCTGCTCCCGTTTCTTCAACGGATACCTGATAGGAAACACCATTGACTGTGATATTGAATTGACGCATAACGGTCAACCTCCTTGATTTAGTAAATGCAATACGTTACAGGCGGCTGTATATCTGGTCGTCCCTGCCTGCGCGGTTCCAGGCGGGGGCGGAATGGATACGGCGCACCCTGCGAACGACAAACCCCGTGTCCTCCCGCCAAACGGCGGAGACGGCGGCGGTGATCGCGGCGATCACTTCCGGAGCGATTGCCTCAGGATGTGCCGGTAAGGCGGCGGTTGAAGCTTCCGCTTTGGCGGCGGGAAGCTTTTTTTGACGATCCATGAAAAAAAACTCCAGAAGTTTCAGGCACAGGATCAGGATGATCAGGCCCGCAAAAACCACCAGTAGCCCGACGGCCGCGACAGAAAGGCCAAACGAAAGATTCATAGGTTCTCCTTCCTGTCTCTACATCGGCATGTTGCCGTGTTTTTTGGCGGGATTGTAATCGCGCTTGGACGCCAGCATTTCAAGCGCCGACACCAGCGCCTTGCGCGTTTCGGCGGGATCGATGATATCGTCCAGGAGACCGGCTTTGGCCGCGTGCACGGCACCCGCGACGGTCTCGACGTATTCTTTCGCGTATTTCGCGCGGGACGCCTCAGGCGTGCTGTCCGTATCCGCGCCGACCTCGTCGGCATAAAGCACCGATACGGCGGCCTCCGGCGTCAGCGCCGAGATGACGGCGCCGGGCCACGCAAGTGCGACGTCCGCGGCGGCCTTGCCGCCCATGGCGGTGTACGCCTGGCCGATGGCGTCGCCCGTAATTACGGCGAGCTTCGGTACGGTCGCCGTGGCGAACGCGTAGAGCAGCTGGCTCTGCGCGTTCATCAGCCGGCTTTGGGTATCGAGGCTATCTACTTTAACGCCGCGCGTATTGATCAAACTCACGACCGGCAGATTGAAGCAATCCATAAAGTGCACAAAACGGGCGGCCTTCCTAAGCGCGCCTGCGGTGAGTTCGCCTCCGGCCGTCGCAACGACGCCCACAGAGCGCCCGCCGAGTCGGCCCATCACGGTTTTGATGCCCTGCTCATAGGTAGGCATCAACTCAAGCAACGTGCCCGCGTCCAGCAAATACTGAACCAGCGACTCGACATCCGTCGGTTCGATGGCGGGGAGCAGGCGGTTGAGGTCGTCGCCCTCCAGAAGCTCCGCGTCTTCGGCGTTGGAACCGGGGAGCAGGGATAAAAGCGTCAGCGCCGCGGCGATCGCCGCCTCCTCGTTGTCCTTCACCAGCGAACAGCCGCCCTGCGCTGCCATCATGTCCGCGCCGCCGACGGCCTGCGCGTCTACCGAGATGCCGTTCATGGCCGAAAGCACCTGCGGCCCGAACATCATCAGCCGGCCGACGTCCCTGGCCATGATGCTGACGTCGGAAAGCTGCGCCAAAAGCGCCGCGCCGCCGATACACGGGCCGAGGATCACGGATATCATGGGACATACGCCGCTGAGCCGGGCCATACTGCGGTAGATCTCAGCGTAGGCGTTCATCGCCTCCGCGCCTTCGTCCAGCCGCACGCCCGCGCTGTCGCAGAGTATCAGCATAGGCGTGCCCGTTTTCAGCGCCATATCCAGTAGTTTATTGATTTTTTGTGCATGCAGCTTGCCGATGGCGCCGCCGTGCACGGTGAAATCCTGTGCGAACAGGTATACCGGCCGCTGTTGTACCGTGGCGTATCCGGTGACGACGCCCGCGCCCTCCTCCCGCTCAGAGACGAACGCGAACAGCTCCACGAAGCTGCCGACGTCGGCGATTTTCGCAATGCGTTCACGTGCCGTGAGTTTTCCCGCGTCACGCTGCGCCTTTACGCGCGTTTCATCCCCCTGGTTGAGGGTTTCGCGCAGAGCTTTCAACTTGCTTAGGTCCTGAGAGTTTGCCATGTATGTTCTCCTTCCGTGGGCTTTCCGCCGCGTACCAAACGGGTCATCTACCGGAAAGTCTAATTCTCACCCATATTCTCAATGTTCTTCAACAATGCCTTTTTTCCTTCCCGGATTCTTCCAGATTTCGCGGCGCCTTGTAAAAAAACAGTAGGAATACATTTAGTGGCTTCGACAAGACACACAGTTGTTCATGTGTTTCATACCACCAAATCTTGTGGGATGTGTCGAAGAGCCGCGACCCTTCGACCGTCAATCCGAAACCAGCGACATGTGCGGTGGTTTCGGAACCTTGCGAATCAGGCAACGGAATTGAGCGTGTGCCCTGTGTGGCACAGCTGCGCAGCAGCTAGTGAACTGGAGTTGGGAGGTTTGACAGAGCAGAAAAACGGTAGTGTAATCTGCGACAATCAAACCGAGTGGTCGTTCCTTACGCCGAGGCCTTACCGTGAGTAGAACGAACAAGGTCGAGGCGCAACATCGATATAAATAACGCATGGATGAACCATGCGTCAGAATCAAGCGAGCGGGAGTATGTTACTCCCAGTCCGTAAGTTCGTTTTGGACGTAATCGAGCCTGAGAAGTCTATCCGCGAGTTCCTTCATGGTCAGCAGCGTGGTGTTGTTGGAGTTGAACTCGGTCAAAACGCTGCGCTGCGTGCTGCCTTCGACGAAGTATTTATTGTAGTTCAGATCGCGTGTATCCGACGGCACGCGGTAATAATCGCCCATGTCTTCGGCGTGCATGCATTCCTCGTTGGTTAAGAGCGTTTCAAACAGCTTCTCACCGTGGCGGATACCGATGGTCTGCACGGGATGATCGTCCCTGCGAAACACTTGCTTGACGGCGTCGGCCAAAACGCCCGTGGTGCAGGCCGGAGATTTCCGCACCAGGATATCTCCCGTCTGCGCGTGCTGGAACGCATACATCACAAGCCCCACGGCTTCTTCCAGGCTCATGATGAAGCGGGTCATGTTCGGATCAGTCACGGTGATGGGGATGCCCTGTTTGATCTGGCTGATAAACAGAGGGATCACGGACCCGCGCGAGCACATCACGTTGCCGTAGCGCGTGCCGCAGATCAGCGTCTTTTTTGCGTCGACCGTACGGGATTTTGCCACGAACACCTTTTCCATCATTGCCTTGGACGTGCCCATGGCGTTGATAGGATAGGCGGCCTTGTCGGTGGACAGACAGACGACCTTTTTCACGCCCGTCTCTATGCAGGCGCTTATAACATTGTCCGTACCGATGATATTGGTACGCACGGCTTCCATGGGAAAGAACTCGCACGAAGGGACCTGCTTGAGCGCGGCGGCATGGAACAGGTAATCCACGCCGTAGAGCGCGGTCAGAACGCTGTCCTTGTCGCGCACGTCGCCGATGAAGTACTTGATTCTGGAATCCCTGTACCTGTGCCGCATATCGTCCTGTTTTTTCTCGTCGCGGCTGAAGATTCGGATCTCCTTCACGTCCGTTCTGGAGAACAGGTTCAGCACGGCCTCGCCGAACGAGCCCGTGCCGCCGGTGATCATCAGCGTTTTATCCTTGAACATCGTCTGCGTTCACCTCGTTGTTTTTGAGTACATAGCCCGTCATACGGTGCAGCACCTCGCGGTATGCGCCTTCCGCGTCGCCCAGGTCGCGGCGGAACCTGTCGATATCCAGCGGTTCGTGCGTGTTCGCGTCCCAGAAGCGGCAGGTGTCGGGCGATATTTCGTCAGACAATAAAACATCCCCATGGAACCGCCCGAATTCGAGTTTGAAATCGATCAGCTCGATGTTGATGTCGCTTAGAATATCAATGAGTATGTGGTTGACCTTTACGGCGATCTCTTCCATCGTGCGCAGTTCCTGCGCTGTCGCCAGGCCCATTGCGGTAACGTGGGTGAGGTTGACCAGCGGATCGTCCAAGTTGTGGTCCTTGAGGCAATACTCGATCACTGTGTTTTTGAGCCTTGCCCCCTCGGGATAGCCGATGCGTTGTGCCAGGCTGCCCGCGACGATATTGCGCACCTTGATGACGACGGGGATGATATCCACCTTCAGCACCAGCATGCTGCGGTCGTTGATGCGGCGCAGGAAATGGTTGGGAACGCCCTTTTGCTTAAGCAGCGTGAAAAGGTACTCGCAAAGGAGGTTGTTGATCTCGCCCTTGCCGATGATCCGCCCGATTTTCAATCCCCGGAACGCGATGGCTTCGTCCTTGTAATACACAACGGCTTCATCCGGGTTATCGGTGGCATAGATCCGTTTTCCCTTGCCTTCCGCGATCACTTTCGTAATCCCCATATACCTATCCTTCCGCATGAATGCGTGCCTCGAATATGTTCATGTATTGTAACACGATTTATAAGGCCGCGCAAGATAAGCGCCTTTTCCGATTCCGCGGGAAACGAGCTGTGCCGCGCTTTATCACGGGCTTCGTATATGGTATACTGTACAGGTGCGTTTCAGAGGAACCTGACCGCTTTAGAGGAGTGGTAAAATGCATACGGGGACAAGGAAAAGAAAGATCGCCGTGGCCGGCACGGGCTACGTCGGGCTTTCCAACGCCGTGCTGCTGGCGCAGCACAACAGCGTGACCGCCGTGGATATCGTCAGGGAAAAAACGGAGATGATCAACCGGCGGCAGTCGCCGATCCGGGATGCGGAAATCGAGGACTACCTGAAAAACCGCGCGCTTGACCTCACCGCGACCGTCGAGGCGGAAGACGCCTACCGGAATGCGGATTTCGTGATCGTCTCCACGCCGACGAACTACGATCCCGACAAGAATACCTTCGACACATCCTCGGTGGAATCGGTCGTCAGGCAGGTGGCGGAGGTCAACCCCCAGGCGGTGATCGTGATCAAATCCACCGTGCCCGTCGGCTATACCGAACGCATCCGCAAAGAGCTGCACTGCGAAAATATCCTTTTCAGCCCCGAGTTCCTGCGCGAAGGCAGGGCGCTTTACGACTGCCTGTATCCGTCCCGCATCATCGTGGGCGTGCCGACCGGTATAGAAAAGCTACGGAAAGCGGCTGAAACCTTTGCGAATCTTTTGCGGCAGGGCGCGGTGAAGGAAGATATCCCCACGCTTTTCATGAACCCGACCGAGGCCGAGGCCGTGAAGCTGTTCGCCAATACCTACCTGGCGATGCGCGTCTCGTTTTTCAACGAACTGGACACCTACGCCGAGGTACGTGGGTTGGACACGAAGGCCATCATCGACGGCGTGTGCCTGGACGGCCGCATCGGCCGCCATTACAACAATCCGTCGTTCGGTTACGGCGGCTATTGCCTGCCCAAGGATACCAAGCAACTGCTGGCCAATTACGATAACGTTCCCAACAACATCATTTCGGCGATCGTCGGCGCCAACCGCACCCGCAAGGACTTCATCGCACAGCGCATATTGGATAAGAATCCCAGGTGCGTGGGCATCTACCGCCTGACCATGAAGACGGGCAGCGACAACTTTCGCCAGTCCAGCATCCAGGGCATCATGAAGCGCATCAAGGGCAAAGGCGTCGAGGTCGTGGTGTACGAGCCTACGCTTAGTGACGAGTATTTCTTCAACAGCAAGGTGATCCGCGATCTGGAAGCCTTCAAGAAGATGTGCGACGTGATCGTCACCAACCGCATGCACGGGGAACTGAAGGATTGCGCGCACAAGGTGTATACCAGGGATTTGTTCGGCAAGGACTGATGGCGTATGTTGACAGTCATCTTCGGGTGGGGCATAATGGTCGTTGGTGCTTTTTGAACAGTTCTGCGCACGAAAGGGGAGCGTCACCGTGGTTCAAGTGGTTGTCGGGGCAAACTGGGGCGATGAAGGCAAGGGCAAAATTACCGACGTACTGGCGGAAAACAGCGACGTGGTCGTCCGGTTTCAGGGCGGCGCGAACGCGGGGCACACGATCATCAACGACTACGGGAAATTTGCGCTGCATTTGCTCCCGTCCGGCGTGTTTCACCAGAATATCGTCAACCTGATCGCGCCGGGCGTAGCGCTGGATATCGACAAGCTGCTCAAGGAATACGAATCGATCGTCGGCCGCGGCGTGCCCGCGCCCAGGCTGTTGATCAGCGACCGTGCGCAGGTGATGATGCCCTACCACGTGGACTTCGACAAGTATGAGGAAGAACGGCTGGGCAAGGGCAGTTTCGGCTCGACCAAATCGGGAATCGCTCCGTTTTACGGCGATAAATACTTAAAGATCGGTATCCAGGTCTGCCAGATTTACGACGAGACGATGCTCCGGGACAGGCTGACGAGCGTCGTCCAGCAGAAAAACACGCTGCTTGAGTATTTGTACCGCAAACCGCTTCTGGACCTGGAACAGCTGATGGAAACGCTGAAAACGCAGGCGGAGAGTATCCGGCCGTTTGTGATCGATTCCGCCGCGTTTTTGCACCAAGCGCTTAAAGAGAACAAGCGGATCCTTATGGAAGGCCAGCTTGGGGCGCTGCGCGATCCGGACCACGGCATCTATCCGTTTGTCACGTCCTCCTCGCCGCTCGCCGGGTTTTCCACGGTCGGCGGAGGCGTGCCCGCGACCGCAATCCGGGACGTGCTCAGCGTGACCAAGGCCTACTCCAGCTGCGTCGGCGCCGGGCCGTTCGTCACCGAGTTGTTCGGCGAGGAAGCCGAGGAGCTGCGCAAGCGCGGCGGTGACGCGGGCGAGTACGGCGCGACCACAGGCAGGCCGCGGCGCGTGGGCTGGTTCGACGCGGTGGCGACCCGCTACGGCTGCACGGCGCACGGCGCGACGGAATGCGTGCTCACCAACCTGGACGTGCTGGCGTATCTGGACGAGATTCCCGTATGCACGGCCTACGAGGCGGACGGGGAGACGATCACCCAATTCCCGTCCACGCCTACGCTGACCCGCTGCAAACCGGTATACACAATGCTGCCCGGCTGGAGAACGGACATCCGCGGCGTGACGGATTTGAAGAAGCTGCCGGAGAACTGCCGCTGCTATGTCGATTTTCTGGAGGAACAGGTCGGCGTGCCGATCCGCATGGTTTCCACGGGGCCGAAACGGGACGAGATCTTATACCGTAAATGAATTATTGTAAACAAACCCGCACCGATCAATCGGTGCGGGCTTTCGTTTGCCTTCGGCATTGAAATCAACGCAGGAATGCGATATGCTGGATGCAGGCCATGAACAAGGAGGCAATTCTATGCTGGATTTTACGTTTTGCAATCCAACGCAGTTTTATTTCGGACGCGGCACGCAGCAGAAGGCGGGCGAGCTGTGCCGCGCATACGGGCATAAGGCGCTGCTGCATTACGGGGGCGGTTCCGTCGTCTGCAGCGGCTTGCTGGACGAAGTGAAGCAGTCGCTGAAGCAAGCGGACGTTTCCTGGGCGGAACTCGGCGGCGTCAAGCCCAATCCGCGCGATACGCTGGTGTATGAGGGAATCGAACTCTGCCGAAAGGAAGGCATCGATATCGTGCTTGCCGTCGGCGGCGGCAGCGTGATCGATTCCGCCAAAGCCATCGCCATCGGCGCGAAATACGGCGGGGATTTCTGGGACTTCTATACGGGTAAGGCAACGGTGGAGGACATCCTGCCGCTCGGGGTCATCCTCACGCTGCCCGCCGCGGGCAGCGAAGTATCGCCCAGCAGCGTCGTGACAAAGGAAGAAGGGCTTTTAAAGCGCTTCTGCGATTCGGAAAAGATGCGCCCGTTGTTTGCGATCATGAATCCCGAACTCACCTTCACATTGCCGCCGTACCAAACCGCGTGCGGCGCGGTGGACATGATGGCGCACGTGATGGAGCGCTACTTCACAAACACCCCGGAGGTGGACGTGACCGACCGCATGTGCGAGGGGATACTCCGCAGCGTGATGAAGTACGCAAGGATCCTGATGAAGGAGCCAAACGATTACGACGCCCGGGCCAACATCATGTGGGCCGGCTCGGTCGCGCACTGCGATATCCTGGGCGTAGGCCGCCAGCAGGACTGGAGCACGCACATGATGGAGCACGAACTCAGCGGCCTGTACGACGTCGCCCACGGCGCGGGCCTTGCCGTGATGTTCCCGGCGTTCCTCAAATACCAGGCGCCCTACCATGTGCAGCGCGTGGCGCAGTTCGCGGTGCGGGTGTTCGGCGTGAGCATGGATTTTGAAAAGCCCGAGCGTACCGCGCTTGAGGGGATCAAGCTGCTGGAGGATTTCTACCGCGGGATCGGCATGCCGACCAGCTTCAAGGAACTTGGGGCCAAAGAGGAAGATATCGGGATCATGGCGGAGAAGTGCCTGCTGAATAACGGGGATATGCTGGGTTATTTCCACCCGATCACCCGCAAGGAGATCGCCGACATCTATAGGTTGGCCTGCCAATAAGATATCCGCAGGCATCCATCGTTGACATCCGCACGCCTGAAATTCACATTAAGGGCGTGCGTGTTTTATATGAGCTGTAATGCGTATAATTCTTAAAATGAAAAAGATTTCCACGCCGTATCGCAGCAGCTGCGCGGCGTGCCTGTAAGGCTTGCAGCGAAAGAGTTTGTCGGTTGTTGAAAAATATATCAAACAAATAGTATAATATACTTGACATATAGTAAAAATGATGATACTATACGGGCGTGCTGAAGCACAATCAAGGAAAGGAGTTTAATAAAATGAATTATCAGCAAAAGAGAACGATCACAAGCATTATCGGTACCGTCGCGGTGTTTACCGTCTATTACATCTATGTGATCGGCAAACTGAACGCAGCCGCAGTAACGCTTGACGACGTGAAATTCTTTGCCGTTACCATGCTTACGTTCATCGGTATCGGCATTGCGGTGACCATCGCGGTCCAGGTGACGTTTCACATTCTGTTTTCCGTATCCGTCGCCGTTCATGAACGGGGCAGAGACGGAAAGGAATTGGAAGGCGCGATCAACGCCGCTATGGTGGAAGACGAGCGTGATAAACTGATCGATCTGAAATCCATGCGGGTCACCTTTATCATTTCGTCGGTCGGTTTCGTCGCGGGTCTCATCCTGCTTGCATTGGAGCATCCGGTGGGATTGGCGTTGAATATCCTGTTTGGCGCGGCGGGGCTTGGCACCGTTGCCCAGGATGTTTCCAAACTGATCTACTACAAGGTACGGTGAGGGTATGACAAAGCAAAAAAAACTGACGATCAACAACAACATCCGCACGCTGCGTTTCTTCGCCGATGAAATGACCCAGCAGCAGCTTGCCGAAAAGGCGGGCGTATCGCGTCAGACCATCATCGCCGTGGAAGCGGGCAAGTACGCTCCGTCTCTGGAACTTGCGTTTCGTATCGCCAACGTATTCGGCGCGGAGATCGGCGAGGTGTTCGCCTGCGAAAATAACTGCGGGATCGCCTGAAAAAGCAACAAAGCATGATAAACCCTGACAGCGTGCCGCTTTCACAGCAGATTGCCGCCGGACGGACGACAAACGGACACTATAAAGCGTAATGATGATTGCCGAGCATACCCGGCCTTGCTATACTGGCAACAGAAAGAGCAAAGGGATGGATACGATGAAGACATATCGGTATGCAGCAATCATTATCGCCGTGACGGTCATCCTCTTGTCCGCCGTATCGGCGGCATACGCTGTGGAGGACGACATCTTCGGCCTGTGGCAGTACCGGGAGATCGTCACCCGGGAGGGCCAGAAAACCGGGGAAGCATCGGTGGAGGAAGCGCAGGGCGTGCTGCTGTCCGACCTGGAGGCCATGCCGCTGGGCCTGCTTGGCAAGGTATTCGGGAAACTGAACTACACGGCGGAATTTACGCGGGAGCATCGGTTCGCGCTGAATATCAGGGTGCTCGGCATGCGTTTTTCCGCCCAGGGGGATTGGAGCGCGCAGGACGGCCGGATGACCTTGATCTACGATGAGATCACCGGCTTTGAAAGCCTGTGGTGGCTTGGCGGCTTTGCTCACCTCTCGCATTGCGACGCGGAACATACCATGATCGAAACGGTTCCCTATGCCGAGGCGAACGATACGCTCACCTTCCGTTCCAACGGCGCGGACTTGATCTTCGACCGGGAATGACGGGCCTTAGGGAAGAAAATACAATTCACGCCGCGCTGCGCCAAAGGCTGCAAGCGAAAGGATATGCGATCATCGGAAACTTCAATTGCGCAGGTTTCAACACCAACAGCTTTTTGAAATTCTTCGGCGGCCTTAACAAGGGCAGGCCGAACGCGGATGTTCTGGCGCAAGCCGTCCGGTTTGCCAAAACGCTGTCCGCGCAGTAAGCAATGCGGTGTCGCACGCAAAAGCCCGGCAGCCTTGGCTGCCGGGCTTTTGCGTGTAGTAGAACCGCGGGATATCATTCCCACCGATCGTTTCCCGTACACCGTCAGCGCCAGGGCACGGGCAGCACGCCCCACTCCCGGGCGTCTTCTATGGTTACCCAGGCGTAGTAGTCTTCGCCTGCGTCCATCGCCGGGCCGTCTTCTTCCCAACTCTCATAGCCGTAGTTGACCGCATAAGCAAAATCACTCTGGCCGATCAGCGTCGTTTCCACAAAATAATACTGAGCGTTGACGTCATCGGTGCGCACCGCCAGGTAGGCGTGTCCCGGCACTAGTACGATAGCGCTTTCCATATCCATCGCTTCCACAGCGGACGCATACAGGAAAGTCAGTTCAATGCAGTTGCCGCCCTCCTGCTCCAGCACTTCAAACGGCATGCGCACGCGCTGGGTGGAATCGGGCGCGAAGGTAACCCAGGTATTGACATAGGTCAGGTCATAGTCCTCCTCGGCTTTCCATACGGCTTCCAGCCGGTCCCAAACCTTGCCGTTTTCGTCCCGTTCGCTGCTGTACCCGGCTGTGATCTGCCCGCTGTCGGTATAATCTGCGGCGCGTCGCAGGAGCTCCTCGACCGCCGGGTCGTTGGGCGTCACATAAACCGCCAGCAAGTCGTGGTTTTCCTGATCGGTCATGCCGTCCACCCAGGTGTAATCCCGGCGCGAGAACAGCAGGATCTCGCTGCTTTCGGCCAGCAGCAGTTCGTCCCCCCCGTCGGCCAGCAGCGTAACGTGAATCACGAAATTCGCATACCGCTGGGCGTTCAGCTTCTCCATCGATTCGGGGATCAGGCGCGGATTCTGCCGCACCTCCACCGTCTCTCCGGCGGCCGCTTCCACGGTATCGGACGATACCGCGGAGTATCCGTCGATTTCCGTTTCCACCAAAAACCGCGCGGTCTCGTCGGTATTGTTCGTGATATAGATCTCCGCGAAATCGTCAAGCACGTGTCCGTATAAATGATAGTAGGCGGTGATCAGGTCGCTGGTATACACATACTCGATCGGATACTCCGTTTCTCCGGCGACACTTTCCATGACCGCCGTTTGCGGAACCGCGAGGAACAGGAGCACGAACGCAGCGAATATGGCTGTCCATTTATTTCGTTTCATAAGCAGAGTTCCTTTCCGCGATTGGGATTATTGAGGACTGTCATCAGGCCTAAAGCAGTTGCATCTGGTGGAATTATACTATTTCCTATTGTGATTGGCAACGCGGACTTAATCATCGACCGGGAATGACCGATTACTATAAGCAGATAAATTTTTAAGGAAGCCAATGGAAGCTTTACTCATCGTCAATTTATACCATCACCGCAATACGCTGAAGGTCGCCCGGGCGATCGCGGATACGCTACAGGCGCAGATCGTTGCGCCGAACGAAGCCAAACCCGAAGCGCTTCCGGAATTCGATCTGATCGGTTTCGGCTCGGGTATCTACGGCGCAAAGCATCACCCGGGCGCTGCTTAGGCTGGCGGGAAACCTGCCTGAGGAAGAATGCGGGAATGCGTTCCTGCTTTTCCAACGTTTGCATGCCGCGTTTTGCCTTCAAAAACAAGGGATATCTACACCGTAAGATGCTTGCAGATCACGCGACGCTGCGTCAAAGGCTGGAAGCAAAGGGAGTATACGACCGCCGGCGATTTCAACTGCGCAGGCTTCAACACCAACAGCTTTTTGAAATTCCCCGGCAGACATAACAAGGGCAGGCCGAACACGGAAGCTCTGGCGTGCGCCGCCGATTTTGCCGATAGTTTGTGGCATGCCGCAGAATATAAAACGATGGCCCACGCCGTTTGAGGATGGTTGCATAAACCATCCTGTTTTTCTATGCGGAATACACAAGGACACAAGGACGGATGCTCTTCATGCTGTTGACAGGATTCTTCAGGCTCTATATAATGACTTCAAGAAGCGGATAAAGCAGGATCAACCGTCACCATGACCCATTACCGAAAAATAACAAACGAGCGGAAGCTCAAGACGTCCGCTTAACCGGAGAAAAGCGTCGGCGCAATTGCTTGTCGGGCAATTAGGACGCTTGGAACAATCGTAAAGGCAGATGTTTGTATACAAAGCACTGGTGTTGCGGTTCCCGGCAATACTGCTGTAAACAGGTCATCCGGAATACCAAATGAAAGAAAGGAAAGAACGCTTTATGACAAAAGCAGAAGATAGTACCGATCGGGCAAAAACCAATGCAAAAGGCCAGGGTGGCAAGACTCAGGCGCAAACGAATGGGAACGCGGATCCGAGTAAAAACGACGCTGGCGGCAAAGGCAACGTACGTCAAACCTATACAATCAAAAACATCTTCCTGGGACATACCAAAGATGGCCGCAATCAAAAAGACTTTGAAACGATATATCCTGCTGACGTCCTTAAAATAATACGGAAAGAAGCAGTATATATCAGTTTGTGGTTTATTGCTGCATGTACGATTTTGATTTTGAATTACTTTCGAACGTTTAATCTTATTTTCGGGATTGGCCCTGAGCGGCTGAGTTTCGCTTATTTCATTTATTTTATCGCTTCGGGATTGCTGGGAGGGGTTGTCTTTGAATTAAGTTGTTTTTGTACTGTTGTTGCCAAGGGGTATTGGCACAAAGACAGGCGGATGTGGCGACTGTTATCGCCGTTGGTATCGATGGGCACAGCGTTTATCATTGGCGCCATGGCGGGAGCCGGATTATTGTCCGGTGAAAACAGTTCGACCAATTCGTGGGCAATTGCTATCGGTTTTTTTGCCGGATACTTCGCGGATGAGGCGGCCGGGAAAATGAAAGAAATCGCTTTGGTGTTTTTCGGAAAGACGTCAGCGGAGGAGCAAAGAGTAGAGGAAATTATCAGCAACGCTGATCAAAATAAAGATGATGGTCAGGACAATGGCGACCAGGATAACGGCGAGCAAGACGACGACGAGCAGGACGACGGCGAACAAGTCAACGACCGGCAAGTCAACGACTCAAACCCTTAAACATAACTGTATCAACTGGAATATGATCTGCTAAACAGTCAACAACCTCATAAAATCGGAGATCCGCCCCCCAGAAGCGCACATTCCGCAGTTGGGGGGGGTGGTTTTCCTGTTTGAATTGGTGATTGTGCGGTATAATAAGGGTATAAGAAAGCAGAACCGCAGGAACGACCAAAACCAAAAAGCGGGTGACAATCCATGTTTCAGCATATATGCAACGGAGATAAAGACTTCTGCAACCTCTTTGACGGCAAATGGGTGGAAGCATCTTCCGGCAAATATCTAACGATCCTGTCCCCGGTGGACGGCTTGCTGGTCGGGCGCGTGCCCGCCATGAGCCGCGAAGACGTGGACAGGGCGATACAAAACACCAAGGAAAGCCAACCCGTATGGGCGGCCACGCCCATCCACGAACGCGCGAGCGTCTTTTATAAGGCGGCGGACCTGTTGGAGGAGCACGCCGATGAGATCGCGGCTGTTTTGACCATGGAGATCGCCAAAGACAGGCGCTCCGCATGGTTTGAGGTCAAGCGCACCGCCGATTTCCTGCGCTATACCGCGGACGCGGGCAAGAGCATGGCGGGCGAGGCCATCAGCGGGGATAATTTCCCGGGCGGCAGCAAGAACAAAATATCCTACGTCAGCCGCGTGCCGCTGGGTACGGTGCTGGCGATCTCGCCGTTCAACTATCCGATCAACCTGTCGGCATCCAAGATCGCCCCGGCGCTGATCGGCGGCAATGCGGTACTTTTGAAGCCGGCCAGCCAGGGCGCGATCAGCGCGCTGTACCTTGCCGATATCCTGCAGGAGGCGGGGCTGCCCAAAGGCGTTTTGAACACTATCACCGGTAAAGGCAGCGAGATCGGCGATTATATCGTCACGCATCCGGGCGTGAACTTCATCAACTTCACCGGAAGCACGGCGGTGGGCAAGCATATCGCCAAGGAAGCCGGCATGGTGCCGCTGATGCTGGAATTGGGCGGCAAGGACGCGGCCATCGTGCTTTCGGACGCGGACCTGGAGTTCGCGGCGCAGACCATCATCTCCGGCGCGTACGCCTACGCGGGGCAGCGCTGCACCGCCGTGAAGCGCATTTTAGCCACCGGCGCGGTGGCCGACCGGCTCATCTCCAAGCTGCTGTCCGGTATCGCCAAGCTCAAGGTGGGCGATCCCCGCGAGGACGCGACCATCGTACCGCTGATCAACGAAAAGGCGGCGGATTTTGTGATGGAATTGATCGGGGACGCCAAACAAAAAGGCGCGAAGATACTCACCGGCGGGAAACGCGAGGGCAACCTGATACAACCGACATTGGTGGACAACGTTACCACCGATATGCGGCTTGCGTGGGAGGAACCCTTCGGCCCCGTGCTGCCGATCCTGCGCGTGAGGGACGAGCAGGAAGCCATCAACATCGCCAACCGCTCGGAGTACGGCCTGCAGTCTTCGGTGTTCACCAAAAACATCCACGACGCGTTCTACATCGCCAACCGGCTGGAGGTCGGTACCGTGCAGATCAACAACAAGACCGAGCGCGGGCCCGACCACTTCCCGTTTCTGGGTGTGAAGGCGTCCGGCATGGGCACGCAGGGTGTGAAGTACGCCATCGAGGCCATGACCAGGCCCAAGGCCATCGTGTTCAACCTGCAGGACAACGGAACCGTGCATCATGAAGGACCGATAAGAGGGGAAGAGTGACGGCATATGAAGAAAATCGCCTTTTTCGACGCCAAGCCCTATGACAGGGAATGGTTCGACCGGCAGAATACAAAATACGATATCCGGTATCTGGAAACCAGGCTGACGAAAGATACCGCGCAGCTGGCTGCGGGCTGCGACGCCGTTGTCGCCTTCGTGAACGACAACCTGGATGCCGAAGTCATCGATATGTTGTACAATCTGGGCATTCGCGTGATCGCCATGCGCTGCGCCGGGTACAGTAACGTCGACTTCAAAGCGGCGTACGGGAAAATCAACGTCGTGCGCGTACCCGCCTATTCGCCTTACGCCGTGGCGGAACACGCCGTCGGGCTTTTACTGACGGTCAACCGCAAACTGCAGCGCGCTTATAACCGCACGCGTGATTTCAATTTCAGCATCACCGGCCTGACCGGCGTGGACCTGCACGGGAGAACCGCAGGCGTCATCGGCACAGGCAAGATCGGACGCGCTTTCATCGACATTTGCAAGGGCCTGGGCATGCGCGTGCTTGCCTACGACGTCTATCCCGCGGAAATCGCGGGCGTTGAGTATGTGACGCTTGACGGGCTGCTCACACAAAGCGACGTGATCTCGCTGCATTGCCCGCTGAATGAACAGACGAAGCATATGCTTGACAAAAAAGCGTTCGCGAAGATGAAAAAAGGCGTGTTCATCATCAATACCTCCCGCGGCGCACTGATTGATACCGAGGCGCTGCTTAGTGCGCTCAACGCAGGCAAGGTGCGCGGTGCCGGGCTGGACGTGTACGAGGAAGAGGCCGAGTTGTTCTACGAGGACAATTCCGGCAACATCATCAAGGACGACCTGCTGGCGCTTCTGATATCGCGGCCAAACGTGGTACTGACGAGCCATCAGGCGTTTCTCACCGAGGAAGCGCTCGGCAACATCGCCGAAACGACGCTTAAAAACCTTGACGAATTCTTCTCAGGCCGATACCTGACCAATGAGGTCTGCTACCGGTGCAAGCTGGGCAAAGCGTCAGAAAGCTGCCATCACAACCGGAAGGAACGCTGTTTCTGATACGATGACCGATACGATAAGAGGAGTGATACCATGAATATCTGCATTGGCGGCGCTGCCGGCGACGGCATTGAGACCATGGCGGGAATCTTGGAAAAAACGCTGCAGCGGTCCGGGTATTATGTGTATTCCATGCGTGATTTCATGTCCCGTATCCGCGGCGGGCACAACTTCGCGCAGATTCGTTTTGATTCGGAGCCGGTGAAAGCGCATATCGACGCGCTGGATATCCTGATCGCCTATGATAATCGGACATATGACGAACATCAAAAGCGCCTGAAGCCGGACGGCCTGCTGCTGTGCGATCCGCAGCTGGGCGTCTCCGATTCGCGCACGCTGCCGATAAAGCTTAAGACGCTGGCGAAGGAATCCGGTAGCGCGCGCACGATCGGCGTGGTCTGTATCGGCGCGCTTGTAAAGCTGCTCGGGCTGGATTTGAGAACAGCGGAAACCGTACTGCGGGAAACGCTGCCCGAAAAGCTGCTGGATATGAACCTGACGGCCGTTCAAAAGGGCTTTGACAGCGTCGAACAGAAACAAACGCTGGCGTCGCCGAACGTGAAGGGGCAGTTGCTGCTCACCGGCGCGGAGGCGATGTCGCTCGGTGCGCTGGCGGGCGGGCTGCGCTTTTACAGCGCGTACCCGATGTCGCCTTCCACCTCGCTGCTCAACTTCTTCGCGGCGCATGCCGAAGAGTTCGGCTTGACGGTAGAGCAGGCGGAGGATGAGATCGCGGCGATCAACATGGCGCTTGGCGCGTCCTATGCGGGGGCGAAGGCCATGGTCGGCACCAGCGGCGGCGGATTTTCGCTGATGGTGGAAGGCCTGGGGCTTGCGGGCATCGCAGAGTTGCCCGTCGTGATCGTGGACGTACAGCGCCCCGGCCCGGCCACGGGTCTGCCGACGCGGACCGAACAGAGCGACCTGCTGTTTGCCTGTTTCGCCTCGCAGGGCGAGTTCCCGCGCATGGTCATCACCGTGCGCGACCACCCGGACGCGTTTTATCAAACGGCGCGCGCACTGCAATTGGCGCAGAAGTATCAGATTCCCGTACTGCTGCTCTCAGACCAGTACCTGGCGGATTCCGCGGCAATCGTCGCACCGCCGGATATCGGCAAAGCCGTGCAAAGCGTTTCACCGCTTAAACAGGATGAGGGCGGCGCGGAGGCCTACCTGCGTTATGCCTTCACGGACAGCGGCGTCTCGCCGATGCGCGTGCCCGGTAAAACGGACGCCCTGGTGCGTTCCGACAGCGACGAACACACCGAGGAGGGCACGATCACCGAAAGCGCCGAGGTGCGCGTACAGATGGTGGACAAGCGCGCCCGAAAGCTGGAATTGCTGGCCGGGGAACTGCTGGAACCCGCCTATACGGGCGCAGAGGATCCGGACGTGCTGCTGGTGGGCTTCGGCACCACGACGAATGCGGTCGCGGAAGCCGTAATACGTTTGAATAAACACGGTGTTTCCATCGGCGCGCTGGCGTTCGGCGACGTGTACCCGTTGCCGACAAAGGAATTGAGGAACTATTGGGGTAAAGCCAAGGCCGTATACAGCGTGGAACAAAACGCCACGGCGCAGCTAAATAAGCTGATCCGTATGGAAACGAACTTAAGCTGTACGGACAGCATCCTGAAATACGACGGCAGGCAGTTGTCGGTGGATGATATCCTGCATGGCCTTGCGGCCTTTGGCATAGGCGGGGAGGTGCCGGCATGACAAACAAAACATTTCACACGACGGAGACCGCCTGGTGCCCGGGCTGCGGCAACTACGATATCGTCAATACGCTGGCCGGGGTGCTGGACGATATGCGGTTCAAACCCAGCGAACTGCTGCTGGTCGGCGGCATCGGGCAGGCGGCGAAACTCAACCAATACGTGAACGCCAACGGATTTTCCGGCCTGCACGGGCGCGCGCTGCCCGCGGCGGTCGCCGCGAAGATGGTGAACGAGAGTTTAACGGTCATCGTGAACACGGGCGACGGCGATAGCTACGGCGAGGGCGGCAACCACTTCCTGCACAACATCCGCCGCAACGTGGATATCACGCACTTCGCGCACGATAACCAGATCTACGGGCTGACCAAAGGCCAGACCTCGCCGACGTCGGATTCTTGCAGCGTGGACCGCACCGGCGCGTGCAACCTGAGCAAACCTTTCCAGCCTCTGTTAATCGCGCTGGCCGCCGGGGCGACTTTCGCGGCGCGTACCTTCAGCGGCAACAGGGAGCATATGGCAAAGGTGATGAAAGCCGCCATCCGGCACAAGGGCTACGCGCTGGTGGATATCCTGCAGCCCTGCGTCAGCTTCAACAAGGTGAATACTTTCGGCTACTACAAGGAGCATACCTACGAGCTGGAAGGTGACTACGACGCGACCGATCTGGAGACCGCGCTGTTGCGCAGCATGGAATACGGCCCGAAGATTCCCATCGGGATATTCTATCAGGTGGAGAAGCCCACCTATCACCAGCAGCGTCCCGCCATCTACGACGGCACGCCGATGATCGACAAACAGCTTTCGCAGGATACGCTGCAGACGTTTCTGAACAAATTCGCCTAACGGGAAGTTATAATAACACGGCGCCGCAATTATGCGGCGCCGTGTTTCGTGGTACACCATCTCGGACTCGAACCGAGGACACCCTGATTAAGAGTCAGGTGCTCTAGCCAGCTGAGCTAATGGTGCAAGCGGCCCTTATTCTCAAAGAGCGCAAAAATCATTATACGCGTTTTCGGGGCTTTGTCAACCAGTTTTCCGTGTCGCGCGCAGGGATCAAAGCCGGAATGCGGGCCGACGCAACGCTTTCCCCAAAGCGGCGAAACGTGCGTTTCCCGCCTTGCGCATCCGGGGATGTTCATGTATAATATAGATGAAAAAGAGATTACATTACGCTAATCAAACCGAGCAGAATATAAGGAGGCGTTGCCGTTGATTCAGGTGATTGCCGGCAGAAAAGGATCGGGAAAGACCAAGCGCATCATCGACATGGCCAACAAGGCCAGCCAGGATTCAAACAATGATATCGTATTCATCGACGATGATAACCGGTACATGTTTGATTTAAGGCATGAGGTGCGCTTTATTAATGCCTCGGAATACGACCTGACCAACGACCAGATGTTCGCCGGGTTTCTGGCCGGCGCGGTCTCGCAGAATTTCGACGTGGGGCTGATATTGATCGACGCGTTCAAGAAGCTGATCAAGCGGGATTTGATGGAAACTGAGCCGTTTTTCCGCAGGCTGGAGACTATCAGCGAAAAACACAATGTGGATTTCGTGCTCTCCGTCAGCGAAGCGCCGGGAGACCTGCCCGAATTCATAAAGAAATATGTGATATAATCGGAAGCAAGTCACGGGCGGAAGCTTTCGGGCTTCCGCTTCTTCTTATCAGGCGGCAGGAATGCCGCAGCGATGTATGGGAGGAAGGCCATGTCTTTTTACTCAACGCGCGGAGGCGCGTGCGTCACGGCTTCGCAGGCTATTTTATGGGGGCTTGCCAGGGACGGCGGGCTGTATGTTCCGTCGATGTTTCCGCTGCTTTCCCAGGACCGGATCTTCGGGTTCTGCGACCTGAGCTACCAGACCATCGCCCGGCGCGTGCTGCAGGAGTTTTTGGAGGATTATTCCAAAGCCGAGATCGCGCAGGCCGTAGAGGCAGCCTATTCGCCCGGGAACTTCGACGACCCCGCGATCGTGCCGCTCAGGCAGCTGGACGACCGCCTTCACGTCATGGAACTGTTCCACGGGCCGACGCTCGCCTTCAAGGACGTCGCGCTGAAGCTCCTGCCGTACCTGGTGAAAATGGCGGCGCGGAAGAACGAGGAGACCCGCGAGATCAGCATCATGGTCGCCACCAGCGGCGATACGGGCAAGGCTGCGCTGGAGGGCTTCAGGGATGTGGAAGGCACGAGTTGTACGGTGTTCTATCCGCACGAAGGCGTAAGCGATATGCAACTGAGGCAAATGGTGACGACCGAAGGCAGCAACACGCACGTGATCGGCGTGAAAGGCAATTTCGACGACGCGCAGACAGGCGTGAAGCGGCTGTTTTCCAGTCCGGAATTTCACGACAAAATGAACAAGATGGGCAAGCTGCCGTCGTCTGCGAACTCCATCAATTTTGGCCGCCTGGCGCCGCAGGTCGTGTACTATTTCAGTTGCTACGCGCAGTTGGTCTGCCACGGCAAGCTGCGCATGGGGCAGCCGCTGAACTTTGTGGTGCCCACGGGCAATTTCGGCGATATCCTGGCGGGATACTACGCCAAGCGCATGGGGCTGCCCATCGGCAAGCTGATCTGCGCGTCCAACCGCAACAACGTGCTCAGTGATTTCTTTACTCACGGCGTGTACTACACACACCGCACGTTTTTCAAAACGATGTCGCCGAGTATGGATATCCTGATCTCATCCAACCTCGAACGCCTGCTGTACGAAAGCGCCGACCGCGATTCGAGCGTGGTCAGCGCGTGGATGGAATCGCTGAGGAAAAGCGGCAGCTTTTCCATCGGCGCGCAGCGCCTTTCAAAGCTGCAGCAGTCCTTTGCCGCGGGCTTTGCCGACGATACGATGACGGCGGAAGAGATCAGGCGCGTTTACGGGCATTCGGGCTACCTGATGGACCCGCACACCGCCGTGGCGAGCCATGTACAGAAGGAATACCACCTGCAGACCGGGGATTACTCCCAAACGGTCATCCTGGCGACGGCAAGCCCTTACAAGTTCGCGCGGGATGTGCTCTCTGCGCTACGGGGCGGGGAGGCCGTTGAAGGGCTGGATGCGTTTGCCTGCGTGCAAAAGCTGGAGGACATCACCGGCGTTCCGATACCCAAGCAGATCGCGGCGCTCAGATCCATGCCGGTCAGGCATCAAACCATTTGCGAAGTTGACGGGATGCAGGAAGCGATCCTCAACGAGTTGCAATGAGAACAAAAAGAAAAGCGGCTGAACTTCAGCCGCTTTTTCCTGCGGTTTTTATGGCTGATTGGAGCGCGTCCAGATCTGGCCCGCGCCTCCGGCGATGATACCCGGAGGTATTTCCGCGCCGTCCTTGAGGACGTATCCCAGGTGATAGAAGAAGTTCAGCGATTCGCTTTCGACCGTGAAGGGGTCCGACACGGCGATGCTGCCGTCGCCGAGCGAAAGGCAACTGGAGATGATCTGCACCGCGGGTATCGCCGTGGTGATGTCAAGTTCCGGATACGCGTACGCCCGGAGAATGTATTCGCCCGGATAGACGCTGGAGAACTCATAGTATCCCCATTCGTTGGAGGTTGTGGTGTAGATCGCGGCGCCGTCCTGCATCAGGCTGACGGTAACGCCGTTTATCATCGGCTCATCGCCGTCCATCAGGCCGTTTTCGTTTTCATCCAGCCATGCCAGGCTTCCGACCTTCGCGGGGATGGTGAGCACAACGTCGTTATGTAGCAGGTCCTGTGCCATGTACAGGGCAATGGGATTGCCGGTGCCGTACTCGTCGCTGATCTGGCGGATGATGCTGTCCTCCGCGCTCAGCGCCGGATCGTTCGGGCGGATGAACACATACCCGTCCGGACGGACGACCTCGATCACATAATTCCCGGGCCAGAGGCCGTCGAAGCGGTACGTGCCCTGCGCATCGGAAACCGTTGTCTGCAGCAGTTCCGTATCGCCTTCCGTGTAAAGGTGCACTTCCGTATCCTTTACGGGCTCCCTGCCGCC
Source organism: Clostridiales bacterium (assembly GCA_016930575.1). Taxonomy (GTDB): domain Bacteria; phylum Bacillota; class Clostridia; order Christensenellales; family Aristaeellaceae; genus CAXXOK01. Next base: position 15,650 of record JAFGGL010000076.1, on the reverse strand, counting down.
GGAGCGGTTTGCCAGTATGGTTCCGCCGATGCTCGTGGTGCACTTCAGCCCGCCGGAGATGCCCGTGATGCTGTCTCCCGCGTGGATCTCGATTCCGGTCTGTTGCATGATGCCGCCGGTTTCCGTCATCGTGCCCGCGCCGCTGACCGACTGCGCGTAGGCAGGCAGTTCAAACTGTACGGTATAGGTGGACGGGCGGATATTGGTAAATTGCGCCGTGCCGTCCGCTCCGGTCTGCACGGTCGTTATCGTTTGCCGCCGGATCTCGTCATACAGCGTATAGGTCAGGCCGTCCAGCTTGCGCTCGGCATCGTCCTGTACGCCGTTGAGGTTTTCGTCCAGAAAGACGGACGCCCGCAGGGAAGCGGGGGCGACGGCGCCCACGGCGTTCTCCATGTGCCGCAGCAGGGTGGAAAACAACACCGGGGCGGCGTATGTGTCCGTCCTGTCCAGCGGGATTCCGCTTGACAGGATATTACCGGAGAAGATCATGCCACCGGGCAAGACGATCTCAAGCCTGTATTCGTCAGGCCGCAGGCCGGCCAGGTAGAAGCTGCCGTCCGCGTCCGTCACCGCCGTTACGGCGTTTTCGGGCGCGTCTGTAGGCGCGACCGATACGCTCGCCCCTGCAAGCGGGGCCTCGCCGGCGTCCAGGATGCTGTTTGCGTTGAGGTCCTCAAAAGCATAGCCTTCGAAGGTGCCCAGTTTCACCGCGCCGACCAGCGGTTGTTTTATGTATTTCCTCGATTCGAGGACTAGCCCCGTCACGGCGTTTTCCGTACCCTGGTGTTCTAGCGTATTGCCGTCTTTCACGACCTTCGAAAGCTCCGCGTGTTCGGGAAGCAGATAGTAAAGCGTATACGTACCGGGCGCAACGGCACTGAAACGATAGGCGCCGTCCGCATTGACGATCTGCGTCAGGTCGATCTCGCCGTCATCGGACACAAGTCTCACGCTGCCTTCGGTAAAGCCGCTTTCCGTATGGTCCATCAGCCCGTTGTCGTTCTCATCGTAGAAGAATACGCCGCCGAGTGTGGACGCCTGCACCATGCCCGCGTTGTAATCCGTCAGGATCTCGGACATCGCAACGACAAAGGGCTCCGTTTCGCCGTAGGTATCCGCTACCGCAAGGAGAACATCGTTGCCGCCTGTCTCAAACGGGCGGTATTTGGTGAAGGTGTAGCCGTCCTCGCGCATAAAGCGCAGCGTGTAGGTACCGGGCATCACGTCGGTCAGCGTATATTCGCCTCTCCGGTTGGTGGACGCGTGGGCGGCGATCGCGCCGTCCGTGCCGATCAGGTGTACAACCACGCTGCCGATCATACTGTCGGCGTCGTCCAGCACGCCCGAATCATTGTTGTCGTAAAACACCTTTCCGCTGATCTGGCCGCCCAGCGCGATGCCGATATAGTATTCGTACACCATGCTGTTTTCAAAATCGATTTCATACACGGAGTTTTCGCGCCGGCCCGGGCGCGGCTCAAACAAGTTTGAGAAAGGGCCGACGGTTTTGGGCAAAAGCGTAAACGAGCTGCCGTCGTCGGGCACGATGGCGCGGAAGCGGTAGTTGCCCGTACGGACGTGGTTGAAGTAAAAAACGCCGTCCTCGCCGGTGATGATTTCCTGCACGGTTTTTTCGCTGTACGAATAGATCATCTGTAGCTTGACGCCCGCGTAGGGAGGCTCGCCCTCGTCGTAATTGCCGTTGTAGTTTACATCCAGATAGGTGATACCCCTGATGATCGCGCTGTCCACAAGGCCTACGTTGATGCCGGTCCAGTCCTGCGTCGCGCCGATAACGATATTGCGGTAAACCTCGGTGTCGTCGCCCGTCAGATACGAGCGCTCATCGCCTTCGCTGCGGTAACGGGCAAGCAGCATGGAGTCCGGCAGCGCAACGCTGAACTGATAGGAATCGTTTGGCAGGCCGGTGAACAGATAGTCTCCGTTTACATCGGTGACGGCGGTCAGCACTTCTCCCGTATCCTGGCGCTTCAGCTGCATCGTGACGCCAGCCACGCCGGGATCCGCTTCGTCCATCAGCCCGTTGTTGTCCACATCGTTCCATACGTGGCCGGAAAAGGTACCCAGCGAATCGGCCGAAGCCGCGGTAAACGCGGCGATGAAAAGAAGGAGCAGTATGCTCCATACGATTCCTTTATATCTTATACATATTTTTCCGGCTTTCGTGCAACGCATCCGCAGTTCCTCCGAATATCGGATTGTATCAGTTTATTTGTCGACCGTATATGCGATGATTCCCAAAAGTCCGCGGCCCGAATGGATGGCAAGCACGGGGCTGACGGGCGCGATGATGCTGCCCGCGACATTGAGCACCTGCTTAAGCTTCTCAAGCAGCGTCTGCGCATCCTCCGGCGCCTGCCCGTGTACGATGGACAGGTCGATCTTCTTTTTGCCGAAGCGCTTGACGGCTTCCTGTATCATCTGTTCCACCGCGGCTTTGTAGCCGCGGGCTTTGGCCAGCGTTTCATAGATGCCTTCGTTGTTTACGAATATGATGGGCTTGATTTGCAAAAGATTGCCCAGCACGCCTTCCACCAGGCCGATGCGGCCGCCTTTGCGAAGGTATTCCAGCGTCCGGATTACAAACATCCCAAGCTGCGAGCTGCGTACCTTTTGCGCCGCCTGTACGGCCGTATCGGGGTCCGCGCCTTCCTCCAGCGCCCTGGCGGCGGCGAGCACCATGGTGCCCAGCCCCGCGGAGAGGGTCTTGGAATCGACCACGCGGATATTGAGCCGGTCTTTATACTCCTCGGTCAGGACGCGCACCATATTCCAGGTGCCGCTCATCGCTGCGGAGATACAGATGTGGATGACGTCGGTGTAGCCGTCCCCGATCAACTGCGTATACGCCGCGTGGATATCCTCGGGATGGGGCAGGCTCGTTTTGGGGAGTTCCGTATCCATCATATCATAGATCTGATCCTGGCTGAGCTCAAAACGGTCCCTGTACTCCGCGTCCCTGCAAACGATCCGCAGGGGAATCATGCGGATATTGTATCGGGCCAACTGCTCATCGCTCAAATCGCAGGCGGAATCCGTGATCAGCGCGGTTTTGACGTTATTCTCCAAAAAAAATACTTCCTTCCGGGTATAAAGGGGTCCGCCGTAACCATAACATTATAGCATAAGATACCGTGTTTAACGATATGAACTGTGAATATACTGTAAATATACAGAATTGGCAGCTTCGGCCAAAGCGCCGGGGAATACGATTTTAATCGTCCTATTTACAGGGCTGCCGCACTATGATACATTGATGAAAACATCGAACGGGAGGAATGAAATTGGATGTGAAGGCAGCCGTAGAAAGCCGCAGGAGTATCCGGCGGTTCAAGCCGGAAGCGCTTCCGCGTGAGACGATAGAAAGCATACTGGACGCTGCCCGCCTTTCGCCGTCCGGGAAAAACAACCAGCCCTGGCAGTTCGTCGTCGTGCAGGGGGACGAGCGGGAGGCGATGTCCGCCCGTCTGCAGGCGGGGCTGAAAGCCACGCAGGGAAAAGGCATACCGACAGGCAGCGCGGAGAACACCTTCCGCATCATGCGGGAAGCGCCGGCGACGGTTTTCGTTTTCAATACGAAAGCCGCCGCGCCTTGGGAAGAGCAGTCGGTGATGGAGCGGATTTTTTCCGTCGTCAACGTCCAATCGATCGGCGGGGCCATCCAAAGCATGCTGCTGCGCGCACAGGAGATGGGTGTCGGCTCGCTGTGGATCTGCGATACGTTCTCGGCCTATGAGGAACTCTGTGCCTGGCTCGGTAAGGATTCCCTGCTGGTCGCGGCGGTTTCGCTGGGTTACGCGGACGAGACACCGGACGCAAGGCCGCGGCTTCCGCTGAGCGAATTGGTGGAATGGCGCGGCTGAATACGGAAAACCGTTTCATCCGATAGAATAAGGAGGGCGCCGTATGGGTATACTGAAAGCATCGGTTTTGGGCGTGGTGCAGGGGCTGTCGGAGTTTTTGCCGATCTCCTCCAGCGGGCATCTGAACCTGTTTGAGATCCTGCTTAAAGTCAACCTGGAAAATCAGTTGCTGTTCAACATCCTCCTGCACGTCGGCACGCTGATCGCCGTGCTTGCGGTGTTCTGGCGCGAATGGCTGCATATGATACGCCATCCGGTCAAGGATAAAACGCTGGTTCTGCTGATCGTCGCCTCGCTGCCCGCATTGGCGGCCAAACTGTTGCTGGGTGACACGCTGACGGAGCTTGGCACCGGCAGCGCACTTTTGGGCGTCAGCTTCCTGTTCACGGGCCTGCTTCTGGCGCTGACGCAATGGGTATCACAGCATAACCAAACGATGAACAGGCAAACGGGGCGCGTCGGCGTCCTGCATGCGCTCGTGATGGGCGTGCTGCAGGCCGTTGGCATCCTGCCGGGCGTCAGCCGCAGCGGCGCGACCATTTTCGGCGGCGTGGCCTCGGGCCTCGACCGCAAGACCGCCGCGAAATTCAGCTTCATGATGAGCATGCCCGCCATCCTCGGCAGTTTTTTAAGCGAGGGATACGACGCATACAAGGCCGGCGCTCTCTCCCAGGCGGGGGAATGGGCGGCGGTTTTGATCGGCATGGCGTTCGCGGCCGTCAGCGGCTATCTGGCGATCCGCTTTTTCCTGAGGATTATCACCAAAGCGTCGCTGTACTGGTTTGCGCTGTACGTGGTGCTGCTGGGTATCGCCGTCATCTTTATGCAGGGCATGGGCTGGATCGTTGTGTAGCTTTACTTTTCCAAAAACGCGCCGGTCTTTCACGGACCGGCGGTTTTTCATTGCGCGGTATGCTGCCGGGACGTTGAACAATACCCGCCGGGCGTGGTATACTATGGATGTGAATTGTAGGAGGCCGGAGGATGAAAAGAAGAATCGGGATTCTGACGAGCGGGGGAGACTGCCCCGGACTCAACGCTGCGATCCGCGGGGTGGCAAGGGCGGCGTACGAGCTTTTTGACGTGGAGATCGTGGGAATCCGCAACGGTTACGGCGGATTGATCGACGGGGACTATCAGGAGATGGCCCGCGAGCAATTTTCCGGCATCCTTACACTTGGCGGGACCATTCTGGGCACCAGCAGGCAGCCGTTCCGTAAAATGACGGAAGTGGATGAAAACGGCGTGGACAGGGTGTCCGCGATGAAGAAGACCTACAGCAAACTGAAGCTGGACTGCTTGGTGACGCTGGGCGGCAACGGCACGCACCGCACGGCGAACCTGCTTTCGCAAGAGGGCCTCAACGTGATCGGGCTGCCCAAGACCATCGATAACGATATCACCGGCACCGATTATACCTTCGGCTTTCATACCGCGATGGACATCGCCACCGAGGTGATCGACCGCATCCACACGACCGCCAACAGCCACGGACGCTGCATCGTGGTGGAGATCATGGGCAACAAGGCCGGCTGGCTTACGATGTATTCGGGCATCGCGGGCGGCGCGGATGTGATCCTTATCCCCGAGATCCCATATGATATCAAAAAGGTCGCAGAAGCCGTGGCGGCCAGGGAAAGGCGCAACAAGTTTTCCATCATCGCCGTGGCGGAAGGCGCGATGACGGTAGAAGAAGCCGAGATGAAGAGAAAAGATCGCGAGGAACAGAGGAAAATATCGCCTTATAACAGCATTTCACACCGGATTGCAGAGCGACTAACAGAGATGATCGGGGTGGATACCCGCAACTGCGTGCCCGGCCATATCCAGCGCGGGGGCAGTCCCTGCGCGTTTGACAGGGTGCTTGCGACGCGGCTTGGCGTACACGCAGCGGAACTGATCCGCGACGAGGTGTACGGCGTGACCGTGGCGCTGAGCGGGAAGGATATCATCCACAACAGGCTGGAGGATATCGCGGGTTCGCCAAAGCTGGTATCCGCGGACAACAACATCATCCTCACGGCGAAAAACATCGGCATCAGCTTCGGCGATTAGGATTTTCACACAGGCGCGCGCCGATGCCTTGACACGCGCTTTGCGCCTGTGATACACTGCTTTTTGCCTCTGGGTGTGGCGCAGTTTGGTAGCGTGCTTGAATGGGGTTCAAGAGGCCGAAGGTTCAAATCCTTTCACCCAGACCATCGTCGTCGCGTCGTCGCTGCGGATTTCGCATCGCGCGCGACGACTTTTTATTACGAAGAAAAAAGTCATCTCTTACTCGCTTCATCGCAGCTCCTCTCGCTTCAAAGCAGGCTTTGAAGCGATTTACGGAGTAGGACGAAGGAACGTGAAACGGGGAGCGAGAGACGGGGTACGGTTACGCGGACTACATATCGTTCGCGGCGGCTTTTCTATTGCATTGAAAAGACCGCCTTTCACTCATTCCGTCGCTCCTCCTCTCGCCTCGAAACAGGTTTCTCGGCGATGAGACGACGTACAGTAAGGCTTTGTTATAAGATAGTAGAGATAAACTGGATTATGTGATATTCTTGATTATATTGAATATAGTGAGGTGTTCAATATGAAGAAGAAAGAATTGAAATCAGAGATAAATTTTCAGATATATCCCCAATATTATTGTAAACATAATTTCTTTACATATTGCAATGATACAATAAAGACAGATCGGTACATTTTTGATTGGGAGAAGATAAAAATCACTAATAAAGATGAAAAGGGAGATAGTCAAGGAACTTGAGATTGTCAATAGAGAAAAATAAAACTATTTAAGAAGGTAGTTTAGATATATTGACCAGACAACATTTATACGAATAACCGGAGTATTGAAATGAACGATCCAATTCTGGACTGGATAGCGGAAGGAACACCGTGGCTGCGGTACGCCGTGGAAACGCAGTTGCTCGGGAAAACGGCCGATGTTTCTGCTGCCATGGCGGATGAGAATATCCGCGTTGTGATTAACCGCGTCAAGAGTGAAAACGCCGGCATTCCGGCGCTGCGATCCGGCAAGCTGAAGTACACGAGCACGGGCAACGCCTTCTGGGATCTGTTCTTTTTGGCCGACATCGGGCTGACGGCGGACGACATCGGCATACGGCGGGAAGCCGACACGCTGCTTGCCCTGCAGCGTGAGGACGGGACCTTCGTATTGCAGGACGGGATGAGGCCGGGGTATTTCTGCATCACGTCCATACTCCTGGCATCCCTGGCGAAAATGGGCTACGCGGACGATGCGCATAGCCTGCGCTTCATCGATAGGATCTTTGAAACGCGTCGTCCGGACGGCGGCTGGCATTGCGCGGCGAGCCGGGCCTCGGGAAAACGATTGCAGGACAGCGAATCATGCCCGATGGACAATCTGAACGTGCTGATGCTGCTGGGCCGATACGAGTGCTTCAGGATCGACGCGAGGCTGGACGGCGCGGTTGATCTGCTGCTCTCGCATTGGCGGCGGAGTAGCGAGCCGTGGAGGCCGTACGGGTTTGGCGTCGGCAGCGATTTTCTGAAGCTGAAATACCCGGCGGTGAAATATGGAATCCTTCGCGTGCTTGACGTACTGTCGTTGTTTCCGTATGCTGTAGCATCACCAGAGTTTCTTGAAATGCTTGCTTTCGTGCGGCAGAAATCCGCAGACGGCCGATATACTGCCGAGTCGGCAGCCCGTTCCTACGCGGCGTTTGATTTCGGGCAGACAAAAACACCCAGCAGGTGGATCACCTTTATCATCCGGCGCATACAAAAGCGCGTAGATAATTATCAAGAGGAAAATCTCAAAAAGCACTTGCATTATCCGTAACAATGTTGTAATATAACGATAGGCACCCGCGAAAATGGCAAAGCAGCCGAAAGGCTGTGACGCAAAGCTAAAGGGCCTTTGGGAAACCGATGGCAGCCAGCTACCGAAAGGGAGGATATTTCATATGGAAAACTACAAACTCAAGCGCGTGGTATCTGTCGTAGTGATGATATCATTATTTTTTACCCTGATCGTTCTTGTTAACAGCGCGCAGGCGGCGGAGTTGGATGACCCCGTTATCGATTTTGGGACGGCAGGCGCTGAAGAACCGGCGGATCCGGAAGATATCGACATACTCAGGGAGTATGGCGACCTGCTGACCGAGGAGCAGCTTGCGGTGCTCGAGACGGCTTTTCTTCAGATGAAAGAAAGCATCACGGCTGCCGAAAAGGCATATCGGGACGCGATCAAATCGTTGAAAGACAAGTACCGCGATACGGTGCAGGACGCCGTAAAATCCATAGAGGATGAAAAGGAACTCACGGCCGTCCAGGACCGGCTGAAGGCTGAAATCCTGGCGGAATACGAAGCGGTCCAAAAAATGCTTGACGGCGATGTTTCCGCAGCCAGAGAGAGTTTCCGCAAAGCTGCCGACGAAGTGATGATTCCTAAAGAAATCATCGAAACGATAACTGCCTGGCACGTGAACAAGGAACTGAATGCTGTAAACGAGCTGACGAACTTCATCGAATCGTTTAAAAACCTATCCGGGAACGGCATGAACGGCCAGGGGCAGGGGATGAGCGGAGAGAATGCCGGACAGCAGAACGTGAACAGCGAGAAGAACAAGGAAACAAACCAAAACGAGACCGAACAGCAGAATAAGGAAAAAGAGCAGCAGAAAGAGAAAAACGAGGAAGGTACGCAAAACCGAAGCCAGCAGAAGGGCCAATCCCAAAGCAAAGGCAACAGCGGCAAGGGCAAAGGCGGGAACTGACCGTCAACGAATAGCAGCACAGCAGCTGCAGTGAAAGCTGCAAACGCGGCCCTGAGAATACCCGCTCCTGTATTCTCAGGGTTTTTGCATAAGGGATTGTTATTTGCGCCGCCGGACGGCGGTATTCATCTGCTTTTTATGACATTCTAATCAATCACACATTGAAAACTCCGCCGTTTTACGTATACTATAACCCGGGAGAAGCCGGAGAGGGTGGAAACGATGGCGGCGGAGTTTGATTTAGCGGCGTACCTGAACGAGGGCGCCGAACAGCTGATCAGGAATATTCTGAAAGCCACGCTGCGCAACCCCAAAGAGACAGCGTTTCTGAGACGCTATCAAAAAAGCCATTTGGCTATGGAAGCGCGCCGCGCTGCGCTGGAAGCCGAGGGCTTGCATATCCCGATGTTTCTGATCGCCAGCATCACCAATGCATGCAACCTGTACTGCAAGGGCTGCTACGCACGCGCCAACGGGCAGTGTGGTTCGGCCGGCGGCAAACCGCCGCTGAGCGCGCAGCAGTGGGGCGGCATTTTCGATCAGGCGGCGGAAACGGGCATCCCGTTCATCCTGCTGGCGGGCGGCGAGCCGATGATGCGGCCGGACGTGCTGCAAACCGCCGCCGCGCACGGGCAAACGATCTTCCCGATCTTCACAAACGGCACGCTGATTGACGCGCCGCTGATCAAACTGTTTGATAAACACCGCAATCTGGTGCCCATCGTAAGCTTAGAGGGCGGCGAAGAAGCCACCGACAAAAGACGCGGCAAGGGCGCTTTCGTATACGTGCAGAATGCTCTGGATACAATGGAGAAGGCCAGGCTGCTGTTCGGCGTATCGCTGACGGTGACGACCGAAAACCGCGCGGAGGTCATGTCGCCGGAGTTTATTGAAACGCTGCATAAAAAAGGTTGCCGGCTCGTGTTCTTTATCGAGTATGTGCCGGTGACGCCTGGCACCGAATCGCTGGCGCCGGACGATAAAGAAAGGCAACTGATCGAGCAGGGGCAGGAAAACCTGCGCGGGAGCTTTCCGGGCATGGTGTTTTTATCCTTCCCGGGCGACGAGAAGCATATGGGCGGCTGCCTGGCGGCGGGGCGCGGGTTTTTTCATATCAACGCGCAGGGAGCCGCCGAACCCTGTCCGTTTTCCCCGTATTCGGATTTGAGCCTTCTGGATCACACGCTGCTGGAAGTTCTGCAGTCCCCGTTTTTCCAAATGGTGCGCGAACTCAACGCGCAGGAGGAAAACCACGTGGGCGGCTGCGCGCTGTTTGAAAAAGAAGCGCAGGTCAGAGCGCTTCTCTTTTCGCGGAACATGTAATAGACAGATTTTTAGCTATCTGGAATCCGGATGTCCGGACGAAACGGGTTTCACGCTGTCGACAGGGAACCACGCGCGCATGAGCTGGAACCCGATCTCAAAATCGGCAAACACATATCCGTCCTCTTCAAAATAGACGACCAGCTCCGTATTGGCTGCGAGGGAGATCTTGTCGTGTTTACTGTATTTGATGCCTGGGCCGAAGCGGGGCGTAACCTTTTCGGTCGTCACGGCCGGATAGCCGGTAAACTCGACTTCCGGAATGCCGCCGGTCGAATGGAAGGCGCTGCGGGTGAAATACTCGCGCCGCACCCCTTCGGTGGTATAGTACATATCGACCAGGACATAGCTGTCGTTTTCGATAAACAGGCCGTCCGCGCGCGCTATTTTATAGGGCTTGTAGCCGTCGCCTTCGGTATAGTCGCTCCACGACGGCCCGCTGTGAACGATCACGCGGTATGACTCCCATTTGATCACCGGGTCCAGCGGATAGCTTATCCAGCTGTATGTCGGCCATGGCACGGCGTCTACGGTCGTATCCGAACCAGTAGATGTGTCGTATCCCATCATTTTCATGTAATCTTCGAGCGACATCTCGATGACGGTCCCATCCGGCTGGGTGATGGTCACCGTGGCGGTGCTTTCGGCGTTCGCGGCCGTTAGCGTCGCCAGCAGCAGGACAATAACGAGCGCGGCAAGAAAAACGCGGTTCTTCATGGATATACTCCTTTCTGTTGCGTGAAAACAATTCACGGTATACGGGTTACAGAGAAACCGGAGAAACGAAGCGAATATGATGTTCTATCGGAAGTATAATGGAGAGAATTCCTCTTGTCAAAGAGAAAATCCGCTAACCGTGTGCTCCGGCAAACGGCGATACGGGTTTGGCAGACACAGCAGCCATGGAAAACCGCCGGTTGACAGCCGGCGGTTTTGGAATGTCTTTTGGACAAATTCGTCAGGGATTTACGGCTGCGTGATCCGCGTGATATAGATCACGCCGTCGCGCTCGTATACAAAATCGACCTTTTCTCCGGCAACGATGGCGGCCATGGCGTATTCCACGGCATAGATGTTTTCCGTCGGTTTAACGCCGTCCGCAAATATCACAAGATCGCCCGCCTGCAAGCCTGCGAGCGCGGCAGGGGAACCGGGTTCGACCCGGATAATCCACTCTCCGCCCTGGTTCTTGCCGTAATAATAGGCATTGTAATCGTCCAGCAGATAAAACCTATGATATCCCAAGTAGAAGTCATCAATCGCCGTACCCAGGGAATCAGGTGGCGACGTGTAGTATTCGCGGTTCAAAGTAACGCTTTGTACATCGATGTCGGAATATATCCATTGCCACTGGCTTTCCGGCAACCATACGTATCCGCTGTTCTCCGCATAGTAATACCGTATCGCTACGGCGACCACTGCCGTTTCGGAGTATTTCGCGAAAACATCCTCGGTTTCGTATGTGCCGCCTGGTGTGATCGCATTGTCCGGCGTATAATACCAGTTGCAGATTTCATCGGCATACCCTTCCAGCGTATCGGCGTACCCGAACAGCTGATAATAGTTCTCGTCAAGAAACGCAAGGGCAATGCCGAATTCATCAATCGCGGAGTTTCCGGCGTTGTACATCGTTACCTGCAATACGATATCGTCCGCATCATGTGATACCGTGACGTTACTGATTTGCAGCGCTTCGGGATCGGACTGAGCGGAAGCGGCTGCCAGCATTGAACAGAGGCTCAGGATGAAAAACAAAGCAATAACGGTTTTCAGCATACGCTTCATTGCGGTTCCTCCTTATTTGATTTTTTATCCGTTCGGCAGTTTTGTGATGCCTGAATTATACCATATACGTTACGGAGTAACAATTCCGGTTATTATGTCTGCGGCGACGCTGGTCCGGCGTTCACACCGGAATAGAAGATTTTCGGTTTCCCGGCAATTTCTGCCGCTTCGGCTTTGGGGATCAATCCCATTTCCGTCAGCACACGGTATTCCGTTTTCCCCGTCTTGTAGGTATAGTTGCGGGCGAGGATGACCTGCTCGCAGTTGATTTTGCCCGCATCGTACAGGCAGGCGGCCGGGGTGTTATAATCGACGGATTTGGCCTTTTGGCTGAACATGATATCCAATCCCCGCAGGATGGCAAGGCGCGTGAAGAAAACGACCTTCAATTTGATACGATAGGCTTCTTCCATTTTCGCCTGCGCGTCGGGCGGGCTTTCGTCGCACAACGCGCACACGAAGCCGCCCTTGCATACCATCATCGGCAGGGTATGCAGGCTGCGCAGCAGAAACTCGTCGAATTGTCCGGCGAAGCGTTCCAGCCCGTAGCGTTCCAGATGCCTTGCCGAAACGTGCTGCATATGGTTCACCCGCGACAACGCGTCCAGCAGCTCGTCTTCACCGATCAGACCGCGTTTCATCAAATACCCGCCCAGCCGTTCCCCGCTCTTTTTGGCCGCCGGCAGCGCCTTCCGAAGTACGTCCGTGGAGATATACCCGCGCTCCAGCAAGATATCGCCGACCGTGCGCCGGTAACGCTGCAGCACCTGTTTATCCAAAAACGAATGCTCCGTCTTCGCCCATCGGACAGGCACCGGTATCGCATCGCCCGACTTTAAGTCAGGCTTCTTTGCCTTGCCCCTCCTGCTCAGGTGCCGTTGGCGGAAAGCCTTTATGGTCGCCGTCATGTTGATGATATTGCCCCAAATCAGGCGGATAGGGAAGATCGGTGGGAACAGGCAGGCGAAGAACACGCTGCGCATGCCGTATACGTGGTAAACGCTGACGCCGCGAAACATCTGGCGTTCCAGCATCATCGCCGTGACCGCAAGGCACAGCCACCAGGAGATGCTGCCAAACGGATAGATCGGCTGCAGCGGTAAAAACAGGGAAACGAAGAAATAGATCAGCACCGGATACCCGATCATCGACAACAGGTTGCCGATTTTCGCCTTGGTGTCCTTATACAGCGAGTAGCGCCCCGTGAAGGGGATGCCCTTGGTTTGGAAGATGTCCCTGAAGCGCACGGACTGCATGGTGATGCCAAGCGTCCACCGCGTTTTTTGTTTGACCGCGGTTTTAAAGGTGTTGGGGAACAGGGAACGGGTCGTCACGTAATCCCAGACGACCTTTCCTTTGTTTGAGATGCGCGGGATGCGCTCCAGCACGTAGTACAGCCGGATGTTGTTTTCAAACAGCGTCAGCGCCAGCCGGTAATCCTCCGTCAGGCTGTCGCTTGGCAGCACGTCGTTGTCGCCGAAATGCTGCAGGGTTTTCCGCGACAGCACAAATCCGGTGCCGGCAGACGGCACAAACGCCTTGGCCATATAGCGGTTCACCATGGTGGTATAGTGGTTTTCGGCGAACTCGTCGGCATAGGTTCCGGCGGTGAGGGTTCTGAAAAAGTTGGCAAGCCGCGGCATGCGCATCAGCGGGAACACGGGGAACTGCAGCGCTTCGTGGTAGTCCAGCAGGTAGTTGGTCACCAGAAGCTCGTAGGGATGCACCACGTCCTCGGAATCGTGAATGGTCAGCGAGGCGAATTCCCATCCGCGCTCCTGCTCGAACACGCGGATTTGCCGGATGACGTGGTTGATGTTTTGCGCCTTGGAAGTCGGGCCGGGCGTATCGTTGACGATAACGTGCACGTTTAGGTGCCGTGCTGCCAGTTCTTCCGCCGCCGAAAGCGTCGGCGGATCGTTGGGGTAGACACCCAGAAAGATGTGGTACATCGACCGGGGATAGCTTGTGGAGGCGATGAAGTTGTCAATCACGTCGCCGAGCACCGCTTCCTCGTGCCAGGCGGCCACGGTGACGGCCAGGAGTTTCGGCGGCACCGTGTCCAGCGCTTTGAAATCCAGCCGCTGCTTTTTTCGCAGCCGCCGGAACAGCGTGGTGACAATATCCCATATGAAATCGTCTATGCCCATCAGCATGTATAAAGCCACCAAAACCAGCCCGATCACGTATAATACGCCGACGTTGCTTTCGAAAATCATGGGGTTCCCCTCCGTGAGGTATAAGAAGGTACGAACGCTCTAATATAACGCTGCGGTCGGCTTATCATAATCAGCAACCGAAACGGTTAAGGCTTTTATTTATCTTCCATCTTCAGCACCGCGATGAAAGCCTCGCTGGGCACTTCCACGGTACCGAACTGGCGCATGCGCTTTTTGCCTTCCTTCTGCTTCTCCAGCAGTTTCTTCTTGCGGGTGATGTCGCCGCCGTAGCATTTGGCGAGCACGTCCTTGCGCAGGGCGCGCACGGTTTCGCGCGCGATCACCTTGCCGCCGATGGCCGCCTGGATGGGAATCTCAAACTGCTGGCGCGGGATGACGTCGATCAGCTTTTTGGCGATGCTGCGGCCGCGCGCGTAGGCCTTGTCCCGGTGGACGATGATGGTGAACGCGTCGCAGATATCGCCGTTTAGAAGAATATCGAGTTTCACAAGGTCGCTTTGCATATAACCTTTCAATTCATAATCCAGGCTGGCGTAGCCGCGGGAACGGCTCTTGATCTGGTCGAAATAGTCATAGATCACTTCGTTGAGCGGGATATCGTAGGTCAGCTTCACGCGCCCGCCCTCGTACTGCATATCCAGAAACGTGCCGCGCTTTTCTTTGCTCAGCTCCATCAGCGTGCCCACGTATTCCTGCGGGGTATACAGCGTCGCCAGCACGTAGGGCTCTTCCATGCGGTCGATCACCGAGACGTCGGGCAGGTTGGTGGGGTTGTCGATGGAGACCATCTGGTCGTCGGTCTTGTATACGTTGTAAATCACGCTGGGCGCGGTGGTGATGAGGTTCAGATCGAATTCGCGCTCCAGCCGCTGGGAGATGATGTCCATGTGCAAAAGCCCCAGGAATCCGCAGCGGAAGCCGTAGCCCAGCGCCACGGAGGTTTCGGGCTCAAAGGACAGGGACGCGTCGTTCATGCGCAGCTTTTCCAGCGCGTCCTTGAGGGCGTCGTAATCGTTGCCGTCGGCGGGGTAGATGCCGCAGAACACCATCGGGGTTACCTTGCGGTAGCCAGGCAAAGGTTTATCGGCCGGGCGCGCCGCGTCGGTGATGGTATCGCCCACGCGGGTGTCGGAGATATCCTTGATCGACGCGCTGATGTAGCCAACGTCGCCCGCCTGCAGCGTTTCGCAGGGGCGGTAGCCGGGGCTGAAGGTGCCGACTTCCACGATGTCGAACTCCGCCTTGCTCGCCATCATCCGCATGCGCATCCCGGGCTTGACCGTGCCCTGCATCACGCGCACGAAGCAGATCGCGCCCTTGTAATTATCGTAATATGCGTCAAAGATCAGCGCCTGCAGCGGCGCCGTGTCGTCGCCTTTTGGCGGGGGGATGTGCCTGACGATGGCTTCCAGCACGTCCTCGCAGTTCGCGCCGGTCTTGGCGGATACCGTGGGCGCGCCGGACGCGTCCAGGCCGATGACTTCCTCGATCTCGCGCTTGACTACCTCCGGCTGCGCGCTGGGTAAATCAATCTTGTTGATGACGGGGATGGTCTCCAGGTCATGCTCCAGCGCCATGTAGACGTTGGCGAGCGTCTGGGCTTCGATGCCCTGGGTCGCGTCCACCACCAAAAGCGCGCCCTCGCAGGCGGCCAGCGCGCGGCTGACCTCGTAGCTGAAGTCCACGTGGCCGGGGGTGTCGATCAGGTTCAGGGAGTAAGT
>JAFGGL010000075.1 GCA_016930575.1 Clostridiales bacterium | reverse complement strand
CCTTGCGCAGCTCCGGCGGCATGGTGACCTCGTCGTACAGATCGGCGAGGCTGGAATCGGGGTACAACGCCCGCGCGTCCAATATCGCCTGCGCGGTTTGTTCGATTTTCGCTTTTTGTTCGGCTGTCGACGAAGGCCAGGGGAAGTTGTTGTAGACGATTTTTGCAGAATAACGATAGTCGCTCTTTAAGCGCCCTGCAACGGCTCTCATCCATGCCATATGTATGTTAGAAGTAAGAATACCGAAATGATAAAGCGTTGCTCTTGGGATAAACGATGCTGCGTTACTAGCTATCACGTTTTTATTAAGAAAACCTAGTGGAATATAGCGCCGATTCTCAGACGATGTCGCTGGAACCATTAAGTAATTGCTCGTTGGTTGCTTAATCTCCATAAAACGGGTTGGATAATCCGCATACTTCCTCGTTGCTGCCTTTATACTTGATAGCCTATATATTCGTACTAGCTCAACACGACTCATCACATGATGTAATCCTCGTAATTCACTTGGATTTACATTTAGCAACCACAAACACCAGCGCGGCCTATTGTTAATGTAATCATCCGAACCCATAAAAGGTCTGAAATACTTTTCTGATAAAGGCTCAGCTTTGACAAATTCTGTTTTTTCTTGTTCCGTGAATATTAAATGTCCACCTTCTACTGGTTTTCCCCCAGCCATCATTTGTGGAACAGTACAGATTGGCCTTGTGCGACTGCCAATGATCACATCAGTAGAGGCAACTAAGTAAGGATTTATATTCTCAACAAAATGCACAATGACGTTACTTGAATATAGTTCTTTTGCATTAGAATTTGATATACTACTAAACCCTATTATCACACAATGAACTGCTGCTTTATCTGATGACTGACTACTCCATTTAAATGTTTGCCAAGCAAAGTCGATATGAATTTTAAAACGTTCATACAACGGTTCCCAAACTCCTGCTACTTGTTCGCCCTGTGTGATAGAGTTTGTTGAAACAAACGCAGAGCAGATAGATGTTCCCTGCGTAAATCGGGCAGCCTTAAAATACCACCCTGCCACATAGTCAATTTTCCCTGCTGTTTTATATGGTTTGCCCTTTTCATCCACATAGACGGACAGGATATCCTTTTTCTGTTCCTTGCTTTGCAAGGAATACCCGGCAAACGGTGGATTGCCCATGATATAGTTCAGCTTGTGTTTGGACACGACGGTTTCCCAATCGATGCGCAGGGCGTTGGCCTCGTGGATGTTCAGGTAGGTTTTCAGCGGCAGGAAGTCGATCTGCATGTGCACGATGTCTTCCGTTTTCTTGAGCATCTGGGATTCGGCGATCCACAGCGCGGTCTTTGCCACGGCCACGGCGAAATCGTTGATCTCGATGCCGTAAAACTGGCCGATGGATACCCGTATCGGATTGATGTTGCTGTCGCCGAACATGATCTGCCCGGCGGCCGCGCCCTTTCCGGCGTCGATCAGCCCGCGGATGACCTCGTTTTCCAGCTGCCGCAGCGAAAGGTAGGTCTCCGTCAGGAAGTTGCCGGAGCCGCAGGCGGGGTCCAGGAACGCAAGCCCCGCGAGCTTATCCTGAAAGGCGTTCAATTTCTGCACGCGCGTGCGTAAAACGGCGACCGCCTGGATAGCCTCCAGCTCCTGTTTCAAATCGTCCAGAAACAGCGGATCGATCACCTTGTGGATGTTCTCGATGGAGGTATAGTGCATGCCGCCGCTGCGGCGGGTTTCGGGATTCAGGGTGCTCTCGAACACCGCGCCGAAAATAGTGGGGCTGATATCGCTCCAGTCGAAATCCTCGCTGGCGCTGTGCAGCAGCAAATCGACGATGCGCCGGTTGAACTGCGGAATCTCGATATCGTCGTCTTCAAACAGATCGCCGTTGACGAAGGGAAACTCGCTCAGGGGCGCTTCCAGGTACGGGTCCCTGTTCTCCGGCCGGGTGTTTAATACCCTGAACAGGTTGATCAGCGCGCGGCGCACATCCTCGGGCCGGAATTGCCGGATATAATGATGGAACATCAGATGCTGGCCGAAGATGCCCGCGTCCTCGGCGTAGAGGCAGAACACCAGCCGGACGCACAGCTTGTTCAGGCTTTTGAGCGAATGCTCGTTTTTGGGGTTGTGATATTGCCTGAGAATCTCCTCGTACAGCACGCCCACAAGGCGGCCCGCCTGGATGGAGATTTCCATTTCCTTTTTGATGTTTTCGTCGCCGGTATCCACGAGAAAGTTCAGACGGTAGTATTCCTTATCCAGGTTTTCCAATAGAATCTCTTCTGGCTCGCCGGACGGATTTTCCATGTCGTACACCAGAAACGACTTGAAATTGCAGGCAACGATCCAGCGCGGGCGGTCGGAATAGCGCAATTCCGACGCGTAACGCTTGGCCTGCTGAAACGGGGTGAGCAGCGTGCCGTCGGATTGCCTGATAGGCTTGCGCAGATCGCGGTCGATGCCCTTTTGCTCAATCAATACGTGCGTTTTTATGATATTACCATCGATAAAGCTGGTGTGGTCCAGCATCACCTGGTCTTCAAAGGCGATGAATTGTTCGGGGTTTTGCACACCGAGGACGTTGGATAAAAGCGACAGCCAAAACGGCTGGCTTTCGCCCTTCTCGTAGCCCTTGCCCTTCCAGTACGCGCTAAACTCCTGCGCGGCAGACCGCTTTTGCGCGTCCGTCATGTCAGTATGCCCCCGATCTTTATTCACACGCTATCAAAAGTATATCGCAAGAAGTAATGGAGCGCAACGGAAAAGACACGCGGAGGTCTTAGGCGGTTTTGGGCTTATTGCGGAAGAAAACGCCCAGCAGAATAGCCGCGGCGGCGGACATCAGCGCGCCGAAGGTAAACGGCGCCCATGCGCCAATTGCGTTCCACAGCATGCCCGCCAGCAGGCTTGCCGGAAGCAGCGCGACGCCCACCAGCGTGGAATGCAATCCAAGCATCGTGCCCTTGACGGCGGGCGGGGTGATCTCGGCGATGAAGGCACGCTCCACCCCGGCGATCAGCGATGTGTAAAAGCCGTAAAGCACGAACGACACGATAATCAGCGCCTTGGACGACGCGAACGCGAACCCCAGATATACCAGCGAAAAAACCGTGTACCCAGCGACCAGCAAGCGCTTGCGCCCCACGGCGTCGGAGCGCTTGCCGAAGGGGATCGCCAGTGCGGCGCTGACGAGGTTATAGATGAAATAAAGCAGTATCACTTCGGTGTTTAGAAACCCTACGGCGTTTGCCCGCAGCAGCAAAAAGGCGTTGGACGAATTCCCCAGCGTGAAGGTAAACGCGATGGCCAGATACAGCTTCAGGCTGCCGTCGAGCTGTTTGATATTCTTCCAGAAATGCTCGCGCTTCATCACCGGCCGTTTGCGGCCCCGGTCGCGGATGAACGCAAACATCGCAAGCGAAAGCGCCACGGGGATCATCGACCAGGCGAACACCACCTTGTAGCTTCCCGCGCCGACGCCGCGTACCAACAGGAAAGCAAGCAGGATACCGATGGCCGAGCCCGTCATGTCCAGCGCTTTGTGGATGCCGAACGCGCGGCCCATTTGCGAAGCTTCCGCGTTGTCGGATACCATCACGTCGCGCGGCGCGGTGCGGATGCCCTTGCCGAAGCGGTCAATAATGCGCGCGCCGAGAACGCCGCTCCACGAACCCGCGAAGATCAGCATCAGCTTGTATAAAAGCCCCGTGAAGTACCCGAAGAACGCAAGGGGCTTTTTACGGTTGTATTTGTCGCTGATGTAGCCGCTGAACACCCGAAGCAGGCTTGCGATGCTCTCGGCGATGCCTTCAATCACGCCTACCAGAAATGGCGTGGCGCCGAACGCCGATACCAGGTACAGCGGGATGATGGGGTACGCCATTTCACTGGAAATATCCGCAAAAAAGCTCACCATCCCCAAAAAGATGATGTTGCGCAGGCCCTTTTTCGCGCTGTCGCTCATGCTTGCCCTCCGTGCCGCGCATACGCGCATATGCTTTGTTTATCCGGCGGGCTGTAAAATCCTGCATCCGCCGCCGTATTCTGATAAGCGAAGCGTAAACCCGATCCACAGGAGGTATCGGAGGGCCGCAGCTCTCCGCTTGCATTCGTATCGACCGGCTTTGCCGGTCGGGCGGGGAGTTTGCGATACTATTGCAAACATGACCCGAACATCAAAAAAGAAGCCGCGTGACGGCTTCTTTGGAATGATCAATTTGATTACTTGGCTTTCTTGGGCGCGGCCTTCGGCGCGGGCTTTTTGACTTCCGGTTTCTTTACAGGTGCGGGCATTATAATCCCCTCCTCTCCCTGGAATTAATTGCATTATGCGCTTAAGATTTTTGATTGTCAATAGATTTTGAAAAATATTTCAGAGGTCTTGAAACCCTTATATTATAAGGGTTGCGGCGTATTTGTCGACTCGTAGAACGCGGTGCGGAAACCAGCGTTCGGCGGCCGCCTTGCACATCCGTGAAAATATGTTATACTGTGCCTGAAACATGCTATAACATACAAGGAGGACACGCAAATGTCCATTCAAACCGAAATGATCGGCAACCGGCTCAAGGCCATCCGCGCGCAGAAAGGCCTGACGCTTGAGGACGTGGCCAGGATGACGGGCGTGAGCAAGCCGATGCTCGGGCAGATCGAGCGCGGGCAGTCGACCCCGACGATCACGACGCTGTCCAAGATCTCCACGGGGCTGAAGGTGCCGCTGACCTCGCTTTTGAAGGAGGAAGCGCCGGAATACACCGTGGCGAACGTGGAGTTCGACAACCTGATCGAGGAAGAAAACGGCATGATGCGCGCCTGCTCGATGTTCCCCTACGATCCCATACGTAACGTAGAGATCTTCTACCTGGAACTGGACGCGGGCTGCCGCCACGGCTCCGACAAGCACATGGAAGGCACGGAGGAATACCTGCTGGTGCTCCACGGCAAGCTGGATATGACCGTCGGCGGCAAGAAGCTGACGCTGCACAAACAGCAGGCCGTGCGCTTCCGCGCCGATTTGCCCCACGCCTACAACAACCCCTACGGCGAAAGCTGCGGCATGTACAACCTGATCTTCTATCCGGCCCGGTAGGAGCGAAGTATGTATGAACTCATCCGGGCCGGAGCAAGCACCTGGTATTTCCAGTGCCCGGCCAAGATCGGCGTATGGCGCGCAAACGAACGCGACGTGTACCTGATCGATTCGGGCGGCGATAAGGACGCGGGACGCAGCGTGCTGAAAATCCTGAACGAACAGGGCTGGCGGCTCAAAGGCATCCTCAACACGCATTCCAACGCCGACCACGTGGGCGGCAACCGATATCTGCAGGACAAAACGGGCTGCAAGGCGTTTGCCTGCGGCGCCGAGGCCGCGCTCACCCGCAGGCCGCTGCTGGAGCCGTCGCTGATCTACGGCGGCTATCCCTTCCGCGAGTTGCGGGGCAAATTCCTCATGGCAAAGCCCAGCGACGCGCTGGATATCGGCGACGAAGCCTTTCCAAAGGAGATCGAGGTCATCCCGCTGCCGGGGCATTTCATCGACATGGTGGGCTTCCGCACGCCGGACGACGTGGTGTTTCTGGCGGATTGCATAGCAAGCAGGGAGACGATCCAGAAATACGGCGTGACCTTCCTCTACGACGTCGGCGCGCAGCTTAAGACGCTTGATATGGTTGAGCAGATGGAAGCCGCTATGTTCGTTCCCGCCCACGCCGAAGCCTCCGCCGACGTGAAACATCTGGTGCGCGTCAACCGCTTGAAGATTCTGGAGATCGCGGACAGGCTGCTGGAACTCTGCCGCACGCCGATGATGTTTGAGGATATCTTGCAAGGCATCTTCGCCCACCATCAGCTCACCATGAACGCCGCGCAGTACGTGCTGGTGGGCAGCACCGTCCGCTCGTACCTGTCCTGGCTCAGGGACACGGGCAGACTGACGATAGACTACACAGACAACAAAATGCTCTGGACGGCCATGCATTGACCGCAGCCGAAAAGGCTTTCCCCGGTTATTCCGGGGAAAGCCTTTTTCTTTGCGTGAAATTTCTTCTTGACGGTACATATTATGTAATGTTATAGTATGTGTACCGTTAAGAGGAGGCGCATATCATGGACAAACCCATCGTTCTGGCCGGGAAAAAGGAACTGGATATCTATGTCAACCCGCGACGGCAGGAGCTGCTGCGCCTGATGCAGATCATCAATCAACCGGTAACGCCCAAGGAGCTCAGCCGCCGGATGGGGATCTCCGCCTCGTCGGTGCAGTACCATATCAGAAAACTGGTTGAGCTGGGCGCGGTGAAGCTGCACCACACCGAGCAGATCAACGGCATCACGGCACGGTTTTACTGGCTGCCGCCCCGCACCATTAGCATGGGGCGCACGCCAAACAGCGCCGAAAACGCGCAGCGGATCGCGATCATGCAAAACGCCTTATCCACGACGTTCACCGGCTTTGCCGACTATGCGCAGGCCTGCCAGGCGCCGCCGGATGAAGCGCTGTGCGATATGAACTGGGGGATACTCCACATGGAAGAAAAAGAAGTTCTTCAGCTGAAACAACTGATTATGACCTTTATCCACGAGCACGAAAAGCCTGGCACGAAGGGCATTCCGTTTGAATATGCGCTGATCGTTTACCCTGTGGACGAGAAAGCGAATGCGTAGATCTCTGCAGGCCATCCTGTTCCTGAAGGCGTTTATGCTCGGAACGTCTGCGCCGGTTTTTATCCTCCTGCTTACGTCGCACGGCGCGACCGTACAGACAGTGTCACTGTTCGTTGGCGCGGCCTCGCTGTTCACGCTGCTTGCGGAATTTCCAAGCGGCGTGTTTGCCGACCTGTTTGGCAGGAAGCTTTCGTTTATCCTCTCCTTGCTGCTGCAATTGGCCGGGTTTTCTCTGCTTCTTTCGTTCCGCTCCGCCTGTGTGCTGGCCGGTGTGATGGTGCTTTACGGCCTCTCCCGCGCATTTGCCTCCGGCAGCATCGAGGCTCTGGCCATCGACGAAGCGGGCGACAAAGCAAAGCTCGTGCGGGTTACCAGCAGACTGAACATTTTAGACAGCACGGGGCTGGCGCTCGGCGCGCTGTTCAGCGGCGTACTGGCCGGCTTGAGCGGGGATTACGCGGGAAACATCATCTTCAATATCGCCGGTTTTATCGTTATTCTTTTTCTCACGCTGTTTACCGTGCGCGAATCCGAGCACATTAACACCCAAAAAGGCCATCCGCCGAGTCTGAAGGAACACCTGCAAAAGAGCTTTTCCTTCGTGCGCGGCTCGCGCACAGCGCGGATGCTGTTCGTGCTGTGCTCCCTCACGGCCTTTGCCATGGTGACGGTCGAAACCTATTGGCAGCCTGCCGTGAAGGCCTTCACGTCCTCCACGTTGGTGTTCGGGTTGATCGGCTGTATCGGCTTTGCCGGGGTGGTCGCCGGCAGCAAGCTTTCAGAATATCTGCTGACCCGGCTGCCGCAAAGCGGCGTCGCGGTTTTTCTGCTTTCCAAGGCGCTGATGGGCGTTTGCCTGGCGCTTTTAATCGCGGCAAACACCCAGGTCCCGTTCATCCTGATCTATGTGTTTTGGTATATATTTCTGGGCGGCAACGGCGTTGCGGAACAGACGCTGTTAAACCGGGAAGCCCCGGCCGCACAGCGTGCCAGCATTTTGTCGCTGCTGTCGCTTGTGTTCCGTATCGGGTCGCTGTTAGCGAGCTTGCTTTGCTACTATATCAGTTCCAACACGGATTACCGCTATTCCTGGCTTTTCGCGGCAGGCCTGCTTGCCGCCGCAACCCTCGCCTTCGCCGTGCCTTCGCTGCGGCGGCGCGGCGCAGACCGGCAAGGCTTGGTGCAGCCGGGGCAGGATGTTCCCTGATCAGGCAAAGCGTTATACGAAATCTATGATCAGTTGGTTGACCTCGTCCGGCTTCTCCCCCTGCAGGGCGTGGCCGACGCCACTGACCGTGACCGACATCAGGTTTTTGACGTTGGCTTCGGCGCGGGCGATCACCATCCTAAAATCCAGGCTTCTTTCATGTTCCCCGAACAACAGCAAAACCGGCTTTTTGATCGCCCGCAGTTCGCTGTCGGTAAACGCCCTGTGCCTGACGGGCCTGGCTTTCGTGCCCTTGATCAGCCTGACCATATAGCTTGCGTAACCGGCGTTGACCGCGCTGTCGCCGCCGCTCATATACTGCAAGAATTCCGTAACGTTTTTCTCGTTGGGAAACAGCCCGACTTTCATTGATTTCTTGATAAATTCAGGATTCAATCTGGAGATCAGCCCGGCGGCGGGCGCAAGCAGCGCCACCTTGTCGATCTTCTCCGGCATACGGATGACCGTGTTCAGCGCCAGCCAGCCGCCTTTGGAATGACCGGCAAGCGAAACCTTCTCAAGCTTCAGCGCGTCCAGCAGCTCGCGCATCCATTGCGTATAGCCCTCCGGCGGCTTGAAGGCCGGCCCGGCCGCGCTTTTCCCAGGATCGTTGGGCGTGTCGATGAAATAAAGGCGGAATTTCCCGCCGAGGCCTTCCGCGTTGTACCGCCACATCAGGGAGTTGTTCCCCGTACCGTGGAAAAACAGCAGCGGCGGCCCGTCCGGATTGCCGCACAGCAGGATATGCGTCTTCGCCGCGGGCGTTTTGATTTCCAGTTCCTCAAACGGAACCGGCCAGTTTTTCAAAGCGGCGTCGTAATCCCTGAGAAGCGCGGCTTCCCACTTTTCGGATCTGTATACGGTCGAATAGCCGTTATCCATGCCTCCAACCCCTTTCCTATGCGTTGATTATAGCCCGGTTGTCTTGTTCACACAAGGCCAGCGCCAACATAGCGACGCTGGAATATCGCCGGTTGACAAACCGTTGATTGTGCACTATGCTGTGTCCGGCAGTAAACAGATCCATATCGTTTGGAGGGATACCGTCCGGAGGGCGCGAAACGCGCCGGCCGGAAGCGAAAGAAGGAACGAACCGGAATAATGGGCCGGCCGCCTGGCGTACGCAGGCGCGGTTTTGTTGCGTTCGTTCAGTCTTTCAAGAAGGTATCTCTTTGTTGTGTAAAGAGATACCTTTCGGTATCCCTGTTTTCATTTGCTGCCGAAACCATATACGATTGGAAATTGAAAGGAAGAAAATTGTATGTTCACGCTGAATGATTTGCTGAAACTCGATAGGAAACCCGCCCCGTATGAAAAGGGCGCGGAGTTCTGGAACGACCCCTACATCTCGGGGCGGCTGCTGCCCTTCCACCTGAACCCGGATACCGACCTGGCAAGCTACAGGCCCGAAACCATGGACGCGATCTGCAGCTATCTGCCCAAGGCCATGGGGCTGAAGGCGGGCGCGGCCGTCGTAGACCTGGGCTGCGGGCCGGGGCTGTACTGCGCTACATTAGCACGGGCGGGGTTTGACATGACCGGCGTCGACCGCTCAGAGCGCTCGCTGGAATACGCACGGGAACACGCGCCGGGGGCGCGGTTCGTCCGCCAAAGCTACCTGGAGCCGTTCGGTGAAGAAGAGTTCGACGCGGCCGTCATGATCAGCCAGGACTACGGCGTGCTGAGCCCCGAAGACAGGAAAGCGCTGCTGAAAAATATCCGCGCTGCGCTCAAACCCGGCGGGCATTTTGCGCTCGACGTGCCAAGCCTGCGCGCGTTTGCCGAAAGGACGGCGAAAAACGCGCCCAACTGGTACGCCGCCGAGGCGGGCTTCTACCGCCCGCACGCACACATGGTGCTGGAAAAACCCATCCCCTACCCGGACATCCCCGCCCTGTGCGACGTAATCTCCGTGCTTGACGACAAGGTAACGACCTACAGGTTCTGGCAGACCTTCTTCTCTCCGGACAGCATCGGCAGGGAGCTGGAACGCTGCGGCTTTGCCGTTAACGAAGCGCTCTCCGGCCTGACCGGGAAAGCCTATGCCGGCGATTCCCTCACGCTTGGGATCATCGCCGTAAAAGTGTAACCAAAAGCACGCCGCCTTCCGTATTGCGGAAGGCGGCGCAGCTTTTTTCACTCAAACTGTAATAATAGCGGCCTCAGGCGATGTGGCCGGCGCTCGCTTGCCCGTTGTTTTTGTATTTGTACATAATCTCGTCGGCTCTTTTGACGATCTCCAGATACGACTGGTCAGTCTGCGCAAACTGCGAAACGCCGTAGCAAAAGCCGTCAAACGCCGGCATTTCTTCCATATCCCGATTGACAGCCGGCCGGATTCTGGATATCAGCTGCTGCGCCGCGCCGGCGTCCGTATTGGGGCAAACCAGAATGAACTCGTCGCCGCCCCAGCGCCCCAGACAATCTGTTTCGCGGAGCCTTGCGCCGACGCTTTGCGCAAACGCCCTGAGGACGTCGTCGCCGGCGTTGTGGCCGTAGGTGTCGTTGATCCGCTTAAATCCGTTGAGGTCCATGATGGAAACGGAAAACGGCTTGCCGTAGCGTTTTGCCCGGTCGAATTCCGCCTTCATAACGCTTTCTGTTTTTCGTCTGTTGCAGATCAGCGTCAGGGGGTCGGTTTCCGCGGTTTGCAGCAGCTGCTGCTGTTGGCAGACTGATGCGAGTTCCTGCTCAAAGGTTTCCCTGAGCTCGGAAACGAGATTTTTATAGGTTTTCGTCATCGCCTTTTTCAAGTTCCTCATCATGCAAATGACGCCGAACAACTCTCCGTCCGGCCAGAATACCGGCAGCCCGAAGCACGCGGACACGAAGGGTTGGGCCGCGCATTTGCTGTTGATATACTCGAAGGAGACCGTATTTTCGATCAGCAGCCCGCTGCTTCCTGCGATGAACTGGCAATACAGGCCGCTGCCGAAATAATACTCGGTTTTGTCCTGCTCCGCGTTGTCGCTCCGGCACAGGACGCGTATAGAATCGTTCGTCACGCGCAAAATCAATGCGGCGGGCTCGCGTGCTTCCTTTGCGATCAAGGCAAACAGCCGCTGCCACCTGTCGATCGTGGCGTGGTCGATATCCGGCTTTCCCGCACCGGTAACCGCAACCTTTCGCAAAGAGCCGTCTTTGCGCAAAAACGCTTCGATCGTCTTCTTCAAAACTACTGGATCTCCTCAGGCATGGCCGTAAAAACAAGGGCTAAAAAATATGATTCGTCAAAACAGCGCGGCGGCGTTTAAAATCACCTTTGCGTGCAATATGATGTCTGATTATATCACAATCGAAAGCATATGGTAAACGGCAGCCATTGCAGCAACGCGCCGCATGCGCCGGATTCCCTGCCGCCCGGGCCGAACTGCCAAAAGGCGCAAACCTATGCGGGCCGCCTGTTTTCCGGGATTGACGCTTTTCCGTTTCGTCTGCTATAATGCCTTTATACGATATTGATCGCATCGAGATTTCCGCTGTTTCGCATCCCAATCATGAAAACCCAACCGCTGAAGGAGATTTTCCCATGGAAAAAGCGCGCAGTCCCGCCCGGTTTCTTTTCGTGCTGATGCTCGCCGCGGCCGTATGCCTGTTTCCCGCAATGGCAAACGGCGCTTCCGCATCGCTGACGACGTCGTTCAGCGGCAACGTTACGTTCCAGGGCAATATGTTCGACGTTACGGTACAGCCGGGCAGCGATATCGTGATCACGGCGTTCGATATCAATATCCTCGGTTCCGCGCAGCCGGTGCCGGTTCGCGCGTACTGGCGGGAAGGCGGATATCAGGGCTATGAGACCAACGAAAGCGCGTGGACGCTGTTGCAGGAAAGCGACGTAACATCAAGCGGCTCCAATACGCCCACGCCCCTGCCGCTTGACAGCGGGCTGACGCTTACGAAGGGAAAGACGTACGGGTTTTACATCACGGTCAACGCAAGCCACGACGTTTGTGAAATGGTCTATACCTACAGCGCAAACGTATACGCCGACGCACGCATCAGCATATCCACCGCCGCCGGCCTCAGCTGGCCGCTGTTCACCGATCCCCATGCCCCCCGCACCTGGAACGGCACGATCTATTATACCTATACCCCGCCGCAGACCGGCGACTCCTCCGTTCCCTTCCTCTGGCTCGCCGCCGCGCTGACGGCGCTGGCGGGCGGCACGGCCGCAATGCTTTGGCGCAGGAGAAAAACGCGCAGAGGTTGAACACAGGCAGCAAAACGGGGAATTTGTACGCCGCCGCTTGACAATCAGGCGGCGGGATTTTATTTTTATTGCTGTCCATTCCATATAGAATGAGAAGTTTTACTCACACAACAGAACGGAGAAACACGATGAAAACGACACAGAAACCGCAGTACGGCAACTGGGTCGCGCCGCGGCTGATACGGGCGAGCGCCATCCTTGCCCTGCTGTTTATCGCCGCCGAGGTCGCCGTCGACCTGTTCGCGCACGAGCTTGCCGCGCTGCGGATCATCCTCGCCGTGCCGGCCTTGTTTTTTGCCGTGTGCTTTATTTATTTCTGCTATGCCCGGCGGCTGTTTTCGCCCGAGGGCGGGGATATCCAGAGCAAGGTGCTGGATACGCTGGTCGCCCATATCGGATGGGACGGCGTGGGCGCGGCGCTGGATATCGGCTGCGGCAGCGGCGCGCTGGTGATGAAGCTGGCGGAAAAATTCCCGCAGGCGCAGCTCACCGGCCTTGACTACTGGGGCGCGGACTGGAGCTATGCCAAGGCGCAGTGCGAGCGCAACGCCGAAATCATGGGCGTTAAGGACAGGACCGGCTTCGTGCAGGGCACCGCGTCCGAACTCCCCTTTGAAGACGGCGCGTTCGACCTGGTCGTCTCCAACATGACCTTCCACGAGGTGAAGGACACCAAGCATAAACCCGACCTCATCCGGGAAGCCCTCCGCGTTCTCAAGCCCGGCGGAAAATTCGCATTCCAGGACCTCTTCCTGCTTAAAACCTACTACGGCACCCCGGATGAACTCACCGCCGCCGTGAAAGCCATGGGCGCAAAGGAAGTCCACTTTGAGATCACCTCAACCGAACCCTACGTTACCCACGCCCTCAAACTGCCGTTTATGCTGGGCACCGCGGGGGTGCTGTGGGGGGAGAGATAAATGTTGAGAAAAATACCATTTTGTTTATATAGTATATATGCAATAACTTATAATATAATAATTGGTTATATTATTGTTTAGATTAAATACTGAAATATGTTCTCTATAAAATGTATAATCTTTATTTACTGCATTTAAATCTAATAAATTCCGAAAAAGATGGTGCTCCAATTCTCCTTCGTTTTTTAAGCATATCCATCCATATAGCATTTCCATCACTCTCTGTGATAATGCCCTGATCTAATGCATCAACGAGAATATCGCCTGTAGTAACATGTTCTAATCTATATTCTGTAGTATACCTTTTTACATCGCTAAGGTTGTTACTCGCAACAATACCATCATAGTATTTTGCTAAAGCGATTGATGCTGCTTCACCTATACCTATTATCGTTTCTCCATTTTTAGGAGCAAAAGCTAGCTGATAATATAAAACATATTCTGCCGAATCCGTCATTATTGTTGCTATGCTCGCTTGACCACTTGAGATCAGAACATCTAGCCGTGATTTAATATGTGGGATACTTGGACAAGATAACTCATCATATACTGGTTTTGGTATAAATATTCTATTTGGATAAAGTATAGGCAGTATGTTTTCACGTCTAACCCATAAAAAAGCTGAAATACAATCAGCATCAAAATAAAGGGGATTAGTCAACGTTTTCTCCTCCTTCAGTTTCGTCACCATAAACAAGATCGGAGCGAAAAGCTGCAAGGAGAATTTCCTCATATTTGCCACTTGATATTTTACCGTTCTCAAGTGCTTGTTCAACTTGTTTAATCAAAAACCCGAATGTTTTATACTGCTTGTCTTTAGGTGACGGTCTATAAAGTGTATCATCATACCCACAACTTCTTGCTGAAATGATCACGTTTTGTCGCATATTTTCTAGCTCTTCTTGAGTAATCTCATTGTCCGCTAGCAAACGAATAAGAAGTGATAGTCTGCTTACACCGAAAAACTGTTCTATTGCAACAATATCTTCTATTATTAGTCTTTGCTTGGAATCATGTTTAATCTGTCTAATAAAATTTGAAAGAGCATCGGGTGGCATCAAAAAGAATGAAGCAAACATATCTGCATTCTTTTCATTTTGATTACCTTTCCCGATGCTCATGCCACAGATTGTAGTTTCTTGATCATTATCAAAAAACAAATGGTACAACTCGTGAGCCATTGAAAATCTTTGTCTTCCTAGAGTCATAGATGAGTTAATTGCGATGAGATTATTCTTTGCACTCTTAACACAAAGACCACTCACTCTATCTCCCATTGGATAAAATACTGTTGTGAGTTTTTCAATTGAGTATACTAGTGGGAAAATATCTAGTGGCGATGTTGCATCTTCCCCTAGTTTCTTTCTAATAGTAATTGCCTTTTTCCAAAGTTCCATTTTATCCATTTCAATCGTCAATCCTCGTTCATTTGTGAAATCATGTTGCTATACAATGCTATACGATTAATCACACTAATTGTTACCAAGTCATCTGTAGTGACATCTGATGCTCGTAATGCAAGTTTCAAGTGCTTTAGTGTTGGCTGGTTATCTACAAGCTCACTCAATGAAACACCAAATAGATCAACAAGTTTTTCAAGCATGTCTGATGATATTGCACGCTCTCCACTTTCGAATTTCGATATTAAACTTTGATCAACTTTGAGATAACCGGCAATATTGATTTGCGTTAGTCTGCTCTGTTCTCGTAATTCCTTAATCTTCCCTCCAAGTTTTTTAGTTGCAGTTTTCATGGCACACCTCCCTATTTAATAGTATATACTATGATTGTCATAATATCAAGAGTTCAACGAATTTAATTTATGACACTATTAATCGATTTTACCAAGAAGCATTTGGTTGTCAGAATTACTGCACCAGTTAGTTCACTTGAGACACTCACAACCACCAATTCATATATCGCACAAATGCCATATAAACAATTTATAGGCACATATAAACTACCGTAGTCATTATCTCCGCCCAACAAACCAAAAAGCAGGGAAACAATAGTGAAAGAACGCGCACGGTGGCGCGTTCAATTTTCGTTAGATTGCCGATGCGGCGTCCGAAGCTGTAGCAGCGCTACCGCAAAGATGCCGCATTGGTAAGATGACGGAAAGTGGACCGCCACCGTGTGCGGAATTCCGCTATTGTTTTCCTGAATGACTAAGTGACAGTAAAATTTATTTAAATTTTACCGCTGTCCCGTAAGCCATAACCTCCGCCGCGCTGGACATCACGGAGGCGGACGCGTAGCGGACGTTGACGATCGCGTCGGCGCCCATTTCCTCGGCCTGGGCCACCATGCGCTTGGTGGCAAGGGCGCGGGCGTCGTTCATCATCTCGGTGTAGGCTTTCAGCTCGCCGCCGACCAGGGTTTTAAAGCCCTGGGTGATGTCGCGGCCGATATTGCGCGACTGGATGGTGGAGCCCTTCACCAGCCCCAGGGTCTCCAGTTCCTTGCCGGTAATAAAATCAGTATTGACTAAGATCATCTTCTTCACCGCTCCTTATCTCTTTGATTCGTTCGATCAGCACATAGACCATCACGCCCATGACGCACAGCGGGAGCACGACGCCGGCGATCAGCGCCCACGCCGGCAGCCAGCTCGTGGTGAGGGCTATGATGATCAGCCCGACGAAATACAGCAGGATCAACGCCGTGATAACGATGGGCGCGATCAGTTTCCCCGTATGCTTTTTCATGCCGCCGCCTCCCCCGTACCTGTTTACCGTCATTATATGCCAACCCGCCGGTATGTCAATATATAGCGCAAAACAGTTCTCATTTCATACACAATATGGTATAATTCGTTATAATCATTCCTTACCGACACAATATAGTACGGAGCGGACAGGATGATAACAACGGATTATGCTCGGATTCGGCGGGAACTGGAGCAGCTGCGGCAGGAGCCGGCCAAACCGAACCGGAAATCCCCCGTATTTGATTTCGGGCTGTTTATCCTGCTGTATTTCTTTGCGCTGGTCCTCGCGGTCACGGCGATGCTGGCTGTCGGCGTACCCATACAGCAATACACGGTATTCTGCGCCGTGCCGCTTGCGTGGCTCGGGCTTGCGTTATTGCGCAAAGCGCCGGCCTACGCGCTGATGATAACGGCGCTGGGTGCAGCGTTCCTGGCCGCGGTATCGCTGTGCGTTTCGCAGTTTTCCGGCGGGCTCTGTTATCAGGCGGGCAGCCGGCCCATGGCGTCGCTTATGATCGGCGCGGGCTTCCATGCGTTCACCGGCAACATCGCCTGCGGCAAGGTGTTCAACATCGCAGGCATGGCGGCGGCTATATGCATCCTGGGCCCGATGGTCCGCGACGCGTTCAAGATCGGCGGTTTTGCGGCGTTTGTCGCCGCGCTGCTCGCCGTCGTGAACCCGATCACCCTGGGCCAGGCGCTGACGTACTGCGACGACGGCTTCGTGTTCCAGATGATCGCCGTCGCGGCGGCGGCGCTTGCTTACCTTGCGTACAAGCCGGAGGGGCGCTATGCGGGCATCGCGAAGGCGGCGGCGTTTATCGCGGTGTGCCTGGCGGTGAACATCAAAGCCGCGGCGGTGCCGCTGTGCGCAATGCTCTGCCTGTTCTACTGCCTTGCGCGCGTGATCGCCGTCGCGCAGTCCGGCGCGCCCCATGAGGAGCGCACAAGGCAGTATTGGTGGTTGTTTCTCTATTTCCTGGCGATGGCCGTCGCGGCGCTGTGCGTGCTTGGCGCAACCAGCTACATGCTCAACTTCGTGCGTTACGGCAATCCCCTGCACGGCATGCTCGGGAGCGCGCCGGCCGGCAGGCTGCCGGGACCCGTGACGTCGCCTGGGATTCACAGGCTGCCGCTGTTCGCGCAGTTCTTCGTATCGTTGTTCTCGCCCATATCCGGCGGGCCGTTTGCCGATATCGCGCCGAAGATTCCCTTTACCTTCACCATACAGGAATTCAACCTGCAAACGCCGGGCGCCAGCGTGGGCGGCTGGGGCATTATGTTCTCCGGCATTTTCCTGGTATCGCTGATTATCATCATCCGGTCGATCTGCGTGCTGGGCAAGCGCCGCGCGCGCGAAGCGAAGTTCCTGCTCGTTACGCTGCTTGCGGTGTTCCTGCCGGTGTTCTTTATCCCCGGCCTGTTCTCGGCGCGGTATTACCCGCAGCTGTTCTGGCTGCCGCTTGCGGCGCTGCTTTGCCTGTTTGTCTCCATGAAAAACAGCGCGGGCGCGCAGCCCGCAAAGCGCCGGAGAATCTGGATGCATATACTCAGTATTGCGCTGTGCCTGCTACTGGTCTTCAACTGCGTTACCGCGTACAACTATCTGGCCGCGCAGGCGCAAGGTTCCGCGGCCGGCGCGCCGGGGCGCGAAGAGCATACCATCGTGATATACGGTCCGGCGAAGATGACGCTGGTTGAGACAATGGTCATCAATACCGGCAATTGACCGGCGCCCAGCCGCTGAGCAGGCGCTTTCAACGAAAGGAGATAACAATGAAGAAGAGACTGCTGATCCTGGTCGTGCTGTTCGTTTTGCTCACGGTGCAGGGCGTGTCCTGCGCGTCCAACTTCTATATCATCCCCGACAGCGGCAGCCGCCGCCTGACCAGAGCGGAGCTGTGGGAGTGGCAGTACGACGCGCTGGGCTATATCCTAAACGAGATTTTCGCGCGTTACGGCTTCCCCTTCAACCCGACGGGACACTATTACAGTTATTTCAACAGCCAGTCCTGGTACACGGAAAACCCCGCTTTCACCTACGATTGGTGCAACAGCACCGAATGGTACAACGAGCGGCTGGTTAAGGAAATACGCCAGGAGATGCGCGACCTGGACACGACCAATCCCGGCGGAAAACCGCTGCCGGAGCTGGAACCGCCGCTGTATAATATCCCGCTGGGATTTGAGGAATACCCGTTCGCGCCCGGGCAGAAGCTGGATGTGTACTCCGGGCCGGGCTACAACTACGTGCGCGGCGCAAACGGCAAAGCGATGACCTCGACCAACGGCGCGGTGTACGTATACGGCTGGGAAAGCGGCTGGCTGCTGGCGCTCTACCGCCTCAACAGCGGCAGCGGGCGGATGGGCTATATCCCGGGTTCTCAAATGAAGGATACCGTGAACGCGCCGTATCTGATATTCAGTTACCAACCTACCAACGTGCTGTACAATTGCCCGATCACGGACGATCCGCTGATCGCCTATACGCCGTTGGCCACGCTTCAAAAGGGCGCGGAAGTGACTTTCCTGTGCTGGATGCAAAACAGCACTTCCTGGGCGTACGTGGAAGCCGATACGCCTGCCGGTCTGGTGCGCGGGTGCATCCCCGCAAACGCGGTTGCTTTTTCGGATGACGAAGAATATAAGTAACGCGGCTTCACGGCGGGGATACATCGTGGTATTTTCTATGCAGAGGGCACGGCGCTGATCGGCAGCGCGGTGATCCGGCCCGTGCATTCGCCGATTCTGTCCGGATACCCTACCTGTTCAAACGGCGCGCGGATGATCTCCGGCCGCTGCGCCGCCGCTGTATATAAACGCTTTCGCCGCACGATAAGGAGTATTCTGCAATGACAACACATGACGTTCTGTTTGCATTTTCACTCACGCTTCTGGCGGGCCTGTCCACCGGCATCGGCAGCCTGTTATCCTTGATTACCAACAAGACGAACACGAAGTTCCTCTCCGTCGCGCTGGGCTTCTCGGCGGGCGTGATGATCTATGTATCGTTCGTGGAAATCATGGTGAAGGCCAATGCCGCGCTTTCCTCCGCGCTGGGCGACAAACCCGGCGCGTGGGTGACCGCGGGCGGGTTTTTCTTCGGTGTTCTTCTGATCGCGCTCATTGATAAACTGATCCCCTCGGCGGAGAACCCGCACGAGGTGCACACCGTGGAGGAGATGGACGGGAACGCTGAACACCATAAAAACCGCCTCAAGCGCATGGGCGTGCTGACGGCGCTGGCGATCGGCATCCATAACTTCCCCGAAGGGCTTGCCACCTTCACCGCCGCGCTGGCCGACCCGCAGTTGGGCATCCCGATCGCCGTCGCCATCGCCATCCACAACATCCCCGAGGGCATCGCCGTGGCCGTGCCGATCTTCTACGCCACGGGCAGCCGCAAAAAGGCGTTCCGGCTTTCGTTCCTCTCCGGGCTGGCCGAGCCCGTAGGCGCGGCGATCGGCTACCTGATACTGTTCCGGTTCTTCAACGACGCCGTGTTCGGCTTCACCTTCGCCGCCGTCGCGGGAATCATGGTGTTTATCAGCCTTGACGAACTCCTGCCCGCCGCCCGCGAGTACGGCGAGCACCACCTGTCCATTTACGGCCTCGTCGCCGGCATGGCCGTGATGGCGCTGAGCCTGCTGCTGCTGAAATAGGGTACGAACGGGAGTTTCCTGCTTTTTCTTTTAGAACAAAGAAAAAGTCGGCAAAACGAAAACCGCTATGCCCGCGCTGTGTGCGGGCAAGGGATAGGATAATAAACACCCATTAGGAGGTGTGTGCATGACGGACAGGGAGCAATGGGAGGAACTTGCGTTTTTCGAGCTGGCCAACGGCGACGGCAAGGACCCCCTGCAGGAGGATTGGGAAGACTTGGACGATGAGGTCTTCACGGATGAGGACTGGGAAGACTTGGACGAAGAAGATAAATAACAAAAATCCCTGACGCTGTCAGGGATTTTCGTTTGCCTTTGGCCGCGCTTC
This sequence comes from Clostridiales bacterium, assembly GCA_016930575.1. Taxonomy (GTDB): domain Bacteria; phylum Bacillota; class Clostridia; order Christensenellales; family Aristaeellaceae; genus CAXXOK01. The sequence goes on along the minus strand of JAFGGL010000075.1, from coordinate 13,491 downwards.
GCGCGGCCAATACCGGGATACCTAAGGCAACGAAAGTGAGAGTGTGCCCTTTGTGGCGCAGCTGCGTAGCAGCTAGCGAACTGGAGTTGGGAGGTTTCACAGAGCGTGTGAGCGATAGAGAAACACGCGACAATGAAACCGAGTGGACACTGTCCTTAGGTGCGGGGTGCGGGGGTGCACAGCCCCCGCACATCCTATCGGACTAAAACTTCGTAGAGTTCGTCGAGGCTGTGCACGGTCGCGTCCGCTTCGTAGGCCAGTGATTTGGGAAGCTGGGTACAGGAGGTGCCCTGACGGATGCGGATGGTGCGCAGGCCGAGGCGTTTGGCGGGGTAGATATCGTTGTCCGGACGGTCGCCGATCATCACGGCTTCGCGGGGCCGACAACCCGCTTTTTCAAGCGCAAGCCGGAAGATACGCGGGTCGGGTTTCACAAGCCCGGCTTCAGCGGAACCGAGCACAAAATCGATGTAGGGCAAAAGCCCATAGCTTTCAAGCCGTTCCGCCGCGCCGCGGGATTGGTTGGCGATCACGCCGATCTTATATGTTTTGGAAAGCTTTTCAAGCAGCGGCTTCGCCTCCGGGTACGCCCTGTCCAGCTCCGACGGGTACATATGCCCTGTTCGTTCATGCTGATACCCGAACGGCTTCAGGTGCCCGGCAATCGTTGCGTTATATTGCGCCATGCCTTCCTGATACCGTTTCCAAAGCTCCTCCGGGCTGATCGCGCCACCTACCGCATCCGACGCCCGCCGGAACCAAACCTTGTAGGCATCGGTTTCGTCTACAAGCGTTGAGCCCATATCAAAAAACAACCATTTAACTCCGTTAAACATCATCCTCATATCCCCCTGTGGATATTGTATCATACCCTGCTTCTCTTTTAGGAAAAAGAGAAGCAGGGTAAGAGAAAACAAAACTGGCCGAGCTGTAAAGCGCGGCCAATATGTTTTGGTTCTGAAACGTGGTGCTATTTCCAGCCTGTTCAGAATGCCCGAGATGCTAAGCGGCAGGGAGGGCGAGAGCTGAGCTTACTCGTTTGTAAGTGACGCTCGAGCCCGACGCAGCCAACAATAAGGGAGGGCGTAGCCCGAATAGCGCCCGAAATTGCCGCAGGCAATGAAGCGTGTAGCCCCGCCCAAGCATTGTGCAGGGCGGGGCCGCAATAGCTGATTGGGTATTATAATCAGGCTGGGCTTACCTCTTTACGTACCATTTCTTTGTCTGCGAGCCTGTTCTCCATCCCGCGCGGGGTGTAGTGCGTGTGGAGCAGCTCGTGCGCCTTGTGGCCGTTGGGCTCGCCGAGGTATTCCTCGTAGAGTTTGGTGATGTAGGGGTTCTCGTGCGATTTGCGCAGCACCTTGCCCTCGTCTTCGGTGTAAAGGCCCTTGAGCCGCTTTTGCTTCACATCGGGATCCTTGGAGCGCGGCTGGCCGCCGCCCATGATGCACCCGCCCGGGCAGCCCATGACCTCGATAAAATGGTAGGGGCTCTCGCCTTTTTCCAGCTGGTCCATCAGCATGGTCGCGCCTGCGGTGCCGCTGGTGACGGCGACCTTCACGGTGACGCCCTTGAGGAACGCGTACGCGGGCAGAGTATCCTCGATCGTAATGGCGGCTTCCTTGACCTGCTCAAACCCGACGATCGGGGTGACATGCAGCTTGTCAAAAGGCAGCTCCTTGCCGGTTACCAGCTCGAACACCGTGCGCAGCGCCGCTTCCATCACGCCGCCGGTGACGCCGAAAATATCGGCCGCGCCGGTGGACATGCCCAGCGGGTTTTCAAACTCCGCGTCGGGCAGCGCGCAGAAGTCGATGCCCGCCTCGCGGATCATCCTGCCCAGCTCGCGGGTGGTGAGCACGGCGTCCACGTTGGGCACGCCGTTGTTCATCATCTCGTGGCGGTTGATCTCAAACTTCTTGGCGGTGCACGGCATGACCGAGACCACGCGCATATCCTCGGGCTTCACGCCGATCTTCTCGGCGTAGAAACTCTTCACCAGCGCGCCCATCATCATATGCGGGGATTTGCAGGTGGAGATATGCTTGAGCCTGTCGGGATAGTGATGCTCGATGAACTTGATCCAGCCGGGCGAGCAGGAGGTAACCATCGGCAGCGTAGCCTCGCCGCCGGTGAGCGCCGCTTTCACGCGGCCCAGGAACTCCGTGCCTTCCTCGATGATGGTGAGGTCCGCGGCGAAGTTGGTGTCGAACACGTCGTCAAAACCCAGCGCCTTGAGCGCGGCGGCGAGCTTCCCGGTGACCTGCGAGCCGGGCTCCATGCCGAATTCCTCGCCGATGGCCACGCGGATCGCTGGCGCGACCTGCACCACGGTGCGCTTGCCGGAATCAAGCATCTCCCAGACCTTCTTGGTCGCGTCGGTCTCCCTGAGCGCGCCGGTGGGACACACCACGGTGCACTGGCCGCAGAATACGCAGCTGGCGTCGCCGAGCTTGCCTTCCATCGCAGGCGCGATTACGGTATCGAAACCGCGGTTCTGCGCGTTCAATACGCCGGTGTTCTGGATCTCGTTGCAGGCGGCCACGCAGCGGCGGCAGAGGATGCACTTGCCCATATCGCGCGTGATCGCGACGGACACGTCCTCCGGCGGGGAATCGTGCTCGCCCTTGAAGCGGGTTTCGCTGACGCCCAGGGTCTCGCCCAGCGCCTGCAGCTCGCAGCTGCCGGAGCGCGAGCAGGTGAGGCATTCCTGGTCGTGGTCGGAAAGCAGCAGTTCGTAGAGCACACGGCGGGCCTTGCGCACCTTGCCGGTGTTGGTTTTCACCACCATGCCGTCGCGCACTTTCGTCAAGCACGAGACCTGCAGGGTCTTTGCGCCTTCCACCTCGACCACACAGATGCGGCAGGAGCCGAACGAGCTCACGTCCGCCATGTTACATAGCGTGGGAATATGGATGCCGACGGTTTTGGCCGCCTCTAAAATGGTGGCGTCGTCGGGTACGGTGGCTTTCAAGCCGTTGATCGTAATCTCAGCCATCTTTTTATTTCTCCTTTACAGCACACGCCCGCGCAGCCGCTGCGGATATGCCTTCTTGTCGCGTTGGGTGAAGCATACGCCGGCGCGGCAGATGCCGTCGCGGATATGCTCGTCGTATTCGTCGCGGAAATACCGGATGGTGGACATCACGGCGTTGGGCGCGGTTTGCCCCAGGCCGCAAAGCGAGGTTTCGGCGACGACTTCGCAGAGTTCTTCCAGAAGCTCCACGTCGCCTTCTTCGCCTTCGCCGTCCACGATGCGCTCCAGGATCTCCAGCATCCGCTTGGTGCCGAGGCGGCAGGCGTTGCACTTGCCGCAGCTTTCCTCGCGGATGAACTCCATGAAGTAGCGGGCGCTGTCCACCATGCAGGTGTCCTCGTTCATCACGATCAGGATGCCCGAGCCCACGATGGCGCCCAATTGCTGCAGGGACTGATAATCGGTAGGCACGTCGAGGTCCAGATCGGTGATCACGCCGCCCGAGGGGCCGCCGCTCTGCACGGCCTTGAACTTCTTGCCGTCCGGTACGCCACCGCAGATATTGAAGATGATCTCGCGCATGGGCGTGCCGATTGGCACTTCCACGATGCCCGTCATCACCACGTCGCCGGCCAGCGCGAACACCTTGGTGCCCTTGGACTTCTCGGTGCCGTACTGCGCGTACCACTTGCCGCCGTTTTTCACGATCGCGGGGATGTTTGCAAGGGTTTCGACGTTATTGATGTTCGTGGGGCAGCCGAACAGGCCTTTCTGGAAAGGCAGGGGCGGCTTTTGCCTGGGTTCGCCGCGGTTGCCTTCGATGGAGGCCATTAGCGCCGTTTCCTCGCCGCAGACGTACACGCCCGCGCCGATGCGGATCTCCAAATCGTAATCAAAGCCCGAGCCGAAGATATCCTTGCCAAGCAAGCCGTGCGCGCGCGCCTGGTCGATGGCGTCGCCGATGCGCTCCACCGCCACGGGGTACTCCGCGCGGATGTAGATGTAGCCGGTGTCCGCGCCGATGGCGTAGCCGCCCAGCAGCATGCCCTCGACCACGGAGTGCGGGTCGCCGTCCAGGATGGCGCGGTCCATGAACGCACCGGGGTCGCCCTCGTCGGCGTTGCAGACCATATATTTCCGGTCGCCTTTGGAATCGTGCGCCGCCTGCCATTTGATGCCGGTGGGGAAGCCGGCGCCGCCGCGGCCGCGCAGGCCGGAGGCCATGACCTCGTCCACCACTTTCTGCGGGGAAAGCTCGGTGAGCGCCTTGCAGGCCGCCTGGTAGCCGTCGCGGGCGATGTAGGCGGCGATGTCGTTATAGGCCATGGCGCCGCAGTTGCGCAGCGCGATCTTGACCTGTTTTTTAAAGAAGTCGATATCGTCCATCTTGGGCACGTGCTTATCAAGCGCAGCGTCGTAGTAGGTGTATTCCTCCACGACCTTGCCGCCCGCCAGATGGCCGGTTACGATCTTTTTGACTTTATCGGCCGTAAGCTCCGTGTAAAAGATATTGCCGGGGGTAACCAGCATCACGGGGCCGACTGCGCAGGTGCCCATGCACCCGGTCTGGACGACCGAAACGGTATCGCCGATGCCGGCTTTTTGCGTTTCGTCAATCAGGGTTTTGCGGATCACGTCGCACTTGGCGGCCACACAGCCCGCGCCGCCGCAGACGTATACGATGTAGTCGTATTTCTCCTGCGCCGCCAGATATGCTTTCTTGATATCCTCAAGCTGTTTGAAGGTCTTGATCTGCTCCGCCATCACGCGCTCACCTCTCCCTTACGGTATTTCTCAATGATCGCCTTGAGCATTTCCTCGTCCACCTGGCGGTAGACCGTATCGTCAACCATGACCGCGGGGGCCAGGCCGCAGGCGCCGATGCAGCGCTCCACCACGAAGGTAAACATGCCGTCCTCGGTGGTCTCGCCGACTTCAATGCCAAGCAGGTCCCGGATGGTTTCCACGAGCTTCTTGCCGCCGCGCACGTAGCAGGCCGTTCCCATGCAAATGCTGATGGTGTGCTTGCCTTGCGGCTTGGTTTTAAAGAAAGGATAAAACGTCACCACGCCCGATACTTCGCTCAGCGACAGGCCAAGGCCGTCGGCGATATAGCTTTGCAGCTCCAGCGGCAGATAGCCGTAAATCCCCTGTGCGCGGTGCAGCACCTGTATCAGGCTGCCTTCCTTATCTTTGTACAGGTCAATGATGTTTCCGATTTCGTCGAATGCTTCCTGGTTGCATCCCTCGCAGCCGTTTTTGGCCGCGGTCACGGTTTTTCCGTCCATAGCTTTCACTCCCGATCCGGTCGTTGGATTTGATGGATTTCATCGTGTATTGTTAATTAAATAACAATGGACATTGTACCAGATTCCGCGATAAAAAGAAAGTACATTCTTTGTTCCTTTACACCAATGAATTGATAAAAGGATTGCCGGGATCCGTATTGTCTACGATTATATCGCACTTTTCTTTCGGCTTGTACGTATCGATGTACAATTGCTGGACGGGGATATATTTTTGCCTGTACCGATCCAAAATCTGCCCGCCGTATTTGGGAACGTCCCTGGCCGACGCCCGTCGGAGCGCTTCGTCAAAACCGATATCCAGATAAATCTTATAATCGATCAGGTCCGCGATAGGTTCGCGGTACAGCAAAACGCCTTCCAGAATCACGAGCGTATCCCTGCCGATATCGTACCGGCGTTTCAGCGTGTGCGTATCCCGGTCCAAATCCAGAAGCGTAAGGGTCTTATGCACTTCGCCGTGATGCCGGAGGGGAATCAAAAGCTCGTTTGCCAAAGTTTCAAGATCAAACGCGTTTCGGACGTAAGCCTCGATTTCGCTTCGCCCCTGCCGGCGCAGCGCTTTGGGATTATGGAAATCATCCAGATGAACGACCGCCGCGTCTACTCCGGTACTGCGCAGATAGGCGGCAAAGCGATCGGCAAAGGTGCTTTTCCCCGACGTATCCACGCCGTCTACGCCGATACTGCGCACGCCCGGCGCCTGCCTGATCCGTGCGGATATCCGGGCGAACAGGGTGATCTGGTTGACCAGCGGCAAAACATCATCCGCGGTTTCCGCGTGAAAATGAACGCCGTCCGCCCCGTCAAGCGCGCCGTACCCGTATCCCACGGCAATAAAGGGAATAAGGGTATCCGCGGCGGCGATAAAATCGTGGGACGTATCGCCGACCATGATGATGTTGGAACACGACGCGGTATCGGCGAGCGTTTGCACCGCCTGTGCTTTGGAGGCGTAATCCCTTGCGGAAACGACTGTTTGAAACAAACCACGGATCTCTGTTTTCGCAAGAGCAAGCTCAATATACTCCTTGCCTGCGTTGGAACAAACCGCCAGCATAAAGCCCCGGCGGTGAAGCGCTGCCAGCAGCTCCGCTACTCCGTCGTACAGCTTGCCCCTTTGGGCAAGCGCCGCCCTTTCCTTTGCGCGAAACAGGGAGATGAACCCGTCCATGTCCCCATACTGCGGCGCGAGCTTCCGATAGAAGCCCGCCGAGGTTTCGCCGATCATCGCCCGGATGGTCTCCACCTCGGTCACGGGAAGTCCCAGCGCGGACTGCGTATCCCTGGCGGCCGGGCATATGTGCTCATGCGAGCGCAGCAGCGTGCCGTCCAGGTCGAATATGATCAATCCATTCATCGTCAATCCTCAAGAATGGAAAACAGATCCAGCTGGTTGCTCTCCGCCAGCCCTTCCAGCGCGCCCTGCTTTTTGAGCATGTCGAGAGCGCTGTCGCCCAGGCGGGCGCGGAGCTTCAGGTCTTCCACGGAGATGAACTCCCCGTTCTCCCGCGCGGCCGCGATGCCGTCGGCGGCGGCTTCGGGGAAGTTGTTCAGCGACAGGAAGGGGCAGCGCAGGCTGTTGCCCTCGATGAGGAAGCGGCGCTTGTCGCTTTTGTAGAGGTGCACGGGCAAAAGCTGAAAGCCGCGCAGGTTCATCTCCAGGATCATGTGCAGGGCGTTTTTCTCGCGCTCCTCTGTAGGCGTCATGCGGTCGCCTGCCAGGAAACCCTTCACGCGGTCGCGTATGGCCTTCGTCGGCGAAAGCATGGTGGCCGCGTCAAAGCCGTTGGCGCGGATGGAGAAGTACGCCGCGTAGTAGCTGAGCGGCTCGTGCACCTTGTACCACGCAACGCGCAGCGCCATGATGACGTAGGCCACGGCGTGGCTGCGCGGGAACATATAGTTGATCTTCTGGCAGCTGTCGATGGCCCAGGCAGGCACGCCGCTTTCGCGCATCACGCTTTCCATCTTCGGCGTCAGGCCGCGGCCCTTGCGCACGGCCTCCATGATATCGAAACTCGCCTTGAAATCGACTCCCTTGCCGATCAGGAAATTCATGATATCGTCGCGGGTGCAGAAGCACTCCGAAAGCTTCGCCGTGCCGCCGAGCACCAGCTGGCGCGCGTTGCCGATCCACACGTTTTCCCCGTGGCTCAGGCCCGAAATGCGGATGAGTTCCTCCATGGTCTTGGGTTTGGTATCGGTCAGCATGCCCTGCACGAACGAGGTGCCGAACTCCGGCACGCCCAGCGTGCCGGTAGGGCTCAAGAGCTCGTCCTCCTTCACGCCGATCGTCTCCGTGCCCAGGAACAGGCCCATCACGCCGGGGTCGCGAAGCGGCAGCCCACGGCAGGGGACGCCGGTGATCTCCTCCAGGTAGTGCAGCATCGTGGGGTCGACGTGCCCAAGGCAGTCCAGCTTCACTAAAATGTCGTGCATGGAGGAGAAATCATAATGCGTGGTGAGCACGCCCGCGCCCTCGTCGTCGGCCGGGTGCTGGATGGGCGTGAACTGGCTGATGTGGTATTGCTTGGGCAGCACCACGATACCGCCCGGGTGCTGGCCGGTTGTGCGCTTGACGCCTTTCAAGCCCTCGGCGAGGCGCTCCTTGTGCGCCTTCCCGGCGCGGATGCCGCGCATTTCCAGATACTTGGCCGCGAATCCGAAGGCGGTCTTCTCCGCCAGGGCGTTGATGGTACCCGCGCGGAATACGAAGCCCTTGCCGAACAACTCCTCCACGTAGGCGTGGGCGCGGGACTGGTAATCGCTGGAGAAGTTCAGGTCGATATCGGGCACCTTGTCGCCCTTGAAGCCCAGGAAGACCTCAAAGGGGATGTCATAGCCGTCCCTGATCATCGGCACGCCGCAGGTTTCGCAGACGCTGTCGGGCAGGTCCGGGCCGACGGCGGCGAGCTCCGGCGGGGTAAATACGACAGCGCCGCATTTCTCGCAGCGGTAATGCGGCGGCAGGGGATTGACCTCGGTGATGCCGCAGAGCATGGCGACAAGAGAGCTTCCCACGCTGCCGCGCGAGCCGACGATATAGCCGTCGCTCAGCGATTTCTGCACCAGCTTCTGCGCCATCAAATACAGCGTGGCGAAACCGTAGCCGATGATGGACTTGAGCTCCTTGGAAAGCCGTTTCTCAATGAGCTCCGGCAGCGGGTCGCCGTAAAGCTCGCGGGCGCGCGCGCGGCAGCTGCTTTCCACCTGCCCGACCGCATCCTCCCACACTGGCTGGAAGGTGTCCGCGCCGTCCGGGTGCTTGGGGAACAGCGTCAGCTCCCCGACCAGCGCGGCGATTTTCTGCGGGTTTTCCACGACGACCTCGTGGGCTTTCGCTTCGCCCAGATAGTTGAATTCCTCCAGCATCTCGTCCGTAGTCCTGAAATACAGGGGCGGCTGCTCGTCGGCGTCCTCGAAATTGGTGGCCGTTTGTAAAATAGCGCGGTAGATCCTGTCCTCCGGTTCCTTGAAATGCACGTCGCCGGTAGCGACGACGGGCTTTTTCAGCCTCTCGCCGAGTTCCACGATTTGCCGGTTGAACGCGCGAAGCTGCTCCTCGCTCTCCGCCTCGCCGTTTTTGATCATAAATTCGTTGTTTTGGGCGGGCTGGATCTCCAGATAATCATAAAACGCCGCGATGCTTTCCAACGTCTCGTCGCTGCGCCCCGCCGCCACGGCGCGGAACAGCTCGCCCGCGTTGCACGCGCTGCCGATCAGCAGCCCGCCGCGGTACTTATCGATCAGCTTGCGCGGGATGGTGGGCGTGCGGCGGAAGTATTTCAGGTGGGATTCGGTGACGATGCGGTTCAGGTTTTCCATGCCCTCGCGCGATGTGCACAGCAGAATGATGTGCCGGGAATCCCCGTAGCTTTCGCCCTGGACGATCTTGTCGATATCCTGCAGCGTTTTTCCGCCGCGCTTTTCGATCTCCGAAAGCATGATCTGCAGGACCTTTGCGGTGGCTGCGGCGTCGTGCACGGCGCGGTGGGCGTGCTTGAGCGGCACCTTGAGCATGCGGCACAGCGCGCCCAGGCGGTAGCTGCTCCTGCCCGGGTACAGCCGCCGCGAAAGCGAGAGCGTGTCGATGACCGGCGCGAAGAAGGTCAGCTTGTCGCGCCGCGCCTCGGCTTTTAGGAAAGCAATGTCAAAGGACGCGTTGTGCGCGGCGACGGCGCAGCCGCCGATGAATTCCATCAGCTTTTGCACACCCTCGGCGGGGGACGGCTTGCCTTTGAGCATCGCATCGGTGATGCCCGTCAATTCGGTGATCTTTTCCGGCAGCGGCACGCCGGGGTCGCAGAGCATAGAAAACTCCTCGGCCACGATGCCGCCCGCCAGCTTCACCGCGCCGATCTCGATGATGCGGTCGGCCACCGGCGACAGCCCCGTGGTTTCAAAGTCCAGCACGACGATGGGCTCGCCGAGCGCGCGGGCGTCCACGTTCTTTACCAGCGGCATGCTGTCGCACAGATACCCCTCCATGCCGGGAATGAGCTTGATTCCGTGTTTTTTCGCGGCGGCGAACGCCGCGGGGTAGGCCTGGGTCACGCCGTGGTCGGTCACTGCGACGGCGGGATGCCCCCACTTAGCGGCTTGCGCGACCAGTTCGGCAGCGTCGCCGGTGGCGTCCATCGCCGACATCGTGGTGTGCAGGTGCAGTTCCACGCGCTTTTTGCCCTCGGGCGCCGTATCCTGCCGCTCGTCCGCGGGCAATACCTGCAGGTCGCGGATGCCAACGGAGATCTCGTCCAGGTAGCCGTCCATCTTGCACTCGCCGCGCAGCCGCAAGCGCACGCCGCGCTGTACCTGCGCCGCTTGCTTGTTCGCCTTTTCCTTCTGGGCGCGGGTGGGCGCCTCGTCCGAACGGCGGCCTTTGTAGTTGAAAAACGCCTTGCAGAACACCGTGGAGCTGTCGTCGCCCACAGCGAAGGTCAAAAGCGCGGTCTCGCCGCCCTTGAGCTCCCGGAACGACGGGGTGTTGGCGACCGTGCCCTCGATGACCACCACGCCGCTTTCCTCGTTCAGGCTTTCGATCGGCACGGGTTTCTCGGCGATAACACGACCGCGGATCGCCGCGCCGCCGCGTTTACGATCGGGTTTTACTTTAACCGGTTTCGGTGTTTCCGGCTCGGGATCCGGGAACGGATCGCCGGCGGGCGCGTCCTCCGCCGCAGCGGTATGCGGGTTGCCCTCGCGGTCTTTCGCGCGCTGCTCCTCCCTGCGCGCGTCTGCGTCGGCGCGCATGCGCTCCACCCACTGCTCGCGCTCGCCGCATTTATCCAGCTGCACGGACAGGCGGACGCGGAAGATATCAAATACGGCCTGGGAGAGCTTTTCGTCCAGCTTGTTGCGCTTGAAAAAGTTGACGGCAAAATCGTCCGGGCAGACCAGCAGGATCTGCCCGTCCGCGATGCTCCAGCCCACGTCGTCCAGCCAGGTCTTGATGGCCGGGCTCTGCCGGCGCAAAAACGCCTTGAGCACGGGCGTGTATTTTTCGATATCTGCAAGAAAATCGTCCTGAAGCTGCGGGGAGGCCACGCGCAGCGCGATGCGCATGCCCGGAAACAGCGAGATCAGCCGAGAATCGAGCTTCAGATACGCGCGTTCGTCCACCAGCACGTCCGATAAAAGGCTGAAGTACGCCTTGTTGTCCGCCGCGCGGAAGAGCACGCGTTCTATGGTCAGCTTGCCCGCAAGTTCGGGCAGCGAGTTTTCCAGGGTTTTAATCAGTTCGGCTTTGTTCAAGTTGATAAACTCCTGACGCGTTGAATCAAGATAGCCGCGAGGTCGCCTTCCACGGGTTCCGGCGGCCTGCCTTTCTGAAAGATGACGCCCTTGCCGCCTCCGCCGCCCGCCAGCCCGATATCGGCTTCCTTCGCTTCGCCCGGGCCGTTGACCACGCATCCCATCACCGCGACGGTCAGGGGCGATTTAACGTCCGAAAGCTCCTTCCGCACGCGTAAGGCGATGCCTTCCACGTCGATGGCCGTACGCCCGCAGGTGGGGCAGGACACGAGCCGCAGTCCCTCGTTACGCAGGCTGCAGGCCCTGAGGATGGCGATTCCCGCCGCGACCTCCGGAAGGGGGTCGCCGGTCAGGGAGACGCGGATGGTGTCGCCGATGCCCATCAGCAACAGGCTGCCGATACCAACCGCGCTTTTCACATGCCCGTCGCCGGGAAGCCCCGCCTCGGTCACCCCCAGGTGCAGGGGGTAATCGCAGGATTTGGAAACGAGCCTGTTCGCCTCCACGGTCAGGCGGACGTCCGACGCTTTCAGACTGAGGATGATATCCGCAAAGCCCGCTTTTTCAAGCAGCGCGGCGTGTTTCAACGCGCTTTCCGCCATGCCTTCGGCGGTAACGCCGCCGAATTTATGGAGGAGTTCTCTCTCCAGCGATCCGGCGTTGACGCCGACGCGGATGGGCGCGCCGTGCGCTTTGGCGCAGTCGGCCACGATCCTGATCTTTCTCTCCGAGCCGATATTGCCCGGGTTGATGCGCACCTTCGCCGCGCCGCGCTCCAGTGCGCCCACGGCCAGATCAGCACGGTAGTGGATATCGGCCACGATGGGCACGGGCGACGCCTCGCAGATCGTTTGAAACGCGGTTAAACAACCGTCGTCATACACGCTGACGCGCACGATGTCCGCCCCAGCGGCAGCAAGCGCGCGAATCTGCGTAAGGGTCGTATCCTTGTTGCGCGTTTCGGTATTGGTCATACTCTGCACGCTTACGGGCGCGCCGCCGCCGACAGGCACGCCGCCGATCCTCATGGCACGGGTCATCGATTTCGTCTCCTTGCGCGGGGAAATCCGGCACGGTTTTTTATCCGCGCATCTCGCCCCCGGTAGATGCCATTATAGTATCACGATTTATGCGGAAATGAAACCGTTCCGGCGGCGTTTGGCAGGAGTTATCTGTCCAAAAACCGAACTACACTCTGACAATGATTAGAACAAAGAGACCGGTATAGTTTACCGCCGCTAAACGGCAAAACTCTTTATTCATCAACGATTGACGCCCGCGGCGCGGGCATGGAGGAACAGGATTGAGCGAATTTCTGGTGCCGGTGGACAAACGCCGCGCGCAGGACATGCTGCGGGAGTTGGGTTTTTTCACCGCGTATTCCAAAAAAGGCGCGGAGCGGGTGAAGGAGCTTTTACGCACGCGCTATCCGAAGCTGTTTGAGCGTATGGAGGAGCGCGCCTTCGCAAACGGCGCGTTCACGCTGGAGATGCCGGGCGCGAGCGCTACTGACCCGCTGTTGTTCGTGTCGCATCTGGACAGCCTGTCCTGCAAAACCTCCCAAAAGGGCAGCCCGACCGCGCCCCTGCAGCGCGCGCACCTGATCGCGCTTCTGGAAGCGCTGGACGCGCTGATCTCCGAGGGCTACCGCCCGGGCGGGGATCTGATCCTCGCGCTGTCCATGGACGGGCTATCGGGCGGCGCGGGCGCGCAATCCGTTGCCGAATATCTGATCCGCCGCAAGATCTCCCCCTGCTTCGTGCTGGACCACGGCGGCTATGTGACGGACGCGGCGTTCCGCCGTTTCCTGCCTGACGGCGCGCCGCTCGCGCTGATCGGCGTAACCGAAAAGGGACAGCTGGAAGGGCGCATCGACGCGACCGAGATCAGCGGCGACAGCATGGGTTCGGCGCTCAACGCGCTGTTTAAAAACAGCGGCTGGCTGACCCGCCACGACACGCGCGACGAGCTGTGCCCGGCCAGCGAGATGATGCTCAAGGCCCTGGCAAACGCCGCGCCCGCGCGCTTCCGCCTGCTGCTTAGACACCCACGGTTCTTCTTCCCTGTGCTGCGGATGCGCTGGCACCGCCGCGCGATTATGGCACAGTTTTTCAGAAGCGAGCTGACGGTCACCGCCATCCATACCAGGGGCGAGCCCTCGCGCCCGCCGTACTCGGCGTCGCTGAGCTTCGCGCTGGCCACCGTGCCCGGCAAGCGGCGGCTGAACTGGTGGAAGGCCAGGTTATATAAGAACACCTGCCGGAAGGACGGGAAGCTGACCGTGACGATCGAGAACGAGCATTCCTCACAAAGCAGCGTGGACCATCCCGCCTGGGACGCGCTGGAGACCGCGATCGAGATTTTGTTCGATCGCGCGGTGATCGCGCCCTGCCTGTCGCCGCACGTGACGGACGGGCGCTTCTACGCGCCGCTCAAGGGCAACGTGTACCGCTT
>JAFGGL010000074.1 GCA_016930575.1 Clostridiales bacterium | reverse complement strand
TGCTGCACGCCCTCGCCCGACACATCGCGGGTGATCGAGGGGTTGTCGGCCTTGCGGGCGATCTTGTCGATCTCGTCGATATAGATGATCCCGCGCTGCGCGGCTTTCATGTCGTAGTCCGCGTTCTGAATCAGGCGCAGCAGGATATTCTCCACGTCCTCGCCCACGTATCCGGCCTCGGTCAGGCTGGTGGCGTCGGCGATGGCAAAGGGCACCTGCAGGATCTTGGCAAGCGTCTGCGCCAGGAAGGTTTTTCCGCAGCCGGTAGGTCCGAGCATGAGGATATTGGATTTCTGCAACTCCAGATCGCCGCCCGGCGGGGGAGAATCGATGCGCTTATAATGGTTGTACACCGCGACGCTCAGGGTGCGCTTGGCGTCCTCCTGGCCGATGACGTACTGGTCCAGGATCTCCTTGAGCTCCTTGGGACGCGGCAGTTCGATTGCCGCAAGCTCGTCCAGAGCCTGAAAATCGTCCTGGATGATCTCGTTGCAAAGCGCGATGCACTCGTCGCAGATCTGCGCGTTGGGGCCCGCCACAAGGCGGCGCACCTGATCCGAGGTCTTGTTGCAGAAGCTGCAGCGCTTGAGCTTGGGGAGGTTGGGGTTCATCGTATCGGACATGCGTTACTCCTTCTTTGCGTTGCGGGGTTCATAGATCTCGTCGATGATCCCGTACTTCAGCGCTTCCTTCGCGTCCATGAAGAAATCGCGGTCGGCGTCCTTTTCCACGGTTGCAAGCGGCTGCCCGGTCATTTCGGAGATCAGCTTGTTCATCTTCTGCTTGGTCCTTAAAAGCCATTCCGCGCGGATCTGTACGTCGGACGCCGCACCCGTGGCGCCGCCCAGCGGCTGGTGGATCATCATCTCTGCGTTGGGAAGCGCCAGGCGCTTGCCCTTTTCGCCCGCCATCAGCAGGAACGCGCCCATGGAGGCCGCCATGCCGATGCACACCGTGCGCACGGGACACTTGATGTAGTTCATCGTGTCGAAGATCGCCATGCCTGCGGTCACGCTGCCGCCGGGGCTGTTGATATACAGCGAGATATCTGCGTCCGGGTTCTCCATTTCCAGAAACAGCATCTGCGCGACGACGACGTTGGCTACGTCGTCGTTGATCTCGCCGCCCAGAAACACGATGCGGTCTTTCAGAAGGCGCGAATAGATATCAAACGACCGTTCTCCGCGGTTGGTTTGCTCGATGACCATGGGGATCAAATAACTCATTTCGTTCACTCCTGACGTATATGCAATGCGTCAACCGATACTACTTTCCGTCCTTGGCGTACTTCACGGCGGGCTTTTTCACCGCTGTTCTTTTAGGCGTATCGGCTTTCTTTGCCGGTTCCTTCGTTTCTTTCTCGTCTTTGACCACGGCGCTGTCCCATAACAGGTCCAAAGCGGCGTTGGTTTTCACGCGGTCTTGGAAGTAATGGAGCTGGTTTTCGTTGAGCTCCTTTTTCAGATCCTCCAGCGTCTTGCCCATCGCTTCGGCGTACTCCCTGAGTATATCGTCCAGCTTTTCGGGATTGGCATCGATATTTTCCGTCTTGACGATTTCGGCAATCACCAACTCGGTCTTCAGGTTGTCGCGCGCTTCCGAACGGTACATATCCCGCATCTGGGCTTCGGTCTGGCCTGTGAGTTCCCTATATTTCTTGATATCCAGGCCCTGCTTCCGCATGCGCCAGTCCATTTCCCTGAGCTGGTCGTTGAGTTTGTCCTCGACCATGGGGTCGGGAATGTCGATCTCAGCGCTCTCCACGACCTTCCGTATCATCGCCTGTTTGGCCTGCGAGGTCGCCTGCTCGTCGGCGGCTTCCTGGAGCTTTTTTTTCAAATCATCGGTATATTCTTTCAGCGTTTCAAACTCGCTGACGTCGGCGGCGAATTCGTCGTCCAGTTCCGGAAGCTCCTCATGCGAGATCGCATTGATCTTCACATGGAATACGGCATCCTTGTCCTTGAGCTCTTCGGCGTTGTATTCGGCAGGGAAGGTGACGGTGATGTCTTTTTCCTCGCCGATGTTCATGCCGATCAGCTGCTCTTCAAAACCGGGGATAAAGGACTTGGAGCCGATCACGAGTTTCTGCCTTTCGGCCGTTCCACCGTCAAATTTCACGCCGTCCACAGAGCCGGAGTAGTCCAGGTTCACCTCGTCGCCGTCTTTTGCGGCGCGGTCGGTGATTTCCACGGAGCGCGCCATCTGCTTTTGCTCCTGCTTCAGGCGGGCGTCCAGTTCCTCCCTGGTTACGGTATGCAGCGTACGGGTGATTTCGATGCCCCTATAGTCGCCAAGTTTGATTTCGGGGTATACGAGTACTTCGCAGGAAAACTTCACTTCCTGTCCTTTTTCGATGGGTTCCACGTCGACCTTCGGGCTGTCCACGGGATGGAGTTCTTCCTTCTCAACGGCGTCTACGTACGCGTCGGGGAAAAGAATCTCCAGCGCGTCGTCATGGAAGATGTTCCCGCCGTACATGCGCTCGATCAGCTTGCGGGGGGCCTTGCCCTTGCGGAAGCCCTGTATCTGATAACGACCGCGGGTCTTGATATAGGCTTTCTGCACCGCGTCCTCAAAGGCTGAGGCCGGCGCCGTAAAGGAAATCTTGATTTTGTTGCCGGAAAGTTTCTCCATCGAATACTGCATTTTCTTCCTCCGTCCTGGGGTTTAATCTGTCGCCGGCAAGCCAGGAAAAACCCAAACAAGCCGTACCATTTAGTATACCATCTGCATGCATGAACTGCAAGCTTTCAGCGCTGTTTGACCTGTAAACAAGCGCAGAATCGGCATACAAAACGGTGTAAAACTTTTCAAGTATATCATTGTGTAGTATAATAAAATTTGAAACCATTATGGATGTAAACTTTGGAAGGCGGGATGAACACTGCGAAGCATGACGGGTTTTGGCCGGAGCGCTATCAGCCGCGACGGTCGTGAGATAGAGATGGAATTGAAATCTGTCAACCACCGGTATCTGGACCTGCATTTCCGGCTTCCGAAGTCCCTTGCCTTTGCCGAAGAACCGCTGCGCAAGTGGATACGCGGCGCGCAGATCAAGCGCGGGCACCTGGAGGTGTCCGTAATATACCGCAACAACCGCACAGACGCGAAGACCGTCGCGCTGGACCGCGAGCTGGTTGAGCAGTGCGCGCGGGAGACGCAGGACGCTGCCGACGCGCTGAAGAAAGACAGCCCGACCGTATACGAACTCATCAAGCTCTGCGACGCGCTGACAATATCGGAAGCGGAAGAGGACACGGACGCGGTCCTGACGCTTATGGAAGAAGCCTTTTTGGACGCGCTGGCCTCCCTGCAAATGATGCGGGAGGCCGAAGGCGAAACGCTGCGGGAGGATCTGCATGATAATCTGCAGGCTGCCGGGGCCGCAGCCGGCCGCGTCAGGGAACTGGCGCCGGCCGTTCCGCAGGAATACCGCGAGAGGCTGCTCAATCGTCTGAAGGAATGGGAAGTCGAGATCGCCGATCCCGCCCGTATCGCTCAGGAAGTCGCTCTGATAGCGGACAAGTGCGCGATCGACGAGGAGCTTTCCCGCCTGCAAAGCCATTTCCGGCAGTTTGCGGAGTGCTTGACGCAGGACGGGGAGACAGGGCGTAGGATGGATTTCCTCCTGCAGGAGATGAACCGAGAGATCAACACCATCGGCTCCAAAGCGTCCAGTGCGGAAATCACCAAATGCGTCGTGGAGTTGAAAAGCGTGCTGGAAAAGCTGCGCGAGCAGGTGCAGAACATTGAGTAAGAGGTATGGCGGATGAGGCTGATCAATATCGGGTTCGGGAATATGATAAGCGAGGACCGCATCGTCGCCGTGGTCAACCCGGACAGCGCGCCGGTGAAGCGGCTCGTCCAGGAAGCGCGGGACGACAAACGCATTCTGGACGCGACGCAGGGCAGGCGCACCCGCGCCGTCATCCTGATGAGCTCGAACCAGGTTGTGCTTTCGGCCATCCAGCCGGAAACCATCGCGGGCCGCGTGCCTAGCAGGGAATACAATGCCCGCACGGAAGAAAGGCAGGACTGATATGAGCATTGCCATCAAGCGCAAAGGAATGTTACTGATCATCTCCGGCCCGTCCGGCGCGGGAAAGGGCACGCTTTGCAAGATGCTGCTGGAAAACGATAAAAGTTTCGCGTTTTCCTGCAGCGTCACCACGCGTGAGCCGCGCGAAGGCGAAGTGGAAGGCTTCGATTACAGGTTTATCAGCGAAGCGGAATTCCAGCGGATGATCGATTACGACGAACTGCTGGAGTACGCCACCGTCCACGGCCACCTGTACGGCACGCCCAAGCGGGAGATCGACGAAGCGCTTGCACAGAAGAAAAACGTGCTGCTGGATATCGATTCGCAGGGCGCTATGAGCGTGATGAACAAAACGCAGGAGTATGTGAGCGTCTTTGTGATCGCGCCGAGTTTTGAAGAGCTGCGTAAACGGCTCGAGAAGCGAAACGCCGAACGCCCCGACGAGATCGAACGCAGGCTCAATAACGCCTACGGCGAGATCCGCAAGGTCGGCATGTACCACTACGTGGTCGTCAACGACGACGTAGATCGCGCGTTCCGGGAGCTTACCTGCATCGTGAACGCCGAAAAACAAAGGACCGTTCGCTTTTTGCCAACGATAGAGGAAGATTGAGGAGGAACCCAAATGGCCATTATCAAACCGACGATCGTCGAACTCTGCGAAAAGGCCGACAGCCGCTACACGCTGGTTGTCGAAGCCAGCAAGCGCGCAAGGCAGCTTCTGGGCGGCGCGCAGCCGCTAATCGACGGTAAGGAGAGGAAACCCCTGCACATCGCGGTGGATGAGATCAACCGCGGGCTCTTGACCTACGTCCGCACAGACGGCGAGTAACATGGGCAAGAACGTCGTTGTCGGGGTCACGGGAGGCATCGCGGCCTATAAAACCGTGATGCTGGTGTCGAAACTTAGAAAACTGGGCGTGAACGTCGACGTGATCATGACGAAGAACGCACAGGAATTCGTCGCGCCGTTAAGTTTCGAAACCATCAGCCAAAACCCCGTCACAACGGATACCTTCAGGCACGGGCGCAGTTGGGAGATCGAGCACATTTCCCTCGCGCGCAAGGCCGATTTGTTCGTCGTCGCCCCGGCGACGGCCAACATCATCGCCAAGATGGCGCAGGGCATCGCCGACGACATGCTTTCCACCACGCTGCTCGCCACCGAAGCGCCGGTGCTGATCGCGCCCGCCATGAACACTGTGATGTGGCAGGCGGAAGCGACGCGGGAGAACGTTCGCGTTTTAAGGGAGCGCGGCGTTTATATCATCACGCCTGAAAAAGGAACGCTTGCCTGCGGCGAGGTGGGGGAAGGCCGCATGGCGGAACCCGAACACATTACCGAAGAGATCGTGAAGCTTCTCGCCCTGCAAAACGATCTGCAGGGCCTGCGCGTGCTGGTCACGGCGGGCGCGACGCGGGAGAAGCTGGATCCCGTGCGCTATATCTCAAACCCCTCCACGGGGAAGATGGGCTACGCAATCGCGGAAGCCGCCAAGGACCGCGGCGCGGAGGTCACGCTGATATCCGGCCCGTCAGTGCTTGATAAACCAGCGGGCGTTGAACGGGTGCAGATCGAAACCACGGAGGAACTGTACCGGGAGATGCTCAAACGTTCCACACTGTACGATATCGTCGTGCAGGCGGCGGCACCGTCCGATTACCGCTTTGCAAACCAAAGCGGACAGAAGGTAAAAAAGAACGATAATAACATCTCGTTGGAGATGGTCCCCAATCCCGACGTGGCCGAGGCCGTCGGCCGGCAGAAGACGGACACGCAGGTGCTGGTCGGTTTTGCTGCGGAGACCGGGAACGTTTTACAGAACGCGCGGGCGAAGCTTAAGAAGAAAAACCTCGACGTCGTGGTCGCAAACGACGTCACGATGGCGGGCGCCGGCTTCGCCGCGGATACGAATATCGCCTCAGTGATCACAAAGGACACGGAAGTGTCCTACGAAAAGATGAGCAAGAGGGAGCTTGCGGATCATATTCTGGATGCCGCACTCGGGATTTCCAAAGAACGCAGGAAAGGCTGAACGGACAACATTTCCAGCTGTCTGTGTTTTCTGTGGATTCATGGGATTTATTTCTTGACAAAACACAGCAGGCACGGTAAGATATTATCCGTCGCCGCCCAGTACTTTGCGGCAGTGGAGCATCAGGAACTAAGCCCTGGGAGCATAGCTCAGTTGGGAGAGCACTTGCCTTACAAGCAAGGGGTCACAGGTTCGAGCCCTGTTGTTCCCACCATCCTTACGTCGTATACGGCCAAGTA
Source organism: Clostridiales bacterium (assembly GCA_016930575.1). Classification (GTDB taxonomy): domain Bacteria; phylum Bacillota; class Clostridia; order Christensenellales; family Aristaeellaceae; genus CAXXOK01. Next base: position 13,524 of record JAFGGL010000074.1, on the reverse strand, counting down.
GTTCAGTTGGTTAGAATGCCAGCCTGTCACGCTGGAGGTCGAGGGTTCGAGCCCCTTCTTGGTCGCCATTCACGCCTTGGTAGCTCAGTCGGTAGAGCAGTAGACTGAAAATCTACGTGTCGGTGGTTCGATTCCGCCCCAAGGCACCATGATACTAATCCCAACCATTGTAGCGGTAAAGTATTGGAATTAGTATAATGCGGTAGTAGCTCAGTGGTAGAGTGCCACCTTGCCAAGGTGGATGTCGCGAGTCCGAATCTCGTCTACCGCTCCACATCCGGTGCCATAGCCAAGTGGTAAGGCCAAGGTCTGCAAAACCTTTATCCCCCGGTTCGAATCCGGGTGGCACCTCCAATTGGCTGGCTCTTGCGAAGCTGGCACGCAAAGCGGCGTATTTTAAACGAATGCGCCGTTTTGAATATCAAAAAAGCGGCTTCGCTTCTTTTTTGAAGTTCGGGTCATGTTTGCGGCATTACCGCAAACTCCCCGCCCGACCGGCAAAGCCGGTCGATGCGAATGCAATCAGAGAACTGTGGCCCTCCGATACCTCCTATGGAATGCGATTCTTTGACCGCCTGAAACAATGCAAATCGAAAGATTGCACCGTTTTTGCATTCCGGGAAGATTTACATTCTGCGCAGAACGTACGCTTGCTATTTACGGCATGCTTTGCTATAATATTTTACTGATATGACGTGTATATTTGAAAGGAGCAAAATAAACGATGATCAATATCGCGCAACTCTTGATGGGGCTTGAAGAAGCCGCCGCTACCGCAGCCGAAGGCGACGCCGCCGGAGGCAGTATTTTAGGGCTTCTGCTGCCCATGGTGCTGATGTTCGCCGTGTTCTATTTCCTGCTCATCCGGCCGCAGCGGAAAAAGGACAAGAAAGTTAAATCTATGCTCGCGGCGTTGAAGGTCGGCGACAGGATCTCCACGATCGGCGGCATCTTCGGCACAATCACAGAGATCAAGGACGAGACCATCGAGCTGACCGTCGGTAGGGATAACATCAAACTCATGATGGCGCGCTGGGCCATCCGCCAGGTGGAAGACGTGCCGGTGGAAAACGATACAGAAGTATTGAATTAGTTTTTATTAAACCACACGGAGGACACTGAAATGAAACACTTTCAATTGGTCGCGCAGCCTGACCTGCGCAATACCATGAGGAACGGCGGCTGCGGCGAGTGTCAAAGCTCCTGCCAGAGCGCATGCAAAACCAGCTGCACGGTAGCCAATCAAAGCTGCGCGAAAAAGGAACAGGAACTGATTGCGGGACGCGGCGGGAAAACAAACCGCAAATCCGGCCGCTAGACCCGGCCTACAACCATCATTGAACCGCGGCGATTAATAAGAGCCGCGGTTTTTCATCGCAGGAGGTTATCGCTTGGTACACGTATTCAAGGCGCTCGGACAGGCGGTCGCGCTGGACGTCGGCAGCGGGGGCGTGTATGCGCTGGATGATGCAGCATATTCGGCGCTTCAGTATTATATCGAGCACCCGCAGGCCGGCGACGGCGAACTGCTTGCCGTACTTAAAGAAGAATACGGCGAGGCGCAGGCCGTGGAGACGCTTTCGGAAATGCGCGGGATGATCGCCGAAGGGTATCTGTTTGCCCCGGACGAGGAACCGGAGATCAAGGTGAACACCGCCGGGATCGTCAAGGCCATGTGCATCCACGCGGCGCACGACTGCAACCTGCGCTGTAAGTACTGCTTTGCCGACGCGGGAGAGTACCATATGCGCGACCGTTCGCTGCTGCCAGTGGAAACAGGCAAAAAAGCGCTGGACTGGCTGGTTAAAAAAAGCGGGAACCGCTACAACCTCGAGGTCGATTTCTTCGGCGGCGAGCCGCTTCTAAACTTCCCGGCGATCCGGGAGATCGTCGCCTACGGGCGCGAACTGGAGACAAAGCATCATAAGCATTTCAAGTTCACTACGACGACCAACGGCGTGAACCTGAACGACGAGATCATCGCCTTTCTCAACCGCGAGATGGACAACGTCGTCATTTCCATCGACGGCAGGCCCGGGGTGCACGACAGGATGCGCCCGACGGCCAACGGCAAGGGTAGCTACGATCTGATCATTGGACACGCCAAGAAACTGGTGATGGAGCGCAAACAGCAGCAGTACTATATCCGCGGCACCTATACGCGTTATAATCTGGACTTCGCTGCCGACGTGCTGCACCTGGCCGACGAAGGCTTCGAGCAGCTCTCCATCGAGCCGGTCGTAACCGACGCTGCAAAGGACTATGCCCTGCGTCTTACCGATATGCCGCGCATCGGCAAGGAATATGAACGGCTGGGGAATGAATATATCCGGCGGCGCAGGGACGGCCGCTGGTTCAGCTTCTTCCATTTCATGCTGGATCTGACCGGCGGCCCGTGCCTGCAGAAGCGGCTGACAGGCTGCGGCGCGGGGAACGAGTACGTGGCCGTGACGCCGGACGGGGATATCTACCCCTGCCACCAATTCGTCGGTAGGGAGAACATGCGCATGGGCTCGGTTTTGGACGATACCTTTGATGAAACCATGCAGACATATTTTAAGGGCAACCATGTGCTTGCAAAAGAAAAGTGCCGCAGTTGCTGGGCACGGTTCTATTGCAGCGGCGGCTGCGCCGCCAACGCGCACGCATTCAACGGCGATATCGGCAAACCCTACGAGCTGGAATGCGAGCTTGAGCGCAAACGCCTGGAATGCGCGATGGCGATCTATGTGATCGAGCGGAAAAACAGGCTTACCTCAGATTCTCCAGAAGATAATTCAAAAACTTGATCGAATATTCGTCGTTGCCGTTTCGGTACAATACGCAAAGCACCATACCCGCCGGATCTGCCGAATAGCCGTAAAAGCCTGTCAGCTGGTCTGCGGGTATGCCGTATAGGCGTCTGCCCTCGAAACCCGGATCCGGGTCGGTCAGCGTCGCATAGCCCGCGGACAGATCCAATCCGTCGGTATCAAGCCCGCCGCTGTCGATGTAGGGCTGCAACTCCAAAAACGCGGCGGCGGAGGCGAAGCGGGCGAAGTACTCCTGATTGATCAGGTATATATCGCCCTGCGCCGCGCTGATCCATACCGTCATCTGCATGTCGCCGTAATAATCATCGGTGATCGTAACCGGCGATGCCGTCACAAGTTCCATCTCCGGCATGATCTCCGCATGGATGCGGTCCGCAAGCGTATTGAACAGGGTTTCGTTGCCGGCGGGCGCCTGCGCGTAAAACTCCACCCGCAGGTCCTCCGGCGGCTGATAGCGCGTGGTGGTATAGAGGAGATTCCAGCCAAACAGCGCCAGCCCCGTCAGCACCAGATACATCCAGACGGAATACTGAAAATGATGGCTGATTCTGCGCTTGGAAATCGGCATGTGAAAACTCATGGGAACCTCCCTGCCAAGCCGCTATTTCAAAGGCTTCATTGTCGGGAACAAAAGAACGTCGCGGATCGACGCGTTATCGGTAAACAGCATCACCATACGATCAATGCCGATGCCAAGTCCGCCGGTCGGCGGCATGCCGAGTTCCAGAGCGTTAATGAAGTCCTCGTCCACCTCGGCGTGTATGCCTTCGGTTTTACGGATACGTACTTGCTCCTCAAAGCGCCTGCGCTGGTCAAACGGGTCGTTGAGCTCGGAGAACGCATTGCCCATCTCTTGCCTGCTGATAAAAAACTCGAACCGCTCCGTCAGGTCCGGATTTTCGGGCTTACGCTTTGCCAGCGGCGAGATGTCCACGGGATAATCGGTGATAAAGGTCGGTTGAATCAAGGTTTTTTCCACATATTCGTCAAACAGCGCCGACAGGCAGTCGCCGCGCTTCCAATTTTCCTCGCAATGGATATCCTTTGCCTTCAGAGCGGCGAATGCGTCTTTATCGTTCTCCCAATCGGCATAGCGCGCACCGCAGGCGCCTTCCACAGCATCCGCCATGGTGATGCGCTTCCAGGGCGCTTTCAATTCTATATCGTTACCCTGATAGGAAATGCGCGTCGTACCGCAGACCTGCCGCGCTACGAACGCGAAAAGCTGCTCTACCATCTCCATCACGGCCTGGTAGTCCACGTACGCCTGGTAAGTCTCCACGGTCGTGAACTCCGGGTTGTGGGTGGAATCCATGCCCTCGTTGCGAAACAGCCGCCCGACCTCGTATACTTTGTCAAACCCGCCGACGATCAGGCGCTTCAAGTACAATTCCGTTTCGATGCGCAGGAACATATCCAGGTCCAACGTATTGTGATGCGTTTTAAACGTGCGCGCCGCCGCGCCGAATGCGACGGTCTGCAGCACCGGCGTATCGACCTCGATAAAGCCCCGTGCGTCCAGAAACTCGCGTACTGCCTTTAGTATCAAGGTGCGCTTGCGGAAGGTCTCGCGCACTTCGGGGTTGACGATCATATCCACGTACCGCTGCCGGTAGCGCAGATCCGGGTCTTTCAGCCCGTGGTACTTCTCGGGCAGTACTTTCAAGCTCTTGGCAAGCAGGGTGACGCCGGTCGCATGCAGGCTGATCTCGCCTTTCTGGGTGCGGAACACCGTGCCCGTTACCCCGATAACGTCGCCGATATCAAGCGCCTTGAACGCCGTATATTCGTCCGCGCCGATGTCGTCGCGCCGGACGTAGATTTGCAGTTGCCCGTCCGTGTCCAGAACATGCGCAAACGAAGCCTTGCCCATCACGCGCTTGGTCATCAACCGCCCGGCGACGGACGCCGCGCTGCCTTCAAGTTTACGAAAATCCGAAAGTATTTCCCGGCTTGTTTTCGTTACGTCAAAATGCGTGACTGCATACGGGCTCTGGCCTTCATTCATCAATTTCATCAGCTTTTCGCGGCGGATGGCCTCCTGTTCGGAAAGCTGCGAATCTGAGAGCGGCTGCGGTGTGGGATTTTCGGAAACGGAGCTCATCGTGTCATCCTTTCGGGAATATGCGGATCTATCTTGAGATCTGTAAAACTTTCAGCTTCAAAACACCGCCGGGCGTATCCACGGCCACCTGCTGCCCGACCTTTTTGCCCATCAGCATGGAACCGATCGGGCTTTCGGAAGAGATCTTCATCTCGCGGTGGTTGGTCTCGTTCGCCCCGACGATGGTATAGCTGAGTTCTTTTTTCAAATCCAGGTTTTTCACTTTCACCGTCGTGCCGACGCCGACAGAGTTGGTGTTGATATCGTTGTCGTTCACGATCACGCAGGTGCGCAGTATGTTTTCCATTTCAACGATTCGGGCTTCGATGCGGCTCTGCTCGTTTTTGGCTTCGTCATATTCGGCGTTCTCGCTCAGGTCGCCGAAACCCCTGGCTGTTGCGATCTGTTCGGCTACTTCGTTGCGCCGGACCCGGATATAGTAGTCCAATTCGGCCTCAAGTTTCATATGGCCTTCTTTGGTCAGAACAATCTTCTTTTCCTTTTGTTCCGCCATGCAACAATCCCCTTTCACGGCACGAAACTCATGCTACTTTGAAGAATAGAGTATACACCGTTGCAAGGAACACAACGGTGTATTCGACATCCATGAGATTATACTGTATCCAGGCCGTAAAGTCAACAGTATTGACCCATGCAAAACGTCATTTCATCTGCGTTTTCAGGGGGTTCGGCGTGAAGGATTGTCTTCCTGCGGTACGCCGCTGATTTGTGGCCTTTTGTATGGGAAGGAAGTTGTTTTTTTTGACTAAACGCTGGTAAGCGTGTTTATACTATATGTATCGGCAAACAGCCATGAACGGCGCCGATGAAGGAGGAAGCATGATGAAATCCGTCACAGACACATATACGCTGTCCAACGGCGTGAAGATTCCCAGTATCGGTTTTGGCACCTGGCAGGTCGAAAACGGCACACAGGCCGTATCAGCCGTCCGGACCGCGATCGAACTCGGGTACAGGCATATCGACACCGCGGAGGGCTACGGCAACGAGGAAAGCGTGGGGGAAGCGGTCAGACAGAGCGGCGTGAAGCGCGAGGATGTCTTTATTACATCCAAGCTCTGGAATTCCGAGCACGGATATAAAAGAACCCTGGCCGCGTTTGATAAGACCATGCGTAAGCTCGATATGGAGTACCTGGATCTTTTTCTCATCCATTGGCCCAACCCGATCGCGTTCCGCAATAACTGGCAAGAGGCGAACGCAGGAACATGGAAGGCGTTTGAGGAACTTTACAAAGCGGGGCGTATCCGCAGCATCGGCCTGAGCAATTTCCACAGGCACCATATCGAGGCGCTGCTCAAGACCGCGACCATCACCCCGATGGTCAACCAGATCCGCCTCTGCCCGGGGGACACGCAGGACGAAGTGGTGGATTACAGCCGCAGCCAGGGCATGATCCTGGAAGCGTACAGCCCGCTGGGCGTCGGCAGAATCTTCGCTATACCGGAAATGCGGGAGCTGGCCGCGAAGTACGGAAGGACCATCGCGCAGGTCGCCATCCGCTGGAGCCTGCAGCGCGGATACCTGCCGCTGCCAAAGTCCACCCATCCGGCCAGAATCAAGGAAAATTTGCAGGTATTCGATTTCGAACTGACGGATTCCGACGTGCGGCTGATCGCGGATTTGAAAGGCGCCGCCGGCTATTCCAGCGACCCGGACACGATTACCCACTAAACGTCACGCAGTACGAATACGGCGCACGGACGTGCGGCAAGAATGAGGTACAGGTAACGGCATGAGCAGACCAGGCAAAACAGGCGCGGAGGCAATCGGAAACACAAAGGCTGCCGGTAAATATGTGCCGTGGATTCTGCTTCTGGTTTGTCTGGCCGTTTTTCTGCTGATGCATGTGCTGCAGGGTTCCAGCCCGTTTGAGTCTTCCGATTACAACACCTATACGCTTCAGGCGATGCAGTGGCGGCAGGGAAAAACCACGATCGACCACGATTATTCGTATCTGGAGCTGGCCATTTATCGGGGGGAATACTACGTCAGCTTTCCGCCCGTCCCGAGCGTCCCGATCTTCTTTTTAACCTTCATCTGGGGCGAGAACGTCCCCGGTGCGCTGTTGCTGCAGTTGTATGCCGCCGCGGCGTGTTTCATCTTGTATACCATCCTCGACAGAAGGCTGAAATCCCCGGTCATTTCGGCTGTATGGGCGTTTCTGATCTGTTTTGCGTCCTCGTTCCTGGCGCTTTTGCAAAATGGAGCGGTATGGTATCAGGCGCAGGTCCTGGCCTTTTTGCTGACCGTCGCGGCAATTGAAAGAATGCAAAAGGGGAAGATCACGATGAGCCTTCTTTTGTTTGCCCTCAGCGTCGGGTGCAGGCCGTTCAACGCCCTGTACGGGCCGCTGCTGATACTGTTCGGCATACGGGAGCACCTTCGCGACCTGAAGGTGAAAGAAATCGTAAAGCGTTTGCTGCCGGGCGTGCTTGCGGGGCTTTTGATCGCCGCGCTGTACGCGGTATATAACTATATCCGCTTTGAAAACATCTTCGAGTTCGGCCATCGCTATCTGCCGGAGTATTCCACGCAGGGGAAGACCCAGTTTTCATTAAGCCATATTCCGGGGAACGCGTCCACGTTTATCTGGGGATGGCCATGGATGCAGACGCCGGGCGGGCCGGAAATCAAGAAATTCGGGTTTTCATTATTCCTCGCCAATCCGGTTTTTATCTGCCTGCTGTTGTGGGTGGCCAAAGACATAGCGAAACGCAGGATGAATGCTGTGAAAGTTACCGTGATTTCCGTGTTTCTCGTGCATGTGCTGCTGTTTCTATCGCACCGCACCGGCGGCAGTTTTCAATACGGCGCGCGCTATTTCACCGACTGTATCCCATATATTCTGTTTTATCTGATTGCAACAAAAAACAATACGGATGAGAAGCTCTCGATTGGCATCACAAATCCGCCGGTATTGGAATATACGCTGTTGCTCGGCGGGCTGGTCCTGTGTTTTTACGGATCCTATTTCGTTCATTTATAGAATCGAGCGAATACAAAACGCCGCCTGCCCGATATATCAAAGCAATTGTTTTTACAAAGACGCGTAACTTGACAGTGCAAGACCATGCTTATATACTGTAGAAAACTTTGATATGAAAGCGTAAACAAGCAAGAGCAGGGAAGGTGGCGCACGTGCTAAAACGTCTGTTGAAAAGCCTGCAAGTGCGCATAGTCCTCATCTTTGTTTTCCTTATTTTTTTGCCGTTCCTCTATATTACGAACTTCAATTTCACCTGGTTTGAGGAAGTTCAGAAGCAAAAAAGCGTAGAAATCATTCAGTTCAATCTGGAGCAAATGGGCAGAAATATCGAAACGATGTGCAACGATTGCATCAAGCTGTCAAACGTTCTGGGCACGGACGAAGTGATTCTTGAAAATCTGGCGGCGAACAACGGGCAGGATGGCGGGCAGAAAGACCTGTTCCATTTGAGCAGCGAGGACTTCATCCGTACGGTGGCAATCGAGGAAAGGCTGAACTACGCCAAAACCAACGTGTTTTACAACTACCTGACGGACGTGCTGCTGCTGGGCGCAGACGGGATGGTATATTGCAGCAACGACGTATCGGACCATTTTGCCACCAAGCAGTTCTATAACAAACAGTACGCCGATCCGGAGTGGTTTGTGTCCATTGCGAACCGGGAAAGCTATCTGTTCTGGGATACATCGTTCCGATACGGCGATCCGGCTTTAGCCGGAGGCGGCGATGATCGCTACATCTCTGTGCAGCGGGTGATATACGACGAATACCTGAAGAACGCGATCGGCTTACTGTTTATCAACTTCTCGAAGCAAAACCTGACCGATTTGCTGGAGCGCTTCGGGGGAGATACTGTGCTGCTTTTGGACGAGAATAACGAGTTGATATGCCAGTGCGGCGATGCGCCGGTTTCGGCTGAAGCTGAAGGGCTGACTGGAGAAAGCTATACGACAGAAGACGGAATCGGTTACACCGTAAACCAATACGAACTGAATAAGTTTTCATGGAAACTCCTGTCGCTCACCGACGACGATCACTTAACGGCGGAGGTATCGGCGCTGAAAACAAGAACGTTTTATCTCAGCATCCTGATGATCCTTGCGGTGATGGGGATAAGCCTCTGGCTGATGATATATATGATCAAGCCGATCAAGCGCCTGCAGATGCGTATCCGGCAGATGAACATCGGCGAATACAGCCCTTCGGATTTACCTCCGGCGATACAGGAACACGGCGGCATCCTGAAAAGCGACGTCAGCGACCTTGTCGCCAACGTGGAATGCCTTTCCGATAGGGCGGAGGTCTTGGTGGAACGCGTGCTGGAGGAGCAGGCCCTGAAGGCTAACCTGCAGTATGAGGCGCTGCGCGCGCAGATCAATCCGCATTTTCTGTTTAACACGCTGAATACAATACGCTGGTCGGCGATGATGAGCGGAAACAAGACCACGATGAAGATGATCACCGAGTTGGGCAAGCTCATGGAAGTCAGCATGAACAAGGGCAACGAGGAAATCTCGCTGCAGCAGGAGATCGAGCTGGTAGAGGCATACGTCTATATCCAAAACATCCGCTTCAACAATGTGATCACGCTCACAGTTCACCTGCCGAAACCGCTGGAGAATCATCAAATCATTAAACTCCTGCTTCAGCCTATCGTCGAAAACGCCATCAACCACGGCTTGAAATTCCAACCGGGACGGATCGATATCAACGTGTTTAGCCGGGAGGATGCGCTGATTATTGACGTCACCGATTCCGGGCCGGGCTTTCCCGACGCCGTTCAAGCGGACGGCGGTTCCGACGTAGCGCTGAGCGGCATCGGGCTGAAAAACGTCAGGGAACGTATTCAGCTGCGCTACGGGGCGGCTTACGGGCTGATCATCTCACCGGAAGAAGCGAAAGCCTGCATCCGCCTTGTGCTCCCGCTGTTGCCGCAGGAGGAGCGGGGAAAAAGCGAGGGAGCGTCATGAGAAAGATCATGATCATCGACGATGAGATGTTGGTCCGGGTAGGACTGAAGTCTTGCGTCGAATGGGAAAAGCACGGATATACGATTGCAGCCATGGCTGAAAACGCGCTGGAGGGCCTGGCTATGATGGAGAGCGTGAAGCCAGATATCGTGATCACGGATATCCGTATGCCGGAAATGGACGGGCTTACGTTTATCGAAAAAGCGAAGGCGAGGTATCCGCAGACCAAGATCATCGTTCTGAGTTGTTATAATGAATTGGACTATGTGAAACGCGCCATGAAATCGGGAGCGGAGGATTACATCCTCAAGCTTTCGATCGAACCGGAAAAACTGTTGGAATTCATCCGCCGCCTAGACGACGATCAAAGTCAAACCACCGAAGCGCCGCCGCGGCGTCAGGAACGCATCAACAACGGAGGCGAAAACCTGCTGGTACTGCGGGAGAGTTTGCTGCAGCGGTTTTTGGCCGGAGGAATGCCGGAGGATGATTTTGTCCGGGAGATGCGGGGTTTGGACGCCCGGTGGCCCGGAGAAAGCCCGGTACTGATCTACGGCGGGATACTCCAGTACTGGTCTGCGCTGGACAGAAGCGAAATCAACGTTAAGCCGCTGTTCAAATACTCCTGCATCAATATTCTGGAGGAACTGATGCAGGAGCTTGGCGGAGGAGTCGCTTTCGAATGGCAGGACCGCTATTATCTGTTGGCGCTGAAAACGGACGACATTCAAAAAGCGATCGATTTCTGCCACAACGCGAACCGAACGTTTACCCAATATCTGAACCTGTCGTTTTCCTGGGGGATCAGCTCCGTCGGCGCCTCAAAGAGCATCCGGTCGCTGTTCCGGGAATGCGTCAACGCCTATGCGTGGTGTTTTTATTACCAGAATGAAACGGTCGTCACCTCTGATATTGCCGGCGCGCAGGAGTTCCTGGCAACGGACGCGGATTCTTATGACAACCTGCCGGAAATGATCGGTACGGACACGCGGGATTACGCGCGGAAGATACAGGAAATGCTGACCTTGTTTGTGAAGACGCATGTGCATCCGGGCAGCGTGAAGAGGACCATGCTGCGGGTTGCCTACGAACTGGCGTCTGCCGGACGCAGAATCGCGGCCGGCGCAGGGCTGGAGTGGCAGCCGAAGGAAGACCCATTGGACGCCTTGCCCAATACCGATACCATATGGCAGATCGGGGATTACTTCAAACGAACGCTGTCCGATCTGGACGCGGCGTTTTCCGCCGCGGGCATCGGCGAGCGCCCGGAAATTTTTCGGGTAAAAACGTATGTGGACCAGCACATCCGGGAAGATATCTCGCTGGATCAGGCTGCGAAGGTATGCGGGATGAGCCGCAGTTATTTTTCAAGCCTGTTCAAGAAGGAAACGGGAGAAGGGCTCAACGATTTCATCAATCGACGCAAAATGGAAAGAGCAAAGGAACTGATGCTCCTCCACCGCATGAAAGCTTACGAAGCGGCGTATGCGGTGGGCATCAGCGACGAATCATATTTCAGCAAGCTTTTTAAGAAATACATCGGCGTTTCACCCAAACGATTGAAAACAAACGAAATTACCGAAAAATAGCAATAATTTACCGAAACAGGGCGAACGCTTGCACAAAAAGGCTGTTCGCTATATTTGGGGCAACGATTTACCGGAACTTCAAATGATTTTGCATGGTACTTGCCATGCGATATGAATATAATGAACGTAACAAACCCAACGAAATAAAGGAGTGGACAAACATGCGAAAAATGTTGGCAACGGTACTCGCTGTAGTTCTTTGCTTCGGCGCTTTGGGAATGACCATAGCGGCGGCGGACAGCACCGACCCAATCAAGATTGTCATTTGGGGCGGAGTGCCGGAAGACAAAGGGCCGCAAAAGGTCTGTGAAAACTTCAACGCGACACATCCGGGAATCCAAGCGGAATACATCCGGTATGTCAACGACGACCAGGGAAATGTGAAACTGGACACCGCGCTTATCTCCGGCGAGAAAATCGACATCTTTATCAGTTACGGCTATGATAAACTGGCAAAACGGGTAGAGGCCGGCATGGCGGCGGAATTGAGCGGCCTGTGCGAACAATACGACGTGGACGTTATCCGCGATTTCGGCGAAGCGGCAAAGAACAGCGTTACGGCGGACAGCAAGGTCTATGCGATTCCTACGTACAAGCAAGTGATGTTCATTATGCTGAACAAGAATATGCTGGATGCGGCCGGGGTTGAGATCCCGCAGCATTGGACCTGGAGCGATGTCCGTGAAACGGCAAAGCTGCTTACCACGGGTGAAAACGCGGGCAAGGTGTACGGTTTCCTCAAAAGCACCGACGGTAACGTGATCAACGAAATCGTATCTACCGAAGCCAACCGCGACTGCTGGCTGAACGCGGACGCGACCGCCACGAATTTTGTGGATAATCCGTACCTGCGCCAGGGCTATCAGATCCTGTACGATATGATGTATACCGACCAGTCCATGATGTCTTGGGAAGATATGATCGTGCAGAAGGTCAGCGCGAACGAGGCGCCGATGTTCTTCAACCAGCAAGTTGCCATGGTCGCCACCGGCAGCCATCAGCTTCGCAATATAAAGGATACCACGGCGTTCCCGCGCGACTTCGTGGTGGCCTTTGCGGAAATGCCGGCCCTAAATGCGGATCAAGCCGAGTATTATGCCGATCTCATCGTCCAGGACCATCTGTCGATCAACGAAAAGTCCGACAACAAGGAAGCGGCGATGGAATACATCAAATGGTATTATACCGAGGGGTATGATCCGATGATCGAAGGCGGACGGATGCCGCTGTATCAATACTACGATGCCGATAAAGCTATCGAAATCATGCTGCAGGGCGCGGAAGCCCTGGTGGATATGGAATCCGCCAAGAACGTGCTCTTCGGCAGCTACGACAAGATGCAGTACGACGGCAGCAACCTGCACAAGGCGGAGATCGCCCTGATCATGAAGGAGGAGATGGAAGCCTTCTTCCTCAAGCAGATCGATCTGGATAAAGCGCTTGAGAACATGCAGAACCGCTGCGACGAAGTATTGAAGTATTAGGACCTCAAGCCCGGATCGAGCCGCGCAGCGCCGTCTATGGCGGCGCTGCGCGGTTCTGTATTAAAGGCTGGAAAGGGTGGCTGTATGTCGACGAAATTCAGCAGAAATCTAACGCGGAATCTTGAGGGATACCTTTTCATCGCGCCAAGCTACGCTTTGATGCTCCTGTTTTCCGCTCTGCCCATTCTGTTCTCGCTCTATATTTCCTTTTCCCAGTGGGATATGATTTCGGGGCTGGACAATATCAAACTCACGGGCATAGACAACTACATCAGAATGTGGAGCGATGTGTGGTTCACCCAGTCCCTGGTCAACAATATCCTGTTTATGGTGGTGGTTGTGCCCTCCACGCTGGTGATCGCACTGCTGATGGCCGTATTGATCAACGATTATGTGATCGGCAAGGACTTCGTGCGGCTGAGCGTATTTCTGCCGCATATCACCAATATCGTGGCGATTTCTCTGATATGGTCGATGCTTTACAGCAAGGAGGGTCCGTTTGTCTATGTGCTCAAGCTGCTGGGAGTGCAAAATCCGCCCAATATCCTGGCGGA
>JAFGGL010000005.1 GCA_016930575.1 Clostridiales bacterium | reverse complement strand
ATGGTCTGCTCGATCACGCGCGGGCCCGCGAAGCCGATCAGCGCTTTGGGTTCGGCCAGGATGATATCCGCCTCCATGGCAAACGAGGCCGTCACCCCGCCGGTGGTCGGGTGCGTGAGCACCACGATATAGAGCAGTCCCTTCTGGCTGTGCCGGAGCACCGCGCCGGAGGTCTTGGCCATCTGCATCAGCGAAAACACGCCTTCCTGGATGCGCGCGCCGCCCGATACCGTGTAGCCGATCACCGGCAGCTTGCGTTTGGCGGCGTATTCGAACAGCCTTGTGATCTTCTCGCCCACCACGACGCCCATCGAGCCCATGATGAAGAACGGGTCCATGAAAAACACGGCGCAGCGCATGCCGTCGATCTTCGCCGTGCCGGTGATCACGCCCTCGGGCTCGCCGCTTTCCTGCGCGGATTTTTTCAGTTTTTCGGCGTACTTGGGAAATCCCAGGCGGTCGACGGGCTGCATGTCCCTGTCCATTTCTTTGAAGCTGCCTTCGTCGCACAGCCAACGCATACGGTCGCGCGCGGATATCTTCTGCAGTGCGCCGCAGTGCGGACAGACGTAGTCCTGCTTGCGCATGACCTTAACCGGTACGGACACCTCGCACTCGGAGCAGTGCACCAGCGCGACGTCCGCATCCGCCTGCGGGGTTTCCGGGTTTTCGCCCTCCAGCTGGATATTCGGTTTTTTAAACAGCAGCTTGTTGAACAGTGCCATCGTTTACGCTCCTATGCCTTTCGGTTGGACAGGTAATCCGTCGTATAGCTGCCGTCGGTGAACGCCGGTTCGCAGAGCAGGTCGATGTGCATCTGGGCGTTGTGGTTCACGCCCTCGATCACCATCTCGCACAGGGCCGCCTGCATTTTACGGATGGCGTCCTCGCGCGTTCTCGCCGAGACGATCAGCTTGCCGATCATGCTGTCGTAAAACGGCGGGATGGAGTAGCCCTGGTAAAGCGCCGTGTCAAAGCGCACGCTCGGCCCGCCGGGGATGTGCAAAAGGCTGATCTGCCCGCAGCTCGGGCGGTAGTCGTTGAGGGGGTCTTCGGCGTTGATGCGGCACTCGACGGCGTGGTGGTCGATGTGCACGTCCTTTTGCGTAATCATCAGCGGCTGGCCGTTGGCGATGCGAATCTGGCTTTTCACCAGATCCACGCCGGTGACCATCTCGGTCACGGGGTGCTCTACCTGCAGCCGCGTGTTCATCTCCATGAAGTAAAACCGCCCGTCCTTTGTGAGCAGGTACTCGATCGTGCCCGCGCCGACGTACCCCGCTTTCTTCGCGGCAAGCGCGGTGGTTTCCATCAGCTTCCGCCGCAGTTCCCCCGACACGCACATCGCCGGGCTTTCCTCGATGACCTTCTGGTTCTTGCGCTGCATGGAGCAGTCGCGTTCGCCAAGGCAAACGATGTTTCCGAAGTTGTCGCAGAGCAGCTGCACCTCGATGTGCTTGACGCCGGTCATCAGTTTTTCCATATACAGCGCGCCGTCGCCGAACGCGCTCCCGGCCTCCGCGGCCGCCGAACGGAACGCGGGCTCCAGTTCGTTTTCATCGTTCACGCGGCGTATGCCGCGGCCGCCGCCGCCAGCCCTGGCTTTCAGCAACAGGGGAAACCCGATGGTCTTGGCTTCCTTCCGCGCGTCTTCCAAAGTCTCCACCAGGTCGCAGCCGGGCACGACGGGCACGCCGGCGGCGCGCATGGTGCGGCGCGCGGTATCCTTATCGCCCATCTTGCGCATGACCTCCGCGGGCGCGCCGATAAACACGATGCCGTCTTTCTCGCACAATTCCGCAAATTCCGGGTTTTCCGACAGCAGGCCGTATCCGGGATGGATGGCCTGTACGCCGCAGAAGCGGGCGATCATCAAAATACCGTCTTTATTCAAATAGCTTTTCGCGGCGGGCGCGGGCCCGATGCAATAGCTCTCATCGGCAAGCGATACATGCAGGGCAGCGCGGTCGGCTTCCGAAAAGACCGCGACGGTGGCGATACCCATTTCCTTGCAGGCGCGGATGATGCGGATGGCGATCTCCCCGCGGTTGGCGATCAATACTTTGGAGAACATGGATCCTCCCTCTAGTCAGGAATAGGCTTCGTTCTTATCGATCAACGCTATGGTGTATTCGCCTTCGACGACCTTGGTGTCCCCCACGTGCGCCTCGCCCCGGAGGATGACAAACGGGCCGTTGTGGCGGATGATACGGGCGGTGATATCCAGCCGGTCACCGGGGCGCGCGGTGTGCCGGAATTTCACCTTATTCATCCCGGCGAAAAACGGAACCCTGCCGATGAGCTGCTTTTGCAAAAGCAGCGCGGCGCCCTGCGCGATGATCTCGCACAGCACCACGCCGGGCACGACGGGATTGTTCGGAAAATGCCCCTGTAAAAACCACTCGTCGCCGCGTACGGTATAGGTGGCCCTGGCATATTCCCCGTCCAGGACGATTTCGTCCACCAACAGCATCGGCTCCCGATGCGGTATCAATTCCTTAATCTCTTCCCTGTTCATTGTTCAACCTTCCGTAACTGATTACTCCAAGATATACACCACGTTTTTCGTACGGTATAACCCGACAATCATTTAGGTAAATGATGAGTAAAGCACTTGTGCGATGCCGCGTTGCATTTTCTTCAGATTGTGCCTGCGGGGGCTGAAGCCGTAGCAGCGCTACTGCGAAGTTCCCGCGGGTGCAAGCTGGGGGAAATGCGACCGGCAGCGCGCGAGGGATTTGGTCAGTATTTGCCTAAATGATCTTCATAATAGTCTGGCCGTATTCCATCACGACGCCGTTTTGCGCGCAGATGTCCACGATGCGGCCGGTGACGGGCGCGGTGATATCGTTCATCAGCTTCATCGCCTCCAGGATGCACACCACCTGGCCCTTTTCCACGTGGTCGCCGACCTTGACGAACGGTTCGGCGTCCGGCGCTGGCGCCGCGTAGAACACGCCCACCATCGGCGCTTTCAGCTCGTGCATGTTGTTGAAGTCGTTGAGCTGTTCCACGTCGTCGGCAGGCCCTGCGACGGGCACGGCGGCATCGTTTCCCGGGGACGGCGGCTGGCACGCGGAAGCGCGTTCCATCCGGACGGAAAAATCGCCCTCCCTGTATTCAAGCACCGATAAGTCCGACTGCGACATGATCTCAGCCAGCGCCTTTACGTCGTCTATCTTCATTGTTCAGCCCTCCGTAACGCGACGCACGCGTTGTGTCCTCCAAAGCCAAGGGAAATATTCAGCGCCAGGTCGCACTGCGTTTCCCGTTTCACAAGCGGAATATAGTCCAGATCACATTCGGGGTCCGGCGACGTCAGCCCGATGGTCGGCGGCAGCACGCCCGTTTTAAGCGCCAGCGCGGACGCGATGCATTCCGCGGCCCCCGCCGCGCCCAGCATGTGCCCGGTCACCGATTTGGTGGACGAAATCATCGCGCGCCGCGCGGCTTCCTCACCCAGGGCTTTCTTGATGACCAGGGTCTCGGTGCCATCGTTTAATTGCGTACCCGTGCCGTGCGCGTTGATGTACACGCTTTCGCCGTCTTTATATCCGGCTTCCTCCATCGCCAGGCGCACGGCCCGCGCGCCGCTTTCGGCGGACGGGTCCGGCGCGGTGATGTGGAAGGCGTCGCAGGTGTTGCCGTACCCGCAGATCTCGCCGAAGATGGTCGCGCCGCGCTTCCTGGCGTGTTCCTCGTTTTCCAGCACCAGCATCGCGGCGCCCTCGCCGATCACGAAGCCGCCCCTGCGGCTGTCAAACGGCAGGCTGGCCGCCAGGGGATTGGTCGCGGTCGTCAGCGCCATGCAGTTGGTAAACCCGCCGACCGCAAGCGGACAGATGGTCGCTTCGGTGCCTCCCGCGAGTATCGCGTCGGCATATCCGGCCTTGATGGCATGGAAGGCCTCGCCCACGGCGTGGTTTGAGGTCGCACAGGCGGTGACCACCGGCAAAGTCGGGCCTTTCGCGCCGTAGGTGATCGCAGCGTGGCCGGTAGCCATGTTGGCGATCAGCTTGGGAATGAAAAGCGGCGAGATCCTTTCCGGTCCCTTCTCGTTGCAGCGTGTGGCTGCCTCCATAAAAGTGAGGATGCCGCCGATGCCCGAACCGATGTACACGCCCAGGCGCTCCGCCGGGATGTTCTCCCCGGATTTGAGCCCGGACTGCTCCATCGCCTCCAGCGACGCGGCCAACGCGTATTGCACGAATAAGTCCAGCTTGCGCGCGGCACTCTTTTCGATACCATGGTTCTCGGGATCGAAGCCCTTGACCTCCGCGGCAAGCGTGACCTTCATCTCCGACGGGTCGTAGCGCGAGATCCTGTCCACACCGCATTTGCCCGATACCAATGCGTCCCAGAATGTATCCACAGTCAAACCGACGGGGCTTATGACGCCCATGCCGGTGATCACAACGCGGTTCATGCGTTATCCTCCTCCGTTTGTCCCGAATCGGCTACATGCGAAGGCCGCCGTCCACCTGGAGTACCTGGCCGGTAATGTAGGCCGCTTCCTCTGAACAGAGGAAAGCAACCAGGTGTGCGACGTCCTCGGCGGCGCCGATCCGCTTTAGCGGGATAAATTCGATGGCCTTCTGCAAAATCCCTTCCGGCATGGCGTCCGTCATGTCCGTTTGGATGAAGCCCGGCGCCACGGCGTTGCAGGTGATTCCCCGCGACGCAAGCTCCTTTGCAATGGTCTTGGTCAGGCCGATCATGCCCGCCTTGGCGGCGGAATAGTTCGCCTGGCCGGGGTTGCCCATCAGTCCCGCTACGGAGGTGATATTCACGATCCGTCCGGCGCGCTGCTTGATCATCTGCATCGACGTATGCCGGATGAGATGGAACGCGCCTTTCAGATTGGTGTCGATCACGGCGTTAAAATCCTGTTCGCTCATGCGCATGCACAGCATGTCGCGCGTGATCCCGGCGTTGTTGACAAGGATGTCGACTTGTCCGAAATCCGCGATCACCGACTGCACAAGCCGCTGCGTCGCGGAGAAATCCGCGACGTCGCAGGCGTAGGCCTTTGCGCGCACCTTGTGCTTTTTAAGAAGACCGACGGTCTCCTCCGCCCTGGCCGCGTTATGCGCGTACACAAAGGCGATATCGGCGCCCTGCGCCGCCAGCGCAAGGCAAATCGCCCGCCCGATGCCGCGGCTGCCGCCGGACACCAGCGCCGTTTTTCCCGTCAGCATGCTGTGCCCTCCCTGTAGTGGCTGATGACATATTTGATTGTGTCCTCATCCTCAGCATGCCCGATATAGTCCGCCCCGCCGATCTTTCCAATCAATCTGGAGAGCACCGTGCCGGGGCCGACTTCTATAAAGTCCGTATAATGAGCGTTGAGCATATCGCGGATGAGCTTAGTAAAACGCACGGGATGGTCCACCTGCATGGACAGAAGCGCGGGCGCTTCCTTTGCGGTGTAGAGGCCGCACGTCGCGTTGGCGTACGTCGGTAAGTCCGGTTCTGAGAAAGTCAAGGTCCGTGCATAGTCTTTCAGCTTCTGCGCGGCGTCCTTCATGAGCGGGCTGTGGAACGCGCCTGAGACCTTCAAAGGCAGCGCCCGTCCGCCCGCCGCTTTCACGGCTTCGGCAAACGGCTGCATTGTATCTTCCGGCATCGCGCATACGACCTGCCCGGGGCAGTTGTAGTTCACGGGATACGCCCCGTGCGCCTCGCATAGCGCTTCCACCTGTTCGTCTGAAAGCTTCAGCACGGCGGCCATTCCGCCCGGGTTTTCCCGCGCGCACGCGTGCATGAATTCCGCGCGTTTCATCACCAGTTTGAACGCCTGTTCAAAGCTTATTATACCACTCATTCCCAAAGCCGCAATCTCGCCGAGCGAAAAACCCGCAAGACCGTCGGGTACGACGCCGTTTTCCACAAGCGCGACGGCGCAGGCGCAGCCCACCGCCATCAGGCAGGGCTGCGCGTTGACGGTCAGGCTGAGGTCTTCCATCGGCGCGGAAAAACACTGCGGCAGCGTGCCTTCCCGCAGGCTTTCCGCCTTGTCCATCAGCGCTTTGGCGGCGGGGAAAGCCCGGTATGCGCTCTGCCCCATGCCGGCGTACTGCGCGCCCTGGCCCGCGAATACGAAGGCTATTTTACCCATGCGGGCGCGCCTTTCAGCAGGCTTTCGGCTTCGGCGAACATGGTTTCGATGATGGCCTTCGCGGGGCGGATCTCATGCACCATCGCACTGCACTGCCCGGCCAGGAAACAGCCGTTTTCCAGGTCGCCGTCCACGGCGGCCTTGCGCAGCGCGCCTACGCCCAGTTCTTCCAGTTCTTCGCCGGTCGTCGTGCTTTCATACTCCATCCTGGCGTACTTGCGCGTGAAAGGGTTGCGGATGGAGCGCACGGCGTGGCCCAGGCGCTTGCCGGTCACGATGGTATCGATATCCTTGGCATTGAGCACCTTCTGTTTGTAGTTTTCATGGATGTTGCACTCGCTTGCACATAGGAACACCGTGCCGCACTGCACGCCCACCGCGCCTAGCATTATCGCCGCCGCTACGCCGCGCCCGTCGGCGATGCCGCCGGCCGCGATGACGGGGATGTTTACGGCGTCGATGACCTGCGGCACGAGCGTGAGCGTGGACAGGTCGCCGATATGCCCGCCCGATTCGCCGCCCTCGGCGATCACGGCGAAGGCCCCGGCGCGTTCCACCAGCTTTGCCATCGCGGTGGACGGCACGACGGGGATCACTCGAATGCCCGCGGCCAGCCAGTCCTTCATATAGGCGTTGGGCAGGCCCGCGCCGGTGGTGACCACGGCGGGTCTTTCCTCCGCGCACACCTGCGCCACGTCGCCTGCGAACGGGCTCATCAGCATGATGTTCACGCCGAAGGGCTTATCCGTCAGCGTCCTGCATTTTTTGATTTGCTCACGAAGATACCCGGCGTTCAGGTTCATGGCCGAGATGATGCCAAGTCCCCCGGCGTTTGAGACCGCCGCGGCAAGCTGCGCATCCGAAACCCACGCCATGCCGCCCTGAAAAATGGGGTATGCAAGCCCCAGTTCGCCGGTCAGTATTGAATTGATCATATTATTTTTCTTTGTCTACTTTCGCCACCAGGTCTGCAATGGTGCGAAGCGATTCATCAATCTCCACGGGCACGCCCAGCTCGTCTTCCAGGTTCATCACCAGTTCGGCGACGTCCAGACTGTCCAGCTCCAGCTCCGCAAATCCCATATCGGGGCGGATGTCTTTGACGTCCATGTCCTTACTCTCGGCCAGCAGTTTCGCGATGGTTTCATAAGTGCTCATGATAATTTCCTCCTATACATTGTATTGCAGCAATGCCGCACCTGAGGTCAGCCCGGCGCCGAAGGCGCTCAAAACGAGGGTTTGCCCCGTTTGCAGGCGTCCGTCCTCCGTCATTTCGGACAGGAGGGCCGGTATCCCCGCCGCGCCAGTGTTCCCGTGCGTTGTGATGTTCATGGGAAACTTCCCGGCGGGTTGCTTCAGGCGCGACCGCGCGGTCTCCAATATCCGGCGGTTTGCCTGATGAAGCACATAGTAGTCGATATCCCCTGCTTTCATGCCGCCGTGCTCCAGCACCCAACGGATATCCTTGCAGGACTGCGTGACGGCGTACTTGAAAATCTCCTGCCCGCTCATCTGCAGCGGGACCGCCTTCATCTTCGGCTCGCTGAACGGGCAGTTGCCGCCGTCCATTTTGGCGTAGAGCACGTCCGGCCTGCCCGTCGCCGTCAGGCGGATGGACTTGAGCCCGTCGCCGGCCGTGCAGACCGCCGCGCCGGCCGCGTCGCCGAAAAGCACGCTGGTGGAACGGTCGGCCCAGTCCGACAGCCGGGTTACCTGCTCGGCCGCCACGAGCAGCACGTGCTTTACGTTGCCGCGCCGGAGCATCGCGTCGGCCATGTCCATGGAATAGATAAAGCCCGTACAGCCGGCGTTCACGTCCGCAGCCGGGCACTTCGCGCCCAGCTTGCGCTGAATCAGGCAGGCGGTCGCCGGGAAGATCATCTCCCCGCAGGTCGTCGCACACAGGATGTAATCTATATCATCCACAGTCAGCCCCGCTCTGTCAAGCGCCATTTTCGCCGCCCGCACGCCGAGGGAGCTTACGGTTTCGTCGCCCGAGATGATATACCGGCTTTCGATGCCGGTGTGGGACCGTATCCATTCGTCCGAGGTTTCCATGAACTCCGAGAGCTTGTTATTGGGGATTTCCTGGGCGGGCAGCGCATGCCCGAAGGAGAGTACTTTCATTCGTTTACACGCTTTCGTTTTGTAGTTGAACGCGCCGTTTCCGCTCCTTCACTTCGAGGTCATCCAGCGCGTCCTGAAAAAACAGGTTGAGTTGTTCCATGCCCCGAAGCAGGCCGTCGCGTTCTGCGGGCGTTAAAAGCTTATCGATATCGCGTACCATCTGCTCATGAAAATAGCGGTGCGCGGCGTTCATCTTTTTACCCATTCGCGTCAGCTTCACGATCACGCTTCGTTTGTCAGTCTCCGATTTGCTTTTGGCTACGAATCCTTTTTTAAACAGTTTATTGACGGCGACGGTCACCGTGGGCGGGGACAGCTCCATGCGCTGGGCGAGCTCGTACAGGGGCATGCCGTCGTCCTTTTTGTCCCCCACAGCCTCCAGCAGATGCATTTCGCCGATGGACAGGTCCATGCCGCTGACCGAGTGCAGGATGCCTTCTTCCAGCTTATTGATCTTCCGGTACGCCATCACCAGCAGCCGGTTGAGTTCGCGGTTGAAAGCGTCCATTCGCCGTTCCCCTTTCCGTAGGCGTTATGCCCTGAAATTCATTCGTTAGTCTAACTAATTATATGGGTTCGGAGCGCGTTGTCAATAGCGCACAGGTAATCAAACAGCCCAATATGTACATGCGGCGCAGCGGGAACCCACTACAAACTGTGGTTTTTCAAGCATTGCATCGGATAGAAACCGGCGCGTCCCGATACAAAATAAGTACAGATACGGCACGCTTTACAAAGCGGCTTTGGCTTGCTACAATGCAGGCAAAGAGCGACGGGAGGAGCCTATACCATGAGCAACATCTGGCACGATATCTCGCCCAAGCGGATCACGCCCGAGGATTTCATCGCGGTGATCGAGATCGAAAAAGGCTCGAAGAAGAAGTACGAGCTGGATAAGGAAACGGGCAGCCTGATCCTGGACCGCATCCTCTATACCTCCACGCATTATCCGTGCAACTACGGGTTCATCCCGCGCACCTATGCCGAGGACCTGGACCCGCTGGACGTGCTGGTGGTCTCCAGCGAGGTCATCCAGCCGCTGAGCCTCGTGCGCTGCTACCCCATCGGCGTGCTGACGATGCTGGACCAGGGCCGGCCGGACGAGAAGATCATCGCCATCCCGTTCAAAGACCCGACCTTCAACGGCTACAAGGACGTAGACGAACTGCCCAAGCATATCTTCTCGGAAATGTCGCATTTCTTCTCGGTGTACAAGAACCTGGAGGGCAAGGAGACGGTCGTGGACGAGCTGCACGGGCACGCGGAAGCGCAGAAGGTGATCCGCAAAAGCCTGGACGCGTATGTGAAGCAATTCTGCAGCTCCTGACGGCGAAAATCAAGCATAACCGAATACCCGCAAACGAACGCTGAAAGCGCATTGACAACCCCTGGGCGTTCCCCTATAATATACGCGTTGCGCCCCGGCAACCCCCGCGGAGAGTTGGCTGAGTGGTCGAAGGCGCACGACTGGAAATCGTGTTCAGGCTTTAAACCTGACTAGGGTTCAAATCCCTAACTCTCCGCCATAGGAAAAGCCCCGAAACATAACGGTTTCAGGGTTTTTCTGTGTCGATAGATAGGTATTTACACAACTAGCCGATTTATCGACGATTGAAGCTATATAATTCTACATCCTCGCGTTATATTGCAGAATCGGTATTAATCTTAGTTTCCGTTTTTATACGGCACAACGACATTGTTCATCATATCACGCAATGATTTCTGTAGATGCCAGAGGTCGTTACCGACAATCAGCATGGTATAGCCGGAAGAAATGGCATTCTCGATATTTTCAGGTGTGGGGGGAATGGCAGGGCCGAGGATGCCGATGCCGCCTTTTTCCTTTGCCTTGGAAACAAGCAGTTTAAAGGCTTCCTTGACTTCTTCCCCCATGGAATATCCAATAGGCAATCCCAGAGAGTTGGCATAGTCAACAGGGCCGAAATTGACAGCATCGATTCCCTCTACGGAGAAAATTTCATCAATGTTGTTGGTAAACTCAAAGTCCTCGTCCATCGGAATCACAAGGGTATCCTCGTTTTGTTGTTTCATGTAGTTATTCCAGTCGAAATTTTGATAGCCGAAGCCGCTTGCGCGAACGATTGATTCGCCGCCGCGCCGTCCAAGCGGGAAGAATTTGGCGGCGCCAACCGCGGTTTTCACCATTTCTTCGTTTTTGCAGTGCGGTATTACAACGCCGTCCGCACCCCATTCTAGGACTTTCCGAATGACAACTTCGTTTTCATCTGCAACGCGTACCAAAATAGCGATATCATGGAGCTTTGCCGCCATAATCTGTTTTTCAAACGCTTCATCCAGCATAAAGTTGGTATGTTCCAAATCAAGATAGATAAAATCCAGACCCGACTGTGCGATGCACTCAATGACAGCAGTATTGCCCGTAAAACACGCCATACCATAGACGATTTTTCCGCTTTTAACCGTTTGCTTAAAATTCAATTTATTTTGACACTTCCTATTCTTCAATATCTGATAATCGTGGGCAGCCAGGTAGTGAGTACGGGAATAAGCGTGACGGCAATCAGTACAATAAGATTACAAATGATATACGGTACTGCGCCTTTGAAAATATCCATTATGGGCATTTTATTAATTCGATGGCAGGCATTCAGGCACATGCCGATAGGCGGTGTTACCAACCCGATGGCAAGGCCTGTAATCATCATCGCGCCAAACTGCAGAGGGGAAAAGCCCAAACGCGTCATAACGGGAAACAGTATGGGGGTCAGCAATGTGATAGCCGGCACAACGTCAATGAAAGTACCGAAAATCAGAATAATCAACACGAACATCAGCCCGATTACCCAGGCGGGAACGTTCATGCCAAGGAAAAACCCCTGAATGAGCTGCGGAACCTGGTACATGGTCAAGATCCATGTGAAAATGGAGGTGATCGCAACAATGAGCATAATGGAAGCAGAAGATTTGAAGGCATTCTTTAAAGCACGCCAAACCTGTTTCCAGGAAAGCTCTCTGTACACCAGAAATCCAATGAGGAGAGCATAGACTGCCGCAATGGCTGCCGACTCGGTAGCAGTTGCTATCCCAAAGGAAACCGACAGCACGATCAGCACAGGCATGATGATAGCAGGAAGTCCGTAGAAGAAATCTTTGAGGAATTGACCCCAATGAAACTTTCCTTTGGCGGGATGCCAGCCTTTTTTCCTGGATATGATATACACCAAAATAATCTGCGAAATGCCGATCAGTACCCCGGGTACAAGGCCTGCGATAAACAGTCCGCTGATGGATGCGCCGGAAATCATGGCATACACAATCATGGGAATGGACGGAGGGATAATCATGCCCATGGTGGAGGAAGCAACGGTAATGCCAGATGCGGCGCTCTTTGAGTACCCGTTCTTTTCCATGGCGGGAATCAATATCGAACCCAAAGCGGAGGTATCCGCCACAGATGAGCCCGTAATCCCGCCGAATATCATGGACGCAACGACATTCACTTCACCCAGCCCGCCATGAATGGGACGCACAAGGTGCAGGCAAAACTTGATAATCCGGTCGGTAATTCCGCCTGCGTTCATCAATTCTCCTGCAAGCATAAACAGAGGCAAAGCGATCAGCAGTTCGGAATAAGCGCCGCCCCAAAGCTTTTGGGGCAAAATCATCAGGAATTGGGGTGCGTCAATTGCTAAAAAGGAAGCGCTGGATGCCCCGATAGCAAAGGCAAGGGGTACGCCGATGGCTGCAAAAAGGACAAGCAATCCCAGCAAGATGAATACGACCATTACTCTGCCACTCCTTCCCCGTTTTCGTCATCAGCAGCCTTCGCAAAGGACGCCGCCGGACGCATGATGAACTCAACGATTTTATCAAGCGTAACAAACATGGAAACATACGCCGTAACAGGCATTACCGAATAGATGTAGACCATGGGCAGATGATCGCCGTTGGCAAAAACGATTCCGGGGCTTCTCTGATTCGCAACAACACTCATATACTTGGTCAGAGCAAATGTAAGAAAAATCAGAACGCCAAAGACAATGCCGTAATTGACGATGGTGAATATTTTCTTGACCCTGGGACTGAATTTTCTGTACAGCACATCAATGCCTACATGCTCTTCCTTGCGAATACAAACAGCCATACCCCAGAAAGTCGTAAAGGTGAACAGAATGACATTGATCTCGGACAACCACAGCCAGCTCAAATCGAAAAAGTAGCGCATGACAACCGCAAACGTGACCAGGATCGCCATCAGCGCAAGTATCGCGACGCCGAGATAGTAATACGCCTTCAGCACTTTATCTCTGATTTTTTGATATTGGAGATAGCCGCTTTTGAACTTATCAAAGGACAAATTTGACTTTCCCACAAAAATCCTCCTTTGGGGAAAAGGGGAGATATTCTCTCCCCTTTTCATTTCCGTTTTTGCCTATCGGGTATGGATTATTTGCTGTTTCTTACTCCGTCGACGATCGCAACCATCGCGTCGATTTCTTCCTGAGAAACCAGGCCTTCGGCAATCGCTCTGTCGTATACCGGCGCGCAAGCCTCTCTCCAAAGTTCCATCTCTTCATCGGTGGGCGTATAGACTTCGCAGCCATAATCGATCGCAATTTGCTTGTATTCGGCATCTCTTGCGTCACAAAGCTCGTCGTTGAGCTTGCCCATGTCTGCAGCGCACTCAAGAATAATGGTTTGCAAGTCCTCGGGGAGAGATTCCCACCACTGCTTGTTGACGCCGAATGCATCGGGATGGAACTGATAGCGAACCTCGGCAAAATACTTCTGCTGCTCGTAGAACTTCATGGTAGCAACGTTAGACCAAGGATTCTCCTGACCATCGGCAACGCCGGTAGCCAAAGCCTGATACAATTCGTTGTAAGGGACGGAAGTCACATTGGCCCCGAGGGCTTCCAATGTCCAAACGATGGTGTCAATGCCGGGAGCGCGCATTTTCAACCCAACGATATCGGCGGGTACGTGTACGGCACGAACATTGTTGGAGAAGTTGCGGAATCCGCCGGAATTGCAAACGTTGATGATAATGTGACCGGATACATCGGCAGCATCCTGTGCGATTTCCATTGCCATGTCGGAAGCGAGCAGTGCGGAAATTTCTTCGCCGGTGTTTGCCAGGAACGGCAGAGAGAAGGCATAGAGGCGGGAGGTGTAGTCCATCTGACCGCCGCGCATGGCCTGGATCTGTCCGCCGAGTACCTGCTCCAGCATTTCTTTCTCATTGCCGAGGATACCGTCGCCCATGACCTGGACCTGCACGCGGCCGCCGGTCTTTTCCTCAACGTCCTTTTCGAATTGCGCCAGGGATTCGGTACGGGGATGACCTTCGGCCATTACGTGACCAATGATCATGGTATAGGTTTCTTCAGCGAAGCATGTGGCCGCGGATAAAACCATCAAAGTTGCCAGTAACAATGCGACGAGTTTTTTCATTTCCTTTTCCTCCTGATTTTTTGCTGTATACACCCCGCAAAACTTTTAACGTTTAAAAGTTTCAAGGAGCTTTTCGATAGCTTCATTTTAGTACGGTATGCTTTCAAAATCCATGCTATATCTTGCGAATTATATGGATAATTATTACCTTTTCTGGTATTCCGCCGCTAACCTGTATACATGTTGTGGAATTCACAATCTGTCCCAAATGATATATTTCCCCCAAGTTTCAGCCTGTTTTTGTATAATATGTTCGAATTATCGCTTATTTAACCATGTCCAAAAGTTTATATCGCTCTTGATTTTACTCTTTCATATATCAAGCGCGATACATGTATACAGCAAGAAAACAGATATCCCGAAAAATGAAATATATGGGAATAGTTTTTTTTCAAAACTATTGACTACCTCTTCAATCTTGTATACAATGAGATGGTCAACAACGATATCATAGGATTATAAAAAAAGTGAAGTGTATGGAATGACGGAGAATAAACTGTCAACCAACGAAATCTACACCCTTCTGGTAAATGAAATCTGCTATCTGAAACACTTGCCCGGCGACGTTTTAAGCGAGCACCTTTTATGCCAACGGTTTGGCCTTTCACGCACCCCTGTTCGAGGTGTGCTTCAAAGGCTTCAGCAAACAGGCTATGTCACCATCAGTTCCAACAAAGGAACAACGGTTACATCGATTGACTTTAACATTGTATCGCAGATGATTTACCAGCGAATTGCAGTGGAAACCAAAGTGTTGATAGATTTTATCAAAATCGGCAACGCATACGACATTGAAGCCGTCAATCATCTGATCCTGGAAAGCATAAAGCTCAAAGATTCGATGGATATATCTCCGACCGATCAGCAGATGATGGAATTCTACGATATCGACAACAACATGCACAAGGTATGGTTTTCTTCTACCAACAAGCTTTATATATGGGACATGTTTGTACGCCAAAACGCCCATTACAGCCGTTTCAAGGCGCTCGACATGAAAAACAAACAGAACTATGATGAACTGATTGCCGAACACAAGGCGTTGTTTGACTTGATTCGCAACAAGGACATCACAGGAATCGAAGAAAGTCTTTCAGCACACTTAAACGGCGGCGTCAAACGTCTCGGCAACAGAATATTTACCGACTTGAGCTATCTTTTCGTGAAAAAAGATTGAGAGAGCCGATGAATACGATTCTAACGGTTAGCAGGCATACGTCATCCTACGCCACATCTATGCATACCCATAAAAACTTTACATTGATGCTCTGTACGAACGGCAGCGGCAGAATTCAATTTGAAGATGTCGCGCAGGATTATACAAAAGGCGATCTTATCATTATTGAACCAAACGTCCTTCATCTCAATGCGGTTCCGCCGGAATTCAACAATATTTATCTGACCATCGACAATCTGCCCTTTACCGTAGATAAAATCCTTATTGCCCACGATACCGCAACGGGTGTATTTGCCCAATGCCTAAACCAAATCAACTATTTTTATAACCTGGAAGTGTCCAACAAAGATGTTATTTTATATAGCTTTGGCGAACTTCTGACAAATCTCATAGTTGCGCTTTCCTCCATGCAAAGATGTTCGCCCGTTGTAGAACGATTAAAAGGCTCCATCCTGAAGCATTTTCCCGAATCATCACTGAATATCAATACGCTGTTCGAACAGGAAGAAAAATACAACGCAAACTATCTGAGAAAGCGTTTCAAGCAAGAAATAGGTATGAGTCCCCAGCAGTTTTTAATCAATTTACGATTAACCCATGCAAAAAAGCTGCTCGCGAACAACAACAATCACGGCAGCATAAGCATTTCGCAGGTTGCCTATAATTGCGGTTATGAAGACCCGTTATACTTCTCCCACGCATTTAAGGCGCGCTATGGATTTTCTCCCAAAGCATTTTATGATGATTTGCAAAACTCTGTCTAGTACGTCAAGAAACAATGCTCATCGTTTTCGCTTTTGCGATCACCCGTTTCGAACCGCGTTTATCCAATCTACATTTCAGCATTTTCCTTCCGTTTGTTTATATTCGCTTTAGAATTGCGGCGTATACTCCATTTGTCCGAAACCATAAAACGCATAAGGAGTCATACAATGCTGCAAATCAAACATATATCCAAAACCTATATTACGGGGCCGTTGAAACAATCGGCGCTGGACGACGTCAGCTTCAACCTGCGGGACAGCGAATTCGTCGCGGTCCTGGGCCCCAGCGGTTCGGGGAAAACCACGCTGCTCAACGTCATCGGCGGCCTCGACCGCTACGATTCCGGCAATCTGATCATCAACGGGATATCCACCAAGAAATACAACGACCGCGATTGGGATTCGTACAGAAACCATACCGTCGGGTTTATATTCCAAAGCTATAACCTGATCCCCCACCAGTCCATTCTTTCCAACGTCGAGATCGCGCTAACGATCTCGGGCGTCTCCAAGCGCGAACGGCGCAGGCGCGCCAAGGAAACGCTGACGCTCGTCGGCCTCGGGGACCAGCTGCACAAACGGCCCAACCAAATGTCCGGCGGGCAGATGCAGCGCGTCGCCATCGCGCGCGCCCTGATCAACGACCCCGACGTGCTGCTCGCGGACGAACCCACCGGCGCTCTGGATTCGGAAACGAGCACGCAGGTGATGGCGCTGCTCAAGGACGTGGCGAAGGACCGGCTGGTCGTGCTGGTCACCCATAACCGGGAGCTCGCCGACCGCTACGCAAACCGCGTCATCAAGCTGCGCGACGGAAGAATCACACACGATTCCAACCCGTTTGACGTGGATGAAGCCGGGCTTTCGCCGCCCGAGCATAAAAACATGGGCAAGGCGTCCATGTCGTTTTTCACCGCGCTGTCGCTGAGCTTCAACAACCTGCGCACAAAGATCGGGCGCACCGTGCTCACCGCGTTCGCGGGTTCAATCGGCATCATCGGCATCGCGCTGATCCTGTCGCTGTCCAACGGCGTGAACGGCTATATCGAAACCATACAAAAGGATACGATGACCGCCTATCCCATCACCATCGACGCGCAGGCATTGGACATCAGCAGTTTGCTGTCGGCCAGGCGGGACATACTCAGCACCGAGGTGACGCATGGTCTGGACAAAGTGTATTCCAATAACACAAGCCTGAAATTCGCGTCCAGCTTTACCACTAGCATCACCGCCCGGAACAACCTGACCGCCTTCAAGCAATATCTGGACGATCCGGACAGCGAGATCGCGCAGTACCTCGGGGAAAACGGCGTCATCTATTCCTACGATATCCGCTACGACGTCTATGCCGAAGATCCGGACGGCGCCATCGTCAATACGGACGGCAGTACGCTGGCGCTTTCGTCGGGTACCGGCACGGCGGGAATAAGCAGGTTCACGGGCATGGGCGGCGTTTCCGGTACGCCGAACTTTTCCGGCGCATCGGGCTCCTCGCTGTTTGAGGAGCTCATCCCCGGGCAAAGCGGCGCGCTCGTCAGCGCCGTGATCACGGCCAACTACGAAGTGCTGTACGGCAGCTGGCCGGAGAGTTTCAGCGACGTGGTGCTCGTGCTGGACGAAAACAACGAGGTGCCCGCCGCCGCGCTCTACAACCTAGGCCTGCTGCCGTCGGAGGAGTATATCAATTTGATGACAAGAATCCAAAACGGCGAAAGCGTTCAGCTGGTGACCCGGGAAATCGGCTATGAAGAGATCGGCGCGCAGACGTTTTCCCTGCTGCCCGCCTGTGATTACTACGAGGAGAACGCCGGTGGGCTGTTTGAAAAAACCGGCGGTGATGCCGCCTCCATGGCGGCGCTTCTGGATACGGCCGTCACGCTGCATATCTCCGGCATCGTCCGCCGCGCCGAGGACGCCAACAGCGCGGTGATCTCCGGCACCGTCGGGTACACGGCGGCACTGACGGATTACATCATCAGCCATACCAACGAAAGCGCCGTCGTCAAAGCGCAGCAGGCGCAGCCGGATCTCAATGTCCTCAACGGCCTTGCCTTTGCCCCGTCAGGCGATGCAGAAAAAGCGGACTACGCAGCGAACTATCTGGCCGGGTTGAATCTCTCGCAGAAAGCGGCGATGAGCGAAGACATCATCCGGGCAGCTTACGCCGCTTCCCCGCAGCAGCAGACCATGCTGCTTAAGCAGGATGAAAGCGCGCTTGCGGCGATGCTGGATATGTTCCTTGAAAATCCCGACCAAACCATACTCCTGCAAATTTTCGACCAATACATCACCACCGGCTCCTATGACGAAAACATGGCGGCGTTCGGCGTCATCAATCCCGACGCGCCCGTGTCCATCAGCATCTATGCCGATTCGTTTGAAGACAAGGACGCCATCGCCGGCTGCATCAGCGCCTATAACGAGCAAGCCAGCCAGGCCGACCGGATCACCTACACGGATTACGTCGGGCTGATCATGTCGTCCGTCACGACGATCATCAACGTGATTTCATACGTGCTGATCGCCTTTGTTGCCGTGTCGCTGATCGTGTCGTCCATCATGATCGGCATCATCACCTATATCTCCGTACTTGAACGCACCAAGGAGATCGGCATACTCCGAGCCATCGGTTCGTCCAAGAAAAACATCTCGCAGGTGTTCAGCGCGGAAACGTTCATCATCGGGCTGTTCGCCGGCATCATCGGCGTGGGCGTCACCTTCCTCTTATTGATTCCGGGCAACGCGGTTATCCGCGCGCTGATCGGCACGGCCGGCGTCAACGCGGCGCTGCCCCTCATAAGCGCGCTCATCCTCGTTATCCTCAGCGTATGCCTGACGCTGACCGCCGGCATCATCCCGTCCAGAAAAGCGGCGAAAAAGGACCCCGTCGCAGCGCTGCGCACGGAGTAGCTCCGCTACAATCAAAAAAGTGGCTTCGCCTCTTTTTTGAAGTTCGGGTACTGTTTGCGGTAATACCGCAAACTCCCCGCCCGACCGGCAAAGCCGGTCGATACGAATGTAATCAGAGGGCTATGGCCCTCCGATACCTCCTATGGAATGCGGTTCTTTGTCAGTCTGAAACGCGCACCCATAAATGGGTGCGCGTTTTAATATCCTGCTATGGATTATATCGTCGTCTTCCTTCCGTACCCAAGCGAATGCAGCATATTGCGGACCGTCCGGCGGAGCGAGCGCGTTTTGTACCCCAGATACCGCGTCGCCTTCCGGTGGCTGAAAACGGCGTTGCTGTAGAGCGTGAACAGGGAATACGGCGTAAACAACGGCGTACGGTGCAAAAGGAGCGCTGTTTTTTCCCCGAGCACCGCGGCGGCTTTCATGACAAATTTGGGGATATGCAGGGACATGAACCTGCGGCCCGTGTACCCGGCGATGAGCCGCATCAATCCGGCGACCGTCGTAAAATGCCCGGACAGGATGTAGCACTCCCCGGCCTTCCCCTTTCCCTCGCACTGGACGATTCCCATCGCCACGTCGCGCACGTCCACAAAATCGTACCCGCCGCCGATCGATACGGGGATGCGGCCCGAAGCCATCGCTTCGATGGTCCTTGTTAGGTGGTTGCTTTTATGCGTATCGCCCGGCCCGATGATGCCGGACGGATGCACGATGCTGACGTTGAGCCCCTTTTGCGCGTATTTGAGCACGATGTCCGCCGCGGCCGCCTTGGACCTGGCGTACTGCCCGTGTACGCTGTCGGGCGAAAACGCCGCCGTTTCCGCGATCACGTCGGGGCGCGGCTGCTCCGGGATGGCGTGTACGGAACTCACGTACACCACCCGCGCGATATTGCCGCGCAAGGCGCAGTCCATGACGTTCTCCGTGCCTACCACGTTCACATGCCAAACTTGCGGATTGGCCTTGGAGGCGATTGTGATATAGGCCGCCAGGTGGTACAGCACAGCCGTGTCATACCCGGTTGTATCAAAAAACGGCCGCAGGGAATTTCTATCGCACACATCGCCGCAGACCCGCTCCACCCCCTCCGGCAGCCGCGTCGGATCGCCCGGCAGGGCAAGCACGCGGATGGAGGCGTCTTTATTCTTTTGCAACAGGCGAATGACATTCTGTCCCAAATGCCCGGTTCCGCCCGTGATCAGGTATAACTTGCGCATGAAACCATCTTCTTTCCCCGCTCAGTATACCACGATTGCGGCGTCGAAAATGTAAATACTTCTGTTGGGCATGATTCCCAATTTCTTTGACATCCCGCGTGAAATATGATACCTTTCGACATAAACATAAGTTTTTACGGGATTTATGCAGGACTATGGGTTTTTCGGGCCGTATGTTTTGAATATTATACATAAGGCGGGGTAAAGTATGGTCGCAGTGCTGAAGCCGGGCGTTCCTCAGGAGAAAATCGATAATCTGACCGAATGGTTCAAAACCCGAAACCTGGAAGTCCGCGTGATCGTGGGGCAGTACCACACCATCCTGGGCCTGATCGGCGATACCTCCGGCATCGACGTCGAGCTGCTGCGCAGCCTGGATATCGTGGAGTCGGTCAAGCGCATATCCGAGCCGTTCAAAAGCGCGAACCGCAAGTTCCATCCGGACGATACCGTCATCAGCATCGGCGGGCTGAAGATCGGCGGCGGGCACTTCCAATTCATCGCCGGCCCCTGCTCCGTGGAAAGCAAGGAACAGATCCTCAGCATCGCGCAGAGCGTGCGCGCCGCGGGCGCGGGTTTTTTACGCGGCGGGGCGTTCAAGCCCAGAACGTCGCCCTATGATTTCCAGGGCCTGAAGGCCGAAGGCATAGAGCTTTTGCTGGAAGCCAAAAAGCTGACCGGCATGCCGATCGTCACCGAGATCATGAACGCCAACCACCTGCCGCTGTACGAGGACGTGGACGTCATCCAGGTCGGCGCGCGCAACATGCAGAACTTCGACCTGCTCAAGGAACTCGGGAAAACCAAAAAGCCGATACTATTAAAGCGCGGGCTTGCCAACACGCTCAAGGAGCTGTTGATGAGCGCGGAATATATTATGAGCGAAGGCAACCCGAACGTGATGCTCTGCGAGCGCGGAATCCGCACCTTCGAGACCTATATGCGCAATACCCTGGACCTGGCCGCCGTGCCGCTTTTAAAGGATTTGTCGCATCTGCCCGTCGTGGTGGACCCCAGCCACGCCACCGGCATCGCCAAGCTGGTGAAACCCATGGCGATGGCCGCGGTCGTCGCCGGCGCCGACGCCGTGATGATCGAGGTGCACAACGATCCGCCCCGCGCCCTGTCGGACGGGCCGCAGTCCGTGACGCCGGAAGCGTTTGAAGACATCGCCAGGCATGTGCAGAAGATCCGCGAAGCCCTGCCCGCGGATTGAGAAATACAGTCTCAGGAAACCCTGTATCCTGCCAAAAGCGCACACCCTTGATCGGATGTGCGCTTTGTCTTTCACTTGCGTTGTTTTCCGGTTATTCCTGCTCCGCCTGGTCCAGCTTGAGTTTCTCGTACAGGCCCGCGAAGCTCGTGGCCGTGTAGGGGCCCGTAAAGAAGATCGCCAGGATGCCGAACGTCAGGCCTGAAAGGATCCACCAGCCGATGAACGACAGCGCCATCACGAAGATCTCCGCCTTGTGCCCGTAGGTCATTTCCATGGAAACCTTGATCGCGTCCTGCGCCGAAACGTCGTCCCGCTCCGCCAGGATATACGGCGTCATGGAGTAAGCGATTCCTTTAATAATGCCGGGGATGATGAACAAAAGGGACCACAGGAACGTGAACAGGTACATCCAGAGGATGCCCACCAGGCTTTTGACGTAGTCCCTGAAGCCGGTTGCCAGCATATCGCTGATCTCGCAGGTTTCGCCCCTGTAGAGCCGAAGGCTGAAGTAGGCGTAGCCGATCGTCAGCGGCGGCATCAGCAGCAGTGCGGCAATCCCCACGGTGGCGCCGGACAGAACGCCGGAGAGCACCGTAAAGAGGACGAACGCCAGTATGGCGATCCCCCGCTGCTGCATGAAGGCGGCCTTCGCCTGTTCTTTGATCTCAATGCGTGATTTCATGGGTTCATCTCCTTCATTGTTTATAATGCAAGCGTATCGTAAATCGCAAGTTATACTATACGTGTGGCCCGAACGGTTGTCAAGAAGAACGATATGCCGCGTATAGGCCAGGGCGGAAAAGCTTTCCGGCGATGGAAATCATCCGCAATCCCTTGTGATCCGTCTTGGGGAGTCCATCAGCCGGTATAATGCACAGCAAAAGAACGGGGAAGGGAACAAGTTCCCTTCCCCGTATGTCGTTGGATTCAGCTCGATAAAGCGTTCCGCTTTATCGAAGGTTACTGCCTGTCCAGGATTTCCTGCGCGGCTGCGGCCATATCAGTGATGGTCTGCTCGGCGGTCTTCCCTTCGAGGATGGCGGCTTCCATCTCGGAGCTCAGCTTGTTGCGGATTTCCTGTGCGCCGGGGAACGCGCTTTCAAAGGCCATGTTGGCGGTTTGCGCGTAGCAGGCCCTGGCGACCACGCTGGTCTCCATGTACGCCTGGAACTCATCGGACTCAAAGCCCGACTGCCGGATGGGCAGGTAGCCGGTGTTCATGGCCCAGTACACGGTTGATTCGGTGCTGGTGAGGAACTTGATGTACTCCCACGCGGCGGCCTGCTTGGCGGGATCCTTGGCAAACATCGTAAGGTTCGTGCCGGCCTGCATGGCGGCGGGCTTCACGCCCACGGGGATGGCGGCGGCGCCGTACTCAAAGCCGTCGGGCTTCACATAGGCCGCGCCGGCGCTGGAACCGATGTAGCCGCCGACCAAACCGTTGTTGAAGGGGCCGGAGAGATAACGGTCTTCGCCGGCGGTGCGGGCATAGCCGTTGGCAAACAGATCCAGCAGGAAGGTCATGGCCTCGACGCCCTTTTCGTTGTTAAAGACGACTTGGCCGTCCGCAACGAAGCCCGCGTCGTTTTGCAGCATATACTGCAGGAACATGCCAAACAGGTCGTCATACCCGAAGGCGGCCATACCGGTCGCTTCATAATAAGCCTTTGTCACGTCATGAAGTTCCTGCCATGTGGTGGGCGCGGTCAGGTTCAATTCGTCGTACTTGGTCTTGTTGTAGAAGAACACCTGCACGCTCTTGTTGAACGCGATGGTGTAGGTCGGGCCGAATTCGGCGCCCTCGGCGCGGTACCCCGGCAGGATGTCTTCGTAATTGTCAAAATCGGCGGCGATGAAATCATCCAGCGGAATCACGACGTCCAGGCTTGAGGCGATCCAGCTGTTGTATACCTGCGCCATGTCGGGCAGGGTATCGGAGGCGATCGCCCCCAGCAGCTTGGTGGACAGGTCGGTGTAACCGCCCTGGTTGGTGAGGTTGATGGTGATGCCCAGGCCGTTTTCAGCGTTGAATTTGTCGGTCAGGGCGACCAGCGCGTTCTGCAGCCCGCCGCTCATGGCGTGCCAGAATTCAACGGTAACGGGTTGGGTATCCGCTGCGGCGCCCGTGAATACGGCAAGCGACAGCAGCATGCATACGGTCAGCAACGTGGCAAGAAGCTTTTTCATTTTGTTTTCCTCCATTTTATTGTCATTGGGTTTTATATAAACCTCTCCGGTTTGCACGCCGGAAAGGGTGCGTTCGGCTATCCCTTGATGCCCGACTGGGTCACGCCCTTGATGATCTGCTTGTGCATGACCAGGTACATTAGGATGATCGGCAGCACCAGCATCGACGCGGCCGCCATCAGCAGCTCGTAGTCGGTGCCCGCCTCCGTTTGAAACTGTACCAGCCCGATGGACAAAACGCGCTTGGTTTCGGAGTTGGTCACCATCAGCGGCCAGAGGAAGGCGTTCCAGCAGGCGATGGCGTTGAGGATGGCGATGGTGGACATCGCCTGCTTGTTGATGGGCACCATGACCTTCCACAGGTAGCGCCAGTCGCTGCAGGCGTCCACCTTCGCGGCGTAGTAGAGGGTATCGGGAACTTTCCTGAAGAACTGCCGGAGCAGATAGATATAAAACACGCTTGCCATAAACGGCACGATCAGCGCGGCGCGCGTATCCATCCAGCCCAGGCGCGAGATGGTGACGAAGTTGGTGATGATGAGCATTTCGCCGGGAATCATCAGCGTGGCCAGCAGAATGCCGAAAACCACGTCCCGCCCCGGAAACTTGAGCCGCGAGAACCCGAACGCCGCCAGCGTGGTGACGATCAGCATCAGCGACGTGGACGTGACCGTGACGACGACGGTGTTGACGAAGTACGTCGCAAGCGGCGCCGCCTCCATGGCGCGGCTGTAGTTGTCGAAATGCCAGACGCTGGGGAAGAGGCGCGGGGGCATCAGGATGACTTCCGTGCCGCCTTTGAGCGACGTCAGGATCATCCACAGAAACGGCAGGATCGTGGTCACTGCGCCTAAAGTCAGCACCAGATAGATCAGGGATTTGGAGAGGGCCTTCGCCGATTTGTAACGCATCGCGCCGCCCCCTAATAATGCACCCGGCGCTTGGCCACCCTGAGCTGGATGACCGTAAACGCGAGGATGATCAGGAACAGCACGACCGCCGCGGCGGACGCGATGCCGAAGTTCCAGTTGACGTAAAACTGCCTGTACAGGTAATAGACGATCGTGATGCAGCTGTCCGCGGGGCCCGCTCTGCCGCCGAACAGCGCGTAGACCTCGGCGTACACTTTGAAGGAGCTGATCAGCCCGATGATGAACGCGTAGGCGATGATCGGCGACAAAAGCGGCACCGTGATGCGGCTGAACTGCCGCCAGCGGCCGGCGCTGTCCACCCGCGCGGCCTGGTAGTAGTGCGCGCCGATGGTCTGCAGCCCCGCCAGAAAGATGATGATGTTGAACGCCAGGCTTTTCCAGATGCTGAAGATGATCAGCGCCGGCAGCGCGGTGGACGGGCGGTTGAGCCACTGCACGGGCTGGATGCCGAAAAGGCCCAGAAAATAGTTGAGTAGCCCGTAGTTTGAGTGGAACAGCCATCCGAACACGATGCCCATCGCCACCACCGAGGTGACGTAGGGCAGGAAATACACCGTCTGGAAGAAGCTGCGCAGCCTGATCTTTTCGTTGAGCATGACCGCAAGCACAAGCGAGATCGCGATGGAGATCGGCACGACGAACAGCACGTAGATAAAGGTGTTGGACAGCGCTTTTTGAAATACGCTGTCGCCGAATATATAGGTGTAGTTGTTGATGCCGTAGGAAAGCACGGTATCGGTGGAAAATTTGTACTTGGTATAGAAACTCATCAAAAAGGCGCGCAGCAGCGGGTACACCGTAAACACGGCGACGACGACGAGCGCCGGAAGGACGTACAATAGCCCCTTCCATCTTCCCAATTCCAGTCCGCGCTTTCTCATCATACCGAGCCCACCAGTTCTTTCGTTTCCGTGTCGAAGCAGAGGATACGCCCTTCCTTCACCCGGAAGTTCAGCACGTTGCCGGGACGGAGGATGGTTTCGGTGTCGACCAGCGCCTTCACCGGCTGGCCGCCGAGTTCGAAGGAGGCGATCAGGTCGCGGCCGAGCATCTCCACATGCCCGACGGTCGCCGCAAAGCCGTCCGCATCGGCGACGAAGGATTCCGGCCGGATGCCGGCCAGCACCTTCCCGGCCTTCGCCTTATTCGCGCCGGCCAGCCTGATATCGCCGCAGTACAGCCCGCCGCCGTGTACCTCGGCCTCCAAAATATTGATGGCCGGGGTGCCCATGAACTTCGCCACAAAGAGGTTCTGCGGATTCCTGTACATCAGCTGCGGCTCCTCAAACTGCTGCAGCGCGCCCTCGCGGATGACCGCGATGCGGTCGGAAATGCTCATGGCCTCCTCCTGGTCGTGCGTCACGAACACGGAGGTGATGCCCACCTCGCGCTGGATGCGGCGGATCTCCTCGCGCGTCTCCATGCGCAGGCGCGCGTCGAGGTTGGAAAGCGGCTCGTCCAAAAGCAGCAGGCGCGGCTTTTTGGCCAGCGCGCGGGCGATGGCCACGCGCTGCTGCTGCCCGCCGGACAGCTCCGAAGGCTTGCGGGCAAGCAGTTCCCTGATCTGCACAAGCTCCGCCATTTCCTCCGCCATCACGACAGCCTTTTGCTTGGGGACCTTCGTGTTGATCAGCGGGAACATGATATTTTGCAGCACCGTCATATGCGGGTAGAGCGCATAGTTCTGGAACACCAGCCCGATGCCACGCTTTTCCGGCGGGACGGCGGTGACGTTTTCGTCGCCGAACCAGATCTCGCCGACATCCGGGGTTAAAAGCCCCGCCAGCATGAAAAGCGTCGTGGATTTCCCGCAGCCCGACGGACCCAACAGCCCGATCATCTCCCCGTCGTTTAGTTCCAGGCTGAGATCGTCCACCGCGACCACGCTGCCGAAGCGTTTTGTAAGCCGATCGAGTCTAACTTCCATCCGTTCAACCTCATACGGTCCGTTGTGTTTGGTGTTGTTGGAATAGGCGGAATGCCGGGAACGGCTCCGGTTTTCCTCAGCACTCCTTTACCTATATCATATATCTGTTATGACAACTATTATAGCAGATTAAATCTGCGTAAACCATAAACTTCATCATACTTCATCAAATTGTAAACAATCGGGAAGCATTTTAACAAACGCTTCCCGGACGGGACTCCATCTATCTATTTTTGTCGGTATTCTAGCCGCGCGCGGCGGCGGTCTTCTATTTCTTGTGGCACTCCCTGCAGCAGTAGTAGCAGCCGTCGGCTTTCTTGTATCCCATCGCTTCCGCGCGCGCCAGCGCTTCCTTGCAGTTGTTCAGCGTGCCGATGCGGTGCTGGTTCTCCATCATGGGATAATCCGGACTGGCGCACTGGGACTTGGGATACAGGTGGACTTCGTAGTACAGCTTCCCCTTGTCGTCATATTGTCTCGTTTTATTGACTACATACTCCGGCATACAGCTTCCCTCCTTTCCGAAAAGTTTGCCGCGCAATACCTGTACATGAAAAAACGCAGTGACACACGCTGAACAAACCGTAAAAGAGTCTTGTCCAAAACGCAACCACAACATCGTCGGTACTGGAAATTCCTGCAGGATATGAACGCTTTTTGCCTTCTCGCTCCGCAGCAAATTATACCATATGCGGTCGTGAATCTCAAGACCGTCGCGGGCTATACGGCGGCTTCACGCAGACGGAAAATTTATACGTTTCTTCAGCGGCGGTCATTATGACGCTGGAACAGGTGCATGGTTTTGCAAAAACGAATATTACTTTCGCAAGCCCAGCCCGTACCTTTTTGAGTGCAAGCCAAAAAGGCCGGCGCAACGCCCAAAGACGCCTGGTTCTGCAGCGACAACCCGCAGGCGGATGTGGAAGGAGCGGCGCGGGTCGTAATCTAGCCCGTGTGGTATGACAATGATACGGAACGGGAGTACAAAGCTCGCAAACATCAAACGCTTCCGGCTTGCGAACACCTGTATATCCGGGAATGGGACGAATTGATTAACATCCTGAAGACCTCTGCGGCACAGGCATAATACCACCGTGTGACGGGAACGCAAGGCGGTATCAAAAACGGTTCCTGAACAAGGACCGTTTAAATTTCATCCGGTTTCCCTAATACTCCCCCATATCCCGGAATTTCTTCAGTACGGCAAGATAATCGTGCGCTTTTCCTGTGAAGGTTTCGGGGCCGACGGGATAATGGACGTTGTACAGGTACCCCGTTTCGCCGTAGCGGCCCCGCGCGGCCTCGTCCAGATGATCTTCGTCCATGCAGATATTTTTGACCTCCAGGCATAAAAGCGTGTGGTCGCTGCCTTCGATGAGCGCTTTCTCCCAGCGGTACTCGCATTCCAGCGCCAAAAAGCACTCCTGGATGCGCGGCGCGTTCACCTCGGCTGCGGCTTCCGCGGTGAGGCCGGAGGCCGTGATCTCGTCCGCCTCCCATTGGTTATTGCGGATCGTAGCCGCGCAGCGGTCGTAACACGCGGCGGACGGAAAATTCAAAACGCATACGCCCGTCTCCTTCAGCGTTTTGTAGAAATGCCCTTTTTTGTAGACGGCGGACAGGATGGCGAAAAAGCCGTCCGTATTGCCGGTGAAGCACGCCCAGGATTGCAGGCAGGCGTTGGTTTTGCCGTCCGGCTTGTAGGTCGTCGCCACAAACAGCGGCGACGGGATGGCCGTGACGAAATCCATCCAGGAAAAACCGTAGGTCTCTAAAGCCGTCATCGAGGGCGGGATCGCTGAATATTCTTTTTTCATGCTGCGCTCCGTTTCTTCTCATTGCGAAGTTTACGTAGATTTGGCATTGCACCGATACGCTATTCTACCATTGTTCTGTGCTTTTTCGCAATTCATCGGTCGCCTTTCGGCTTTGCCTTGGCGGCCAGCAGCGCTTTGACGGAACGGACGCCGCCGCCGTCCGTCACCCGCACCCACAGCCATCGCCCGTCGTGGAGCTGCTCCGTGGTGTCGAATACGCGCCTGACCGCTTCGCTGAGTTCCTCCCTGATCTTCTCCGACCGGCCGATCTCTTCCTTACCCAAAATGATGAGTACTGTGAACGCGCCGTATTCCGGAAACAGGGTACACAGCGTTTTTTTGCCCCTTCTGTACCGGAGCGACCAGCCGCATTGCTTGGTGAAGAACACCGTCTCCGGCTGGAAATCATACTGCGCGCGAAGATAACGGCGGATGTCAAGCCAAAACTCCCGCGCCGAGCCCGACGCCCGCTCGATCGCAGCATCCGAAGGCGCCTGCGATTTATCCAAAAACCTTTCGTATGCCATACGATGCTCCTTTCAAACCGTAATGCGGAACTTGCAGCTGTCCGCCCCGCAGACGATCGACTGCAGGATTTCGACGCGGACGTCCTTTCCCAGCGCGGCGGAGAAAAACTGCCTGTTGAACTCCTCGGAACAGCGGCAGTATGTCAGGCTGCAGAAAGGTACTTTCGCGTGCGCCGCCTGCTGGCAGAAGCAGCGGCGGTACTCCGCGACGATGGTATGTTCATCCTCAGCGTGTAGCGAAGCGCGCCATTCTCAACGTCGTGTTTGCCGATCCTTTCCAGAAAATCCCGCAGGGACTGCGATTCGTCAAACAGCCGTTTGGCGGTCCTGCGCTGACCCTTGCCGCAGCATTTCGCCCCGCACTGGTGCATGACGCCGATCGCCTTATCCCTTTCCCGGCTTTGTTTCCAGCGCTTCGACAGCGCCGTTCCACCACGCGGATTTTTCTTCGGCGTTATACGAAGCATAGCGGTCCGCGTTTTTCACATGCTCCCTGAAGGTATCGCCGTCCGTTTCGGTTTCCAGTATCTTCACGAACCTGCCGATCCTGCCCGTTGCCGGAAGCGTACCGGCAGGTTTCCCGCATACATCCGTTTTCATACCCCTTGCCCCCCTCTGTTTATTGGCAGCTGGAGTATAGCAAACATATGATGACAACATCGTGTCATATTATGATACGCGCAATAAATTCCTGTTGACAGCACAGGCCGTATCCGTTACACTGTGAGCGTTCCACGAATGATTTGCCATCGAAAGGGGATGTGTGTGAATGAAAAATAGCGATCTGGTGATTTTGACCTAGAACCGCACATCTTGGCGTGCAGAGGCGCGGTGCCGCGCGTATGCCATGCCGCCCGCAAGACCCTTTCCTGAATATTGCTGTTACCGGAATGCGGAATGAATTCCGTGTTCCACCATACACGAAACAACACCGTGTAACAGCAGCCGGAAACTGGCTGCTTGTGCCCACGGTGTTGTTGTGTATTGATTTAAAAAGGAGAATCCGATTGATTGATCTGAAAACATACGGTTATCTGGAAACCGAAACGCCGCCCGAAGGGACGGTCCCCGGACGGGTGACGCAGCTGCGCCGAGAGCTATACACCGTAATGACCGAAACCGGCGAGGTCACCGCGCGGCTGAAAGGCAAATTCTATTACGACAATCAAGTCCGCGCGGACTTCCCCTGCGTCGGGGACTACGTGCTGCTGGAGAGAAATCCAAGCGGCGTATCGCGCATCGAAAAGCTGCTGCCGCGGCACTCCAAGTTTTCACGCGCCGACCTGTCCGGCCACGCGGCGGGCTACGCGAAAACCGTGCTGGAGCAGGTGGTCGCCGCCAATTTCGACTACGTGTTCATCC
Organism: Clostridiales bacterium; assembly: GCA_016930575.1. Classification (GTDB taxonomy): domain Bacteria; phylum Bacillota; class Clostridia; order Christensenellales; family Aristaeellaceae; genus CAXXOK01. The sequence continues at coordinate 18,411 of JAFGGL010000005.1, read as the reverse complement.
TGTCGTCATTAAACTACGATTTCAACGTAAGCCGCATCCTGCGCTACCTGACGCAGACCGGGCAGTCCGGCGCGCAGCCCGTAATCATCCTCACCAAGGCCGACCTGGTCACGGACGTGGAACAGCCGGCGGCCGAGGTGCTCGCCGTCGCGCCGGAGGTACCGGTGCACGCCGTATCCAGCGTCACGGGTTACGGGCTTGACGCGCTCCGGCAGTACCTGAAGCCCGGGAAGACCGTCGTGTTCCTGGGGATGTCGGGCGTTGGCAAGTCGTCGCTTCTCAACACCCTGATGGACGCGGAAGTGATGGAGGTCAAGGAGATCCGCGAGGACGACAGCCGCGGCCGCCACACCACCACGCACCGGCAGCTCTTCCTGCTGCCCGGCGGCGCCATGGTGATCGACACGCCCGGCATGCGCGAGCTCGGGCTGTTTGACGTGGACGAGGGCATCGCCACGGCCTTCCCCGACGTGGAAGCGCTGTTTGAGCGCTGCCGTTTCTCCGACTGCCGCCACCAGACCGAACCGGGCTGCGCCGTAAAGGCCGCCCTCAAGGACGGAACGCTTTCCCAGGAGCGCTGGGACAGCTACCTGGACCAGCAGCGGGAAAACCGCTACTTAAACTCCAAGGCCGCCTACCTGGCAAACAAGCGGGCCTGGGGCAAGTCGATTGCCATGTGGAACAAGGAAAAGCAAAAATACGAATTGGAGGAATAAGACGTTGTCCGATCAGGAACCATATCCATTCATCTCCTTGAAAACCAAACAGACGGCCGTCGATCCCGAAGCGCTCCGACGCGCCGCGGGCAGCCTATTGGGTACGCCCGTGCTGCGCACCGAATACAAAGCGCAATCCCTGCAGGGCGGCACGCTGGGCGACGTGCAGCTGATCACGGGTAGCGCACAAACCGCCGACGGACGCGAGCTGCCGTTTCAAATCGTGATGAAAACGCAAAAAAAGTGGGAACGCCCCGGCGATCCCAACTCCTGGCGCAGGGAATACGATCTGTGCCGGACGGAGTTCCATACCCTGTTTACGGAAACCTTCCGCTGGCCGAAGTGTTTCGGCGCGGAGGAAACGGAGGGCGAAAACCGGTTGTGGATGGAATACGTCAAAGGCGTCTCCGGAGCGGAGCTCACGCTGAACGACCTGGCGCTGGCCGCCCTAGAACTCGGCCGCTTTCAGGCGCGCTGCCATCAGCAGGAAACAACCCTGCGGCATATCGACTGCTTTTCAGACTTTCAATATATGCAACGGGATTTCGCGCAGTGGTCGTCGGACACCCGGGAGTACAAATACCTGCGCTCCGACGCCTGCGAACTGCCGCAACACCTGAAACAAATGCTGATCGCTACCCAGGAACAATCCCCCGCCATATTCCAGGCCATGTCCCGCCTGCCGCGGGTGCTGTGCCACCGGGATTACTGGACGGAGAATATCTTCGTATCCGGCGGAAACGTGATCGCAATCGACTGGGACTGCGCCGGCTGGAGCGCGCCCGGCGAGGATATCGCAAGCCTGGTCGCCGACGAAACGCCCGCCGGGCAGATCGGCGCGTATTACCGGCGGCTGCTTCCGGCGTATTACACAGGAATCGGGGAGAGCATAAAACTCCCCCCGATGGACGAACTCCCTATACGGGAAATGATCCTGTTCAAGTTCGGCTACCGGCTTGTGCAGCAGCTGATGTTTGCAGAAAACCAAGCGTCCAAAGACGAAGCCGTTCTCGCGCTGGAGGAAATCGTAGCGTTGTAGAAAGCAAACGCTCAAATGCAAAAGCACATCGTTTTACCCGGCGGGATTAGTCCTTCAGACACCCGATGGGTACAACCAACACGCCGTCCTTTCTGCGGTACGCATATTCCGTGCCGGTCAAAACCATCAGAAATGATGGCTCCCGCATTTTGCTTGTGTTGATTTTTTCTTTCAGCATCAGCAGATGCTGCGCCGCTTTTTCAATTTCGGCGGAACCAAGTTTGATTTCAACGGGAGCCCATCTGCCGTCATTCAGGCAAATCACGGTATCCGCTTCCAATCCGCTGCTGTCAAGGTAATGAAACACCTGCCCGTCGTTCGCATCGGCATAAATACGAAGATCCCTTGCGCATAACGATTCAAACAGGAATCCGAAATACTCAAAATCCTCCAGCAGTCTTTCAGGCGTTAAACGCATGACGGCAATTGCGATAGACGGATCGACAAACTGCCGCTTCGGTGACGTTCTGATTGCCGCTTTTGAACGTATCGCGGGATTCCAGGCGGGTATGTTTTCCGTAACGAATATTCTGTCCAGGGCATCAAGGTATTGTCCGATTGTTTTTGTGGATATAGCCTCATCGGTTTCCTGCATTGCAATGTCACGATAAATGGTTGTGATTTTTGCGTGTGTGGAGATATTTCTGGCAAGCGAACGCATCAATGCGCGCACTCGCATGGGATTTTTCGCAATACCGTCCACTCTTGATATGTCCGCGTTAATGATTGCCTCCGTATAGTCGATTACACGACGAAGCGACACCTTTATACCTTCACCTATGGAAGCCGGCCAGCCTCCCCGCGCTATTACAAAGGCGATTTGCTCAATACTCAATTCGGAACGGCCTTCTATGTTTTTTTCGCCGCTGAAAAGTTTTCGCATGGAGATATCGCCGTGCGATTCCTGCGATTCAAACAAACTCATCGGACGCATCAGCAGACGTGAAATCCGCCCTGTTCCTGTATGCCGGACGGCATTATCCTTGGGAACTGCGGAACCGGTCAGGATAAACTGCCCAGGTTCTCCGCGCTGATCAACCATAAATCGCACAGCATCCCACAGAACCGGGGCGATTTGCCATTCGTCCAAAAGCCGCGGCGTTTCACCTTTCAGAAGCAGAGATGGCTTTGTATCCGCCGCTTTCAAATAAGAAGCCTGTTTGTCAGGGTCCTGTAAAAACAACTGGCTCGCAGCCGCTTCCATCGCCGTTCGGGTCTTCCCGCACCATTTCGGCCCCTCAATCAAAACCGCCCCGCTGGATTCCAGCATGTTCCTCAACTGTATATCTGCGATTCGCTTAAAATACTTGCGATTCATCAATAGCTTCACCCCCAAACGCTACGAGAAATAAATCCGTGGTATTTCCCATTTCGTTATTATACTCCTCACTTCTGAAAATATCAAGCTTTTACTTCTTATTATGTGAGCATATTACTTCTCACTATGTGATATTATTACTTCCTGTTTTGTTAAATTGCGGGATCGGCTTCTGCTTGTTCTATCAAAAAATCCCGGCAGGAAACGCCTGCCGGTTTTCGTTTTTGGCATTTGTACATAGCTCGCTGCCCTATTTCTTCCCTGCGACTCCGCTGTGTTTGTTGATCATCTCGCTGCTGATGGCCATCAAAAGCAGCAGCGCCGCAAGCGCATACGGCAAAACGCCGAGCGTCAGCACGGTGGAAACCGCCCCGAGAAGCGGCGGCATAAAGGTGGTGCCTACGTAAGCGGAGGCCATCGACAGCCCGATCACCGTCTGGGACACGGCCTTGCCGAAGCGTTTGGGCACCAGATAGATCATGCCGGGATAAACCGGCGCGCAGCCCAGCCCGATCAATATCAAACCGATCATGCAAAAGAACTCCGGCAGCGGCAGCAGCAACAAAGCGATTCCGGCGGCGATCACCAAAAGCCCTCCGCGAATCAGGTTTTCGCTTTTGATCTTTTCGGCAAGCAGGCCGCTGAAAAACCGGCCCGCCGTAATGCCGCCGTAGAACAGCGAAACCCAGAGCGCCGCGTTCGCCGGCGTGACCGCGCGCTGCGTGGTCAAATAGCTTGCCGCCCACAGCCCCGCGAGCATTTCCAGCGAGCAATAACAAAAAAACGTAAACAGCGACGCTTTCACGCCGCGGATCTTGAGCGCGGCCTTGTTGGAAACAAATCCGCCGTCCCGCGAGGCGTCTTCCCTGGCGGAAACAGCCGGCAGTTTCCACAGGGATCCGGACGCCCACAATCCCACGACCAGCAGCGCCTGCAGGATGCCGATGGTCACGTATCCGGTGCGCCAGCTGCCGCCCGTGCTAAGAAACGCCGCGATCACCAGCGGGCCGCCCGTCGCGCCGATGCCCCAGAAACAATGCAGCCAGTTCATGTGCCGGGGTTTATAATGCAGGGCCACGAAGTTGTTCAGCGCCGCGTCCACCGCCCCGGCGCCAAGCCCCAGCGGCACGGCGAAAAGCAGCAGCATCCATACCGCGGAGGATACCGAAAAGCCGAACAGCGCAAACGCCGTCATCAGCACGCTGACCGTCACCACGCGCCAGGTTCCAAACCGGTTGATGACGCGGGATGAGAACAAGCTGGAAATGATCGTGCCGCCGCAGATCACCATAGCGATCACGCCGGCCAGCGTGATCGGCGCGCCGATATCCGTGTGCATGACCGTCCACGCCGTGCCCAGCATCGAATCCGGCAGCCCCAGGCTGATAAACGCCATGTAGATGATTAGCAGCAATCCGATCATACTGTTCCTCCGCCTAAAAACCGGAAGACGGCAAGGGTACCGTCTTCCGCTGTAGTTACCGCAGACAGGGCTTACGCCTTCTTTTTCTTCCCGCCGATCATCAGCAGCAGCATCAGCCCGAAGTAGACCACCAGCAGGCCCATCGTCAAAAGCGTCATCTCGATGGAATTGGGCGCGATGCCGATCAAAAGCAGCATCGGCGCGCCCAGCAGGATCGCAAAGCCCGAGCCCACCAGCAGATTGGTGGACGCGCGGGTCTGAAACAGCGGGTCCACCTCGCGCAGCAGCAGCACGCCCGAGGAGATGGTGCCCGTCATCATCCCGTACATCGACAAGAGCCCCGCGTAGTAGTAATCGGGATAGAGGCGCTTGCAGATGAATTTCAGGTAGTAGAACGTCACCACCGCGCCGGAAACCGCCATCAGCACGAAGGGCAGCCACAGCGTTTCCAGGTATTTGATATCGATGGACGCGATGCCCGTGACGATCATCAGGTCAAAGAAGAACCCGGAAATACGGCTCAGGAGGTAGTTGTTCTGGTACTGGTGCGTCATCCATTTGGTCTTGCGCAGCAGGAACATCGCCGACCGGAACAGCATGGCGATCAGCGCGCCGATGAGGAAGTTGAACCCCCACAGGAGCTTGGTCACCGTATCGGACAGTCCCGCGCCAAACGACGCGGACAGCGACGTCAGCCCGACGATCACCCCGTAGGTGATCAGGTACACCGTCAGCACCAGCGCCATCTGGATGGTGAGCTTGTCCACGGCCTGCGAGATGGGAATCTCGTTGGCGTCCTGGAATATGCCCACGCCGCCCGTTTTCAATATCTCCTCGTCTTCGGTCTGCTTCACGCGCTTGATCTCGCCCTTGCGCTGCAGGTAATTCAGGTAGATCACGCCGACGACGCAGGCGCTCAGGAACCCGGCGGCAGCCAGCGAAAGCGCAAACGAGTGCCCGCCGACAAAGCCCAGGCCCTCATAGGTCGCGCCGATGTTGTTGGCCTGGCCGGGCCCCTGCCCGTAGCCCATCGGCAGCAGGATTCCCGCGGCTTTGAACAGGTCCGGCATCAGCGTATAGCCCAGGACGACCGAGATCACAAGCCCCAGAAATCCCTGCAGCACGTAGGTGCTCGCGATCAGCGCGCCCGATTTCATGCCAACGCGGCCGACGCCGTTTACCAGCTTTTCCTTGCGGATGGTGCGTATCGACAGCGCGATAAACCCGATCGCCAGGCCGTGGTAGGTGAGCATTTCCAGTAGTTTGGTATCAATGGGTATCCAGCCCGTCAGCCGAAGGCCCAGCAGCAGAAAGCCGCCGAGCACCGCGGTGGGCAGCAGCAGTTTTTGGATCACGGGCAGTTTCCTGCGAAGGATGTTGGACGCCAGCAGGATAGCGGCAATGATGCCGAGTTGCAGTATCAGATTCCAAAGGTCCGTGTTCAACGCTGAAAAATCCATATGCATGGTTGTGCGCCGCCGGCTTGAGCGCCGCACGCTCCTTTCGCGTTTTTTGTAAGGTCCCCGGGCATACGCAATGGATTGATACCGATGCGGGACGCCCGGCGTCTAGTCGTTCGGACGGGTCGTACAGTACAGGAAAAAGCGTCTGTATTTGAGCGCCGAGTACGCGCTGTCGCTTCGTATTTCATAGTAGCCGCCGTCCGCCGTTTCAAACACGAGGGTATTGAGGTCGATGATGGCCAGATCGGAGATCTCCGCAAGCGGGAACACGGTTTGGCCGCAGGCCAGGGCGGTTTTGGAGATGGAAAGCGTGCCGGTTTCCACAAGTTCGTCTTTTTTGCAGGGCGTGATCCGGTACAGCGAGATCCCGTCGTCCTGCGCGATGCATCCGTCACCGGCGCGGCCGACGAGTTCCTCCGTCATGCTCTGCTGCCAGAGGTCCCAATCCCGCACGGTGGTAAAGCGCGCCTCGCCCTCCCCCATGCTTTTGAGCATCCCCGTATCCGTGAAGCGCATGTCCAGGCCGCAGGGGCAGAAAAAACGGTCGCCCCGGCTCTGGATGGTGCCGATGCGCCCGCAGTCGGGGCAGAGGTACAGCGCGGCCTCGATGTTTTCGGCCAGGGCTTTGCCCGGATACTTCGCGGGCGATTGCTCCTGCCGCGCGTAGGCGTCCTCGTACAGGTCTCGGCAGATGAGCGCAAGCACCTCGTCCGTGCCCATGCCGCTGAGCTGCTCCGGGGAGTAGCGCCCGACCTCACGCCCGCTGACGGGCCCCTTGCGCACGCTTCTGGCCCAGCGCGGATGCCTGAAGTAACCGCCCTCTATGCGGTAGGTGATCAGTTGGCACTTCGCCAGGCGCACGAACGACGCCGACGCCTTGGTGATCTCCCCCGTCAGCCCGTTGTAGCTGCGGTTGCCCTCCGGGAAAACGCACACGTTTCCGCCCGCCTTGACGGTGCGCAGCATCTCCCGCACGGTGCGCACCTCGGTCTTGCCCTTCATGCGGACGATCGGCGCGTAGAACAACTTGATCAGGAACGTGATGAAGCCCTTGCGGAACACATGCTCGCTGGCGACGACGCGCATCGCCTGCCTGTAGCTAAGCCCCAGCAGCCCTACGTCGATATCCAGGTTGTGGTTTCCCATGATCACCGCCGGGCCGTCGATTCGCCTTTCCCGCTTATAGCGGTAGTGAAAAACCGGCCGCGCAAACGGACGGACCACGGCGTAGAATACCGTCCACAAAACCTGGTGCGCGAACCTGTGTTTCATGCGCTTCCTCCCGCAAAAGGCATTTCCGCTCCCCTATTTATACCCTATTTTACAGGCCTGCGCAAGCTGTGGTTTTCCCTCTCATAGGACCCGCGCCGCCCCGTAAGATTGACTTTCCGTACAGAATATGTTACAAAAGAAGGACAAAAGGCTTGCCAAAGCCGTGGGAGTTTTTATCTTCATGTTTTACCGGAGCGTAACCAAACTCGCCCAGAAATTGCATTTGACGCAGGAGGAAATCGACCGGCTGGAACCTATCGTCGCCAAATACCCGATGCAGATTCCGGCCTATTACCTGAACCTTATCGATCCGAATGATCCGGAGGACCCCATCCGGAAGATGGCGGTTCCTTCTTTTTTCGAAGCGCAGAAGGACGGAAGCTTCGATACCAGCGGCGAGCACGAAAACACCGTGCTTCCGGGCCTGCAGCACAAATACGGGCAAACGGCGCTGATCCTGTCCACCAGCAAGTGCGCCATGTACTGCCGCCATTGTTTCCGCAAGCGGCTTGTGGGCGGCGACGGCGATAAAGAGATCGCCGCCAACTTCGAGGCGATCATCGACTATATACGAAGGCATACGGAAATCACCAACGTGCTGATCTCGGGCGGGGATTCGCTGCTGATCGCAAACGCGATGGTCCGGCGCTATCTCAGCGCGCTGACGCCGATGAAGCACCTGGATTTCATCCGCTTCGGCACGCGCATCCCCGTCACCTTTCCGCGGCGCGTCAACGAAAACCCTGAACTGGTCGGGATATTCAAAGAATTCGGCGCAAAGAAACAGATCTGCATCGTCACGCAGTTCAACCATCCAAGGGAAATCACCGGCCAGTCCGTAAAGGCGGTGAAGGCACTGCGAAGCGCGGGCATGATCGTGAAAAACCAAACCGTGCTGCTGCGCGGCGTAAACGACGACGCGCATACCCTGGGCACGCTGCTGCGGAAGCTGACCGCGATCGGCTGCATGCCCTACTATATCTTCCAGTGCAGGCCGGTCAAGGGCGTGAAGGGCGGCTTTCAGGTGCCGCTGCGCGAGGGGTATCATATCGTGGAGGCCGCCAAAGCCATGCAAAACGGCTTCGGCAAGCACCTGCACTACTGCATGTCGCACCCAACGGGGAAGATTGAGCTTTTAGGCGTCACCGAAACCGGCGATATGGTCACCAAATACCACGAAGCGGCGGATCCCAGCGATTACGGGAAGCTCGTCGTCCGCAAGACCGAATCAGACCAGTGCTGGTATAACTAGAACGGAAGATGTTTAGGGGTTTCACCCCTAAGACCCCGACAAGGGCTATTGCCCTTGACCCATCATAAAGGCCGCGCATTGCGCGGCCTTTATAGTGGGTTCAGGGGCACTGCCCCTGATCAGGATTATAGGGATGAAATCCCTATCGTCCCTCATTCCGTCAACCAATACTCCGAGCCGCTGCGGGTGCGGGACATAAGGCCGTAGATGATGAGGAAGCGGCGGATGGTGACGTAATCGTCATAGATGGGCTTGATGATATGGTTGACCTCCTGCTCGGTGTAGCGCCTGCCCTTCTCAAACTGCGCGGCGATCAGGGTGAGGATGACGACCTTCTTCTTTTCCTTGGGCGGGAACGCCTTGAGCACGGGCGGGTTCAGGCTCGCAAACGCGTTTTTCAAGATACGCGCTCTCTCCGTTTCGGTGATCACGTAGCGGTCGTCCAGAAAGACGGCTTTATCGTGGATGGGCATGAGGGTATCCTTCCCTTCGGTTTCAAATACCCGCTCGTAGACCGCCAGGTAGTGCTTGGCCTGCTTGGCCTTCTCCCGGAAGTTGAAGCGCTGCCGCCGCACGGTCGCCTCGCTGATGGAAAGCGCTTTGGCGATCTGGCGGTCGCTTTCCCCCGCGGCAAAACGCGAGAGCAGGTCCTTCTGGTTCTCCGTCAGGGAGTTGTACTTCGTGTCGGAATGAATGAGCACGGCCGCGCCGCCGCCGTGCGCGCCAAAGACGTGGCGTTTGGCTGCGTGCTCGGGGGTGAAGTACTTGCCGTCCACCGGGTACACCTGCCCGTCCGTAAAGCGCTCGCCGCAGACGTTGCAGACGTAAGCCCCGCCCTGCTCGTCGCGGCGGTACCCCTGCTTGAGCTCCGTCAGCGTCAGTTTGCCGTAATCCACACAAAGACCTCCTTGCCATGAATTATGCACATAATATATCATTGTTTACGAATATCGTCAACACTAAATGTATATCGGGCAAATAAAAAGCTCCCACATTGGGAGCTTTAGCTGATGATGATATTATACTAGGTAATCTCTCCAGCTTGTTCAGAATGCCTAAGATGCAAGGCGGCAAGGAGGGCGAGAGCTGAGCTTACTCGTATCGTAAGTGATGCTCGAGCCCGACGCAGCCAACGCCGCAGATTAGGTATTATGGACAAGCTGGTTAGGCGGTTTCGACTGGGTAAACGCTCACCTGTTTCTTGCTGCGGCCCAGGCGCTCGAAGCGCACGATGCCGTCGGTCAGCGCAAACAGCGTATCGTCGCTGCCCTTGCCGACGTTCAAGCCGGGGTGGATCTTGGTGCCGCGCTGGCGTACCAGGATATTGCCCGCGAGGGAAAACTGCCCGTCGGCGCGCTTGAGGCCGAGGCGCTTGCTCTCGGAATCGCGGCCGTTCTTGGTGGAACCCATTCCCTTTTTATGTGCAAAAAACTGCAATTGAAGCTTCATCATGTTGTGGTCCTCCCGTCCTCTGTGGTGATTCTGATCAATTTCGGATACTCCTTGGAGATATCCGTCAAACCCTGCAGCACCGTGCGAAGGATAACCTGCGCGTCGCGGCTTTCGCAGCCGTCCGGCAATGTAAGCTGTATAAGCGCCGTTTTGTCGTCTTTGACGACTTTGGGCACGACGCCCGCCACGCTTTCCAGCGCGTTGACTGCCGTGTACATCAGGCTGGATACGGCCGCGCATACGAGGTTGCCCCCCCTGGCCGTCTTGCCCGCATGCCCCAGCGCTTGTAGCTGGGTGATGCGCCCGCCCTCGCGCCGGATCACCATGCGTGTCATTTGCTGATACCGGTGATCTCCACCTTGGTGTAGTTCTGCCTGTGCCCGGCCTTGCGGTGATAGTTCTTCTTCGCCTTGTACTTGTAGACGATCAGCTTCTCGCCCTTGACCTGGCCTAAAACCTTGCCTTCCACCGTTACGTCCTTGACGGTCGGCTTGCCGATTTTCAGCGTCTTTCCTTCGCCCGCCATCAGCACGTCGAAATTCACGGTGCTGTCAACTTCCTGGTCGAGCTTTTCAACGTAGATGATGTCCCCTTCGGTCACGCGGTATTGCTTGCCACCTGTCTGGATCACAGCGTACATGGCATGCACCTCCAACTCTAGAACTCGCCAAACGACGGGCGGCGCATTTGGGCGCACTTGAAAACCCCGCTTGAGCGGCTTGCCGAAATAAGGTATCACATTCGATGCTTCAAGTCAAGCGTTTGTTTGCCTTGCCGGGGATGGCTTCCCTATATCTTCTCAGGCTCCGCTACAGTGCGCTCGCTTTGCACGTTGCCGGTGTTGAGCGTGCCTTTGGGCTCGATCATCATGACCTGCGCTTCCTCATTGGCCACGGGCATGTGCTCCACACCTTTGGGGATGATGACGCACTCGCCAGCGCCAAGGGTAACGTCCCCGTCCCGCAGCTTGACGGTCAGCTCGCCCTTGAACACGTAGAACATCTCGTCCTCGTTCTCATGCGTGTGCCAGAGGAACTCGCCTTTCAGCCTGGCGATCTTCACGCAGGCATCGTTGATCTCCCCGATGATCTTCGGACTCCAGTGCTCGCTGAACTGTGCGAATTTTTCTTCCAGGCTGATCTTCTCCATGGCCGTGTCCTCCTTCGGCGATACCGTGTGTACAGCGCCAGTTTACCACAACCATCCGCGGGCGGACAACCCATAAACCGCCCCGGTAAGCCCTAAAGCCGGCACGTTGCCGAAATCCCGCGCCCGCCTGTTGCTTTTCTCACAGTCTCCTGCTATAATAAGCAAGCAATTTTGACACCTGTCAAAACGGCATGTGGGCTCGTAGCTCAGCTGGATAGAGTGTTTGACTACGAATCAAAAGGTCGTGGGTTCGAATCCCGCCGGGCTCACCAAGCAAAAACCCTTGTAACATAACAGTTACAGGGGTTTTCTTATTCCAACAAAACGCGCCTAATTATACAAAATTGACCCTAATGCGCCTAATTACGGTAGTCAAAACGGTAGTCAAAATCCCGGGCCGTTTTCTTATCAACCCGGGATGTTCTTTATGGCGACAATATTTTTACACTTGAACCGGTTCTTCCGTCCCTATAAACGGATCCTCGCCCGCATTGTCGGGCGGATCTTCCGGTTCTTTCAGGCCCAGCGCAATCATTTCATTGTTCAGGTCCAGCCAGGCGGCCTTCACAGCCTGCCGCACTTCAATCGTATCAATATTCAAGCCTTTGATTGCCAGCCATTCGGATACCTGCTCCCATTTCAACGATCCCGTATGCCGTCCAAGCTCTGCCTCCGCAGCCGCAACCAGCTGTTTGGCCAGATCAAATAATCGTTTCTCCTGCAACCACGGCTTTACGAATTTCTGTGCAAGGTATCCGATCAGCGAGATCAGCGCGGAAGCGAGCACCCCCGCTACGCCCAGGATCAACTTGCTAAGTATGTCGCCCAACCCCGTCGCTGCTGCCGTGTCCGCCGTTTCTGCCATCGCGGGCAGTGCAAACATTGTCAACACCATGACCAAAAACATCGTCAAGCATATAATCCTTTTCTTCACAGAGTATCATCCTTTCTTTCGACTGGCTTTGCGTCAGCCGATTTGTCTTTTTTGTTTTTCAGTTTGATCAGCTCAATAATGAGCGTCAGTACGAGGTTGCCGCCGAAGATGGTGCTGGTGATCGTGAGCTCGTGGGAGGTGTCCACACCGAACCAGCGCCCGATATAGCACAGCAGAATCATGAACGCAGAGAAGCCCAGGCAGAAAACAACTGCGCCTTTGAGGAACTGATCGACGCGGTTGAACAAGGCCTGAAACAGCTTTCTCATTGTTCTTTCTCCAAATCGTCGATACGGTGATTGACTACCGCAAATTTTTCATCAATCACGCACAGGCGTTCCTCGGCGTGATACACTCGCTCGATTACGGCGTTGTGTTTGTCTTGCTTCTTTTCGAGCTGCTTTATCCGATAGGTCGTTAGTCTATTTGACACAATTATGCCCCCAAAGGTACCCGATAACGTGCCTAGCAACGACAGCAGGCCTACGATCACGATGTCGCTCATAGTCTTACAGTTCCTTTCGCGTTATGTTATATACCGAGCACAACCAGCGTGCCAGCAATGGATGGTGGTGTTGGGTATATAGGCTATGCCGCGTTCACGGCGTCAATCAGTGCCTTCCACGTTTTCCGCCCGACGATCCCGTCCACTTCCAGGCCGTATTTCTCCTGGAAGTCCTTCACGGCCGCTTCCGTCAGCGGCCCGAACTCGCCGTCCACGTTCAGCCCATAATCCAGACGGTTCAGGCCGTACTGTATCTCCCTGGTTCCGTTCCCAAGCCCGCCGATCTTGAACGCCATATCATCGTACAGCGGCCTCCAGTTTCGCTTCTGTTCCGCCTGCGGTTCTTCTGCCGGCTTCGTTTCTTCCGCCTCAACGCCTGCATAGCCGATGCCGCGGATAAGGCCGTAGTGAGTCGGCCCGCCGTTCGGGATCGCCTTGTCCGCAAAATCGCGAATGGCCAGTTTCCCGTTGCTCGAACTTGCATGCAGCAGAAACTTGTCCGCAATCTTGATATACACATGCTCGCAGTCCGGAACATCCGTATACCCGTTCGGTACGGTCGAGTAGTCGCAGATGAAGATCAGCGCGCCGATCGGGATCTCCCCGTGCTTCTCCACGCCGTACGCGATATCTCCCTTGTCGGACAGCATATTGCGCCACATATGGTTTGTTCCCCGGTAGTTTGACTTGATGCCGAGCTCGCGCAGCACCCACTCCACAAGTCCCTGACAGTCAAGCCCGGCCAACGTTTCACCGCCGGCGACGTAGGGTATCTCCTGCGGTGTATACCCGACCACCGTACCGAAGATGTTTTTCTTTTCCGTGCAAAGTTCTTTCGCTTTGCTTGCGATCATTTCTCCCGTAACACCCATATCATAGGCTCCTTTCTCTTGTGAGCTTCCTAAGCTCGTCCTGCCGCTCTCGCTCCGATATCCGCCCGGAAAGAATCACCGGGCAGATCACCGCAAGCAGTATGACAATTCCAATCACGATCAGCGCGATGATCAATGCCGTTTTCATCAGCTCACCTCAATCGTTTCTCCGCTCGCGCACCAGTCATCAAAGCGCATGCGGACATCATCCTCCAGCGCCGGATAGTTTTCTAATCCGCTTACCACGCGTATCCCGTCCGGCACGCGCAAGTACACGTCCACCAGCCCGTCGCCGCGTTCGGTTATGGTGTAGAAGTCGCTTTCTCTACTCTCCATCCTCAAGCCCGAGATGCTTTCCAATGAAATCCACCTTCTGCGTTGCGGTTTTCATGTCCGCATACCCGGTTTTTGCCGCTACCTTTTTCTGCTTTGCGGCTTCCGTTTTCGCTTTCAGGCTATCTGATAATTCAGTCAGCCGTTCGCTCGTCGTTTTTTTCATCGGTTATCCCTCCAATAGTTGGTTGACCGCTGTCGCGATCGCTTCTGTCGTTTCCTCAACCACTTCCACGCGCTCCTCCAGCGGCCGCTGCTGCGGATCCGGCTCCAATGTGTCAGCCGCGATCTCCTCGCCCGAGCGGCTTACAATAGCGCCTTCGTCGATCCTATACAGCGGTACGCCGTCCGCATTGGTAAGCGGATCCGGGGCACTTGCCTCCACCTGCACCCATCCGCTGTTCCCGCTCATGTCGTTCTGGTTCGCCGCCAGCACGCGCCCGCGTTCATCCGTGTAAAACCAGTTCATATTCTTATGCCCCCTTCTTCATTGGCTCCGGCCAAATCTTGTATAATTCATAGAACAGCTTATCCATCTCGCGGATGGTTTTATGGCTGTCCAAATGACCCACATATCCTCTCCAGGACTGATACGCCCGCATGATATCGTCCATTGTCATGCTTTTGTTATCCAGCATCACGCGGAATTTTCGCAGCTTCCGTCGCATCCTGGTGATCGATGCCTGGCACGGTTTCATCACAACGGCACCTGTTCCCGTCAAGTAAAACCGTACCTTCAAAAACGTAAACCGCTGGATCGGGATGATCTGCGTTTTTCGCGGATGTAGTCGGATCCCGAGCGGTTCGTACTTTTCTTTCAATTTTTCAATACATTGCTCCAGATATTCCCTGTCCTGGTGAAAATAATAGGAATCGTCCATGTATCGTCCGCCGTATTGCAGCCCTAGGACTTCCTTGGCGTAATGGTCCACCTCTCCCGGATACGATACGGCCAGGATTTGCGATACCTGGCTCCCGATCCCCAGCGATTTCTGACCAAAGCATTTCACAAACCGCCACGCCAGCCGGATGATTCTCTCGTCCGTAAACGCCTTGCGCAGTTGCCGTAGGATCGGCGCGTGTTCTACATTGTCGAAGTATCCCGAAAAATCAATCAGCAGCACCCATCCGCTGTTAAAAAACCCGTTTGCTCTGTAATACTTCTGCAAATGCGCCTTGCATCGGTTCAGTTCTGCGGCGGGAAGGTATTGTACGCCAGCGCGAATACGGAAGAATACGCGGAGCGCGGGTATTATGATCATGGGCAATACCCGTTTATCATGGACACGACGTTCCCGGTGGAAGGATCCCCGGCGGGGTTCGGGTACATTGACGTATGCAAAAACCCGCAGGCGTTTGTAGACGCGATGGACCAGGCGATCTTGGAAACCGCACAGTGGAACTCAAAGAAGCGGTATTTCGAGACGGAAGGATCCGGGATTAACGTTGAAGATTACCTGGATACCAGCAAGCAGGTGGTCAAAGTCAAAGGCTCAAGGCCGCCGTCTGAAATGCTGATGGAGATCGGGAGCGCGCAGCTGCCGGCTGAAAGCCTGGCTGTGCGCAACATGAAGGTCGAGGAGCTCAAAGAGACCAGCGGGAATCGCGACTTTTCTCAGGGAAGCACGGCGAGCGGCGTAACGGCCGCAAGCGCGATCGCGGCGCTGCAGGAGGCTGGAAGCAAGACGAGCCGCGACATGATAGGGCGCGGGTACCAGGCGTTCCAGGAGGTCGGGTATCTGTGCATTGAGCTGATGCGGCAGTTTTACAATGAGCCGCGCATCTTCCGTGTGATCGGGAAGAACGGAGAAATGAAGTTCCGGGAGTTCCAGGGAAACCGCATGGCGGAGCAAGCGACGCAGGACGGTTTTATCCAGGAAAGCTATCGCGTTCCGGTGTTCGACATCAAGGTTGTGGCGCAGCGCAAGAGCCCGTTTTCAACAGTAGTGCAGAACGAGACGGCTAAAGAGCTGTACAGCGCCGGGTTCTTCCGGCCGGACTTGGCGGATCAGTCGTATGCGGCTCTCAGCATGATGCAGTTTGAGGGCATTGATGATGTGCGTGAGCGGATCGGACGCAATGGTCTGCTGTTCCAGAAGATGCAGCAGATTACGCCGCTGGTGATCCAGCTGGCGCAGGAGCTGGACATGTACAAGGGAACGAACTATACGCCGCAGATTGCGCAGATCCTCGGCATGGAGGTGCAGAACACACCGGAAGCTGGCGAAGGAGGAACGGGCGGCATGCGTGCCAACGCGCTGGGGGATGCGTTTCAGACAGCGCGGGGAGCACAGGCCGGGGAAGCGCGTAAAAACGCGAGCGCAAACAGTATGCCGAATGGGCATACGAGAAGGAGCGGGTGATGATCCGGTATCGCTCGACGGATGAACAGGCGAGCCTGATGATGGGCGTAATCGTGACCGGGTTCCGGTTGCTGGAAAAGCGATACCCGCAGAATGTGACGGTCAAAATCGCGAGATAACTGCTATTGAACGGCATCAAAAAGATGTTCCTAAAACCGGGGAGCATTTTTTTTGTGTATCTGATACGGTGATTTTAGACACGCGGGATAGACCGCGCATGACACACCGGAAAGACGGTGATTATAGACACGCCGGATAGACGGTGGGGAGGGTGCTTATGGACAAGCATGCATATGTGTTGGAGAACCAACTGCCGGATATGGAGCTGGACTTGCGGCTGTTTGACGGGGAAGGCGGCGGAGGCGCGGCGACTGGTGCGACAAGCGCACCGGGAGCACCTGCTGCGGAAGCCAAGCCGGCGGAAAGCACGACGCCTGGCGCTGCAAAGAAAAAGAGCGCCAAAAACGCATTGAATAACGTGCAATACGGAAAGCAGGCAACGGAACCGGCGGCAGACGCCGCGGAAAGGGAGCCGAAAGATGCGAATGCCGAAGGCACGGAGGAAACCGCGGGCGGATCGCCTGATGACGAGTTTGAAGAACTGATCAAGAGCAAGTACAAAGATCAGTTCACCAAGCGATTCCAGCGCGAGTTTGACGCGAGGTTCAAAGCGCACAAGCAGAACGAAGAACTGCTCAAAAAGGTACAGCCGATTCTGGAAGCCCTCGGGAGCAAGATGGGCGTGGACCCCGGTGACGTGGATAAGATCGCAAAGGCCATCGACAGCGATGACAGCTTTTACGAGAACGAAGCCGCGGATAAAGGGTACACGGTCGAACAGCTCAAGGAAGTCAATCAGCTGAAACGTGAAAACGAACGGCTGAGCAAGGCGCGTGAGGAGATGGAGAAGCGGGAAGCCGCCAACCAGATCACGCAGCGCTGGCAGCAGGAATCGGCCAAGTGCAAGGAAGTGTATCGGAGCTTCGACTTTGCGGGCGAGTGGAACCATGCGGAAACGGGGCAGCGGTTCCAGCGGCTCCTGAAATCAGGGATTGACGTGGAGACCGCCTATAAGACGGTGCACATCAACGATCTGCTGGGCGGGGCCATACGGCAGGCTGTGCAAACCACACAGAAAAAGACAACGGACACGATCAAAGCCAGGGGGATGCGGCCGTCAGAAAACGGTGCAAGCGGCGCAGCTGCCGCAAAGACCGTCAAAAGCGACCCAACCTCATGGACGAAAGCTGATCGTGCGGAAGTATCAAGACGCGTACGACGAGGAGAACGCATTGTTCTCTAGGAGGGCAAAACCATGAAAACCATGCTATATGAGGAACAGACGGGCAGCCTGATGCTGCTTGATCTGACGCTGTTCACGGCGAACACGACCGCGGACACCACCGGCACTACGGGCAATGACCTGAGCGCCGAAATGAAAACGTACTATCACGACCAACTGATCGACAACGCTGAACCGAACCTGGTGCATGACCAGTTCGGCAGCAAGTACCCGATTCCCGCCGGGCACGGCAAAACGATCGAATTCCGCAAGTATTCGCCGCTGGCCAAAGCGCTGACGGCGATCACGGAAGGCGTGAAACCGACCGGAAAGAAACTGAACGTATCGACTGTGCTGGCAACGATCCAGCAGTACGGAGATTATGTGGAACTGACCGACCTGCTCGAAGTGACGGCCATTGACCGCAACATTGACGAAGCGACGATCTTGCTGGGTTCCCAGAGCGGGCGCACGCTGGACACGATCACCCGCGAGGTGCTCAACGGCGGTACCAACGTAATGTACGCGCCGAGCGTGGCCAGCAACGGAACGGAAACGGCCGTTCTCCTGCGCAGCAGCATTACTACGCTGTGCCTGCTGACCCCGAAGGTGATCCGCGCCGCGATTACCGCGCTGAAACGGTTCAATACCAGTCCTTTCGGGGACGGGTTCTTTGCCGGCATCGTGCATCCGGACGTATCCAGCGACATTATGGGCAGCACCGAGTGGAGCGAATGGAACAAGTACGTAAACCCGGACCAGATGTACGCCGGTGAAGTCGGCAAGATCTACAAGGCGCGTATCGCGGAAACGACCGAAGCTAAGATCATCGGCCCCGGCTGGATCTTCGGCGATGCGGACAGTGACGGCGTATGCCGTATGACGCTGTATACCGAACTGGACGGCACCGGCTCGACCAACATCTTCCCCGCGGAAACCATTACCACGGCGCAGGCGGCCGAGCTAACTGCCAAGATTGCGGCAGTTTAATTTTCCCGCCCGTTACTGTGAACGTCTGCACATCATTGTCCAGCGCTT
>JAFGGL010000073.1 GCA_016930575.1 Clostridiales bacterium | reverse complement strand
TTCCAGGACGTGGACCTGATGCTGTTTGACCGCGTGATCGCCTTTGACAACATCCGAAACAAGGTGATCCTGATCGTGAACGTCCCCTGCAGGGGCATCGAAAGCGAATACCAGGCAGGCTTGAATACTCTTGAAGAAATGAAACAGCTCATCCTGCACGGCGAACCCTGCAAGCCGCAGCCGCCCAAGCTCCTCTCCCCCCTGCGCGCGCTGTTTTCCAAAGAGGAGTTCTGCCGGATGGTGGAAAAGGCCAAGCACTACATCTACGAGGGCGACATCTTCCAGGTTGTGCTGAGTAACCGTCTGGACGCGGATTTCGAGGGCAGCCTGCTGGACGCCTACCGGGTGCTCCGCTGCACCAACCCGTCGCCCTACATGTTCTACTTTTCCGGCGACGATATCGAGGTCGCCGGCGCGTCGCCCGAAACGCTTGTCAAGCTTGAAAACGGGGAGCTTTACACCTTCCCGCTGGCGGGCACGCGCCCGCGCGGCGAGACGCCCGAGGAGGACAAGCGCCTGGAAGAAGAGCTACTGCGCGACCCCAAGGAGCTCGCCGAGCACAACATGCTGGTGGACCTGGGGCGAAACGACCTGGGACGCATCAGCCGTTTCGGCAGCGTGAAGGTGGAAAAGTACCTGAGTATCGAGCGTTTTTCGCACGTCATGCACATCGGTTCCACCGTGCGCGGGGAGATCGCCGAGGGCAAGGACGCGCTTAACGCCGTGGAGGCCGTGCTGCCAGCGGGCACGCTGTCCGGCGCGCCCAAGATCCGCGCGTGCGAGATCATCAACGAACTGGAAAACAACAAGCGCGGCCTGTACGGCGGCGCGATCGGGTACATCGACTTCGCGGGCAACCTGGACACCTGCATCGCCATCCGCATCGCCTACGTCCGAAACGGGCGCGTGTTCGTGCGCTCGGGCGCGGGCATCGTGGCCGACAGCGTGCCGGAGAAAGAACATCAGGAGTGCATCAACAAGGCCAAGGCCGTGGTGCGCGCGCTTGAAACCGCGCAGGAGGGACTATGATTTTACTTATCGATAATTACGACAGCTTTTCCTACAACCTCTACCAGCTCGTAGGCACCTTGCGCCCGGACATCCGCGTGGCGCGAAACGACGAGCTGACCGTGGACGAAGTGCGCAAGCTGCGCCCCAGCCACGTCATCCTCTCCCCCGGGCCGGGCTACCCGCGCGACGCGGGCATCTGCGTGGAAACGGCGCGGGAATTGGGCGGCGACACCCGCATCCTCGGCGTGTGCCTGGGGCATCAGGCGATCTGCGAGGCCTTCGGCGCGACGATAACCCACGCCAAACAGCTGATGCACGGGCGGCAGTCCATGATATCGGTGAAGGCGGGCTGCCCGCTGTTCAAGGGGCTGATGCCGTGGATCCCCGCGGGGCGCTACCACTCGCTGGCGGCAAAACGCGACACCCTGCCCGCGGAGCTTAAAATCATGGCCGAGACCGACGACGGCGAGGTGATGGCCGTGCAGCATGTATCGCGCCCGATCTTCGGGCTGCAGTTCCACCCCGAAAGCATTCTGACGCCCGACGGCGCAAAGATACTCGGAAACTTCATGGCCCTGTGAAAGGAGCAAATGCGATGATCACCGAAGCAACCGCCAAACTGATAGACCACCAAAATCTGACCTGGGGCGAGGCCGCGGCCGTGATGGACGAGATGATGACAGGCACACCCTCGCACGTGCAGACGGCGGCGTTTTTGGCCGCGCTGGCCGCCAAGGGCGAGACCGTGGACGAGATCGCCGCCTGCGCGTCCGTGATGCGCAGGCATGCAAAGCATGTAGAACACGACATGGCCCTGCTTGAGATCGTCGGCACGGGCGGCGACGGCGCGCACACCATCAACATCTCCACCCTCTCCGCCATCATCATCGCGGCGGGCGGCGTCAAGGTCGCCAAGCACGGCAACCGCGCGGCGTCCTCCAAATGCGGCGCGGCGGACTGCCTGGAAGCGCTGGGCGTGAACATCTCCCAAAGCCCGGAGCGCTGCGTGGAACTGCTGGATAAAATCGGAATCTGCTTTTTCTTCGCGCAGCAGTACCACGCCTCGATGAAAAACGTCGCGCCGGTGCGCCGGGAGATGGGCGTGCGCACGGTTTTCAACATTTTAGGCCCGCTGACCAACCCCGCCGCCGCGTCCATGCAGGTGCTTGGCGTGTTTTCGGAACATCTGGTGGAACCGATGGCGCAGGCGCTTTCAAAACTCGGCGTGAGGCGCGGCATGGTGGTGTACGGGCAGGACAAGCTGGACGAGATCAGCCTGTCCGCGCCGACTGCGGTGTGCGAGTTTGAAGGGGAGGATTTCAAGTCCTACACCGTCAAGCCGCAGGATTTCGGCTTTACGCCCTGCCTAAAATCCGACCTCAAGGGCGGCACGCCGGAGGAAAACGCGGCGATCGCGCGCGAACTCTTTTCCGGCGCCAAAGGGCCCATGCGCGACGCGGTGCTTTTGAACGCGGGCGCGGGGCTGTACATCGGCGGAATGGCGGAAACCCATCGGGAGGGCGTAGCGCTCGCCGCGAAACTGGTGGACGACGGCTCCGCCATGCGCAAGCTCAACACGTTCATCCTAAAATCCAACGCCCCTGAGGCGCAGGCATGATACTGGACGATTTAGCGGCGCACGCCAGGCTGCGTGTGGAAGCCGCAAAAAAGCAGAAGCCTTTACGCGCCATAAAAGAAGAAGCGCTGCGCCTGCCACGGGGAGACTTCCGCTTTGAGAAAGCGCTGAAAAAAGACCGCGCCGCGCTGATCTGCGAGGTAAAGAAGGCCTCGCCGTCCAGGGGCGTGATTGCGGAGGATTTCCCCTATCTGGAGATCGCGCGGGATTACGAGGCGGGCGGCGCGGACTGCCTAAGCTGCCTCACCGAACCCAAATGGTTCCTGGGCTCGGACGAAATCTTTGCCGATATCCGCAGGGCGACGCGGCTGCCCATGCTGCGCAAGGATTTCACCGTGGACGAATACCAGCTCTACGAGGCGAAGCTCCTGGGCGCAGACGCGGTGCTGCTGATCTGCGCGCTGCTGGATACGCGGACCATCGTAAAGTATTTAGCGATCTGCGACGAGCTGGGTATCAGCGCGCTGGCGGAAACACACGACGCGGAAGAAATAAAGTCGGCGGTTTCGGCAGGCGCGCGGGTGATCGGCGTGAACAACCGCAACCTGAAGGACTTCTCCGTGGACTTTTCAAACGCCGGCGCGTTGCGGAAACTGATTCCCGATTCGGCGGTGTTCGTGGCCGAATCCGGCGTACAAACTCCCGCCGACGTCGCCGCGCTACGGGCCGCGGGCGCGGACGCGGTGCTGGTCGGCGAAGCGCTGATGCGCGCGGAGGACAGACGGGCGTTGCTCAAACAGTTTCTGGAGGCGGCACAATGAGCGTACCGATCAAGATCTGCGGGCTGCTCCGTATCGAAGACGCGCGGGCGGTGAACGCCGCAATGCCGGACTACGCGGGCTTTATCTTCTACGAAAAAAGCCGACGTTATGTTGAGCCTGTATTGGCGAAGAAAATACGCGCGGTACTGGATAATCGCATCCGCACCGTCGGCGTATTCGTGGAAGCTCCGATCGAAAGGATCGCACAGGTTTTCAACGAGGGTATCATTTCCGCCGCGCAGCTGCACGGCGGCGAGGATAACGCGTACATCACCAGATTGCGGGAAGCGCTGCCAACTATCGAGATCTGGCAGGCGTTCAAGGTGCGCACGGCGGACGATTTACGCAAAGTGACGGAAAGCGCGGCGGACCTTGTTCTACTGGACGGCGGCGCGGGCGAAGGCAAGCTGTTCAACTGGGAGCTCGCAAGCAGGTTCCCGCGCCCGTTCATCCTGGCGGGCGGACTGACGCCGGAGAACATCCCGGACGCGATACGGAAACTGCGCCCGTTTGCCGTCGACCTGTCCACCGGCGTGGAAACGGACGGCAAAAAAGACGCGGCAAAAATAAGGGCGGCGGTGCGCGCCGCAAGGGAGGCAGACGCATGACGAAAGGGCGATACGGCATCCACGGCGGACAGTACATCCCCGAGACACTGATGAACGCCGTGCTTGAATTGGAAGAGGCGTATGAATTTTATAGGGAGGACGCGCAGTTCGTACAGGAACTGGACACGTTATTCCGCGAGTACGCGGGCCGGCCGTCGCGCCTGTATCACGCAAAGAAAATGTCGGACGACCTGGGCGGCGCGAAGATCTACCTGAAGCGCGAGGATCTCAACCACACCGGCGCGCACAAGATCAACAACGTGCTGGGGCAGGCGCTGCTGGCCAAGAAGATGGGCAAGACCCGCGTCATCGCCGAGACCGGCGCGGGCATGCACGGCGTAGCGACGGCCACGGCGGCGGCGCTGATGGGGCTTGACTGCGACATCTACATGGGCGAGGAAGACACGAAACGCCAGGCCCTCAACGTATACAAAATGCGCCTGCTCGGCGCGACCGTGCACCCCGTGATGACGGGCACGCGCACCCTGAAGGACGCCGTTTCCGAGACCATGCGGGAGTGGACGCGCCGCGTCGCCGACACGCATTACGTGCTGGGTTCGGTGATGGGCCCGCACCCCTTCCCGATGATCGTGCGCGATTTCCAGGCCGTGATTTCCAAAGAGATCAAGGAACAATCCTTGGAGAAGGAAGGCCGCCTGCCCGACGCCGTACTGGCCTGCGTGGGCGGCGGCTCCAACGCCATCGGCGCGTTCTATCATTTTCTGGACGACAAAGCCGTGCGGCTCATCGGCTGCGAGGCGGCGGGGCGCGGCGTGGATACCTTCGAGACGGCGGCGACCCTCGCCACCGGGCGCGAGGGCATCTTCCACGGGATGAAAAGTTATTTCTGCCAGGACGAGTACGGGCAGATCGCGCCGGTGTACTCGATCTCGGCGGGGCTGGACTACCCCGGCATCGGCCCCGAGCACGCGTACCTGCACGACACGGGCCGCGCCGAATACGTGGCGATCACCGACGCCGAGGCCGTGGACGCGTTTGAATACCTGTCGCGCACGGAGGGCATCATCCCCGCCGTGGAAAGCGCGCACGCCGTGGCGCACGCCATGAAGATCGCGCCGGAGATGGGCAGCGACCGATTCATCGTCATCAACCTGTCGGGGCGCGGGGATAAGGACTGCGTATCCGTCGCCCGCTACAGAGGGGAGGACATTTCCGAATGAACACCATCGAGCAAGCCTTTGCCGGGCACAAGGCGTTTATCGCCTATCTCGCCTGCGGCGATCCGGATATCAACACCACCGAAGAACTGGTATTGGCAATGGACGAAGCGGGCGCGGATATCATTGAGCTCGGCTTCCCTTTCTCCGACCCGACGGCGGAAGGCCCCGTGATCATGGCGGCCAGTGAGCGCGCGCTGCGCGCCGGGGCGACGACGGATAAGATCTTCGAAATGGTCACCCGCATCCGCCCGAAAATCACCACGCCGCTGGCGTCGATGACCTACGCCAACGTGGTGTTCTCCTACGGCACGGAGCGCTTTCTGGCCGCCGCGCGGGAAGCGGGTATCTCCGCGCTGATCCTGCCGGACGTGCCCTTTGAGGAAAAGGGCGAGTTCGCCCCCGCCTGCCGCAAGCATGGCATAAAGTTTATCTCGCTGGTCGCGCCGACCTCGCACGAGCGCATCCAAACGATCGCAGCGGAAGCCGAGGGCTTCGTGTACTGCGTGTCCTCGCTCGGGGTTACGGGCATGCGCGCGGAGATCACCACCGACATTGGCGAGATGATGTGCCGTATCCGTGAAGTCACCGATATCCCCGTCGCCGTGGGCTTCGGCATCTCTACGCCCGAACAGGCGAAACAAATTGTGCAAAAAGCCGACGGCGTGATCGTCGGCTCCGCCATCGTCAAGCTGATTGCCGAACACGGCAGGGACGCCGTGGAGCCAGTGCGAGAGTATATAAAAGCCATGAAAACAGCGATTTCATCATAAGCAGGCAGCGAAAGCACTATTTAGGAAACGAGGTATCTGCATATATTTACACGATATATATGCAGATACTTTCATATTCTCCTTGATTATCTGCATATAATATGCTAATCTATATGCAGATACTGGAGGGGTAGGATGCGAAACTTCGATTATTCGTTCTTGCGTTCCGCTAAGCTGCCGGCGCAACTTTTGAACATGACATCCGGCATTTCGTCCCTGCAAACCATGACGGGGATACGAAAAACGGATTACGCAAAGGTATATACGGAGCTGGAAGCGATCGCCAAGCTGCAATCCGTCAAAGGCTCCAATGCGATCGAAGGCATCGCGACGACCGACGCCAGGCTGCGCGCGATCGTCAATCAAAACAGCGCGCCGCTTAACCATAACGAGGCGGAGATCGCCGGCTACCGGGACGCGCTCAACCAAATACACACCGGATACGCCGGCATCGAATATCGGGAATCCACGGTTCTCAGCCTGCATCAAATCCTGCTGCGCTATACCACGGAACGCTCCGGCGGGCGTTACAAAACCGAGGACAACGTCATACTCGCCGTTGATTCAAGCGGCCAAAGAAGCGTCCGGTTTCACCCGACACCCGCGGCCGAGACCCCCGCCGCGATGGAGCAGCTGTTTTTGGCATATGCGGATGTGAAAGCTGATGCGGGTATTCACCCTCTGCTGCTTATCCCCTTTGTGATTCTGGACTTCCTTTGCATCCATCCGTTTGACGACGGCAACGGCAGGATATCGCGGCTTTTGTCGCTGCTGCTGCTTTACAAAGCCGGCTTTGACGTTGGGAAATATGTGTCCTTCGAAGAGCAGATCAACCTTCATAAAGGCGCGTACTACGAGGCGCTCCGGCAATCCTCGGAAGGCTGGGGCGAGGGGAAGAACGACTATATTCCCTTCATGGAGTATTTCCTGTTTACGCTTCTAAAGTGCTATCAGGAGCTGGACAAGCGGTTTTCCATCGTTGAGGATAAGCGGGCGACAAAAAAAGCGCGTATCGAAGCAACGGTTCTGAACAGCCTTGCGCCGATATCCAAAGCCGAACTCTGCGCTATGCATCCGGATATCAGCCCAACGACCGTTGAGGCGGCGCTGGGCGCGATGGTCAAAAACGGGCGTATACGGCGCATCGGCGCGGCGAGAGCGTCACGGTATATAAAAGCCGATTGACAAAAGCCCGGCATTCCGCATGGAACGCCGGGATTATATGAGGTATTCGGTGAATGGATGCACTCTAGTTGCGGTTCCTGCCGCCGCGGGACCGCGCGGAGGTCGTGCAGCTGTCGCAGCCGTCACAATTGTCGCTGTTGTTCACGGCGTTGTAGCCGAAGCCGTCCCGGCCGCCCATGCCGCGGGTCTGGGTATCGGCGATTTCCCTGTTCAGGCCGTTCTCCCGGCCGTTGCCAAGGCCCGTGCCGGTCTTTTCCAAGCTGCGGGAGAAAGCGTTTAGGTGGCTCTGGGACGCGTTCATCAAATCGGTGAACACGCGGCGCACGTCGTCGGGCACGTTATCCTGCGAAAGGAACGCCTGGTACATGGCGATGTTGTTGATTTCGGCCTGCACGCCGATCTCGTAGGTCTCCTGCAGCGTCGCGGGGATCACCACGCTGCCGGCTGCCGTATTGGCCGGCACGGGGATGCCGTAGGCCGCGAACAGCGGGAGCAGCGCTTCCTGGTGGGTTACTTCGGCGTTCTGGATGTTTAAGTAGGGGTTGTTCACGCCGAACGCCGCGCGGATGGCTTCGTATTCGGCTTGGGCCATGTACTCGTCTTGCAGCGCGTAGGTCAGCATTTGTTCCAGGGTGTAGGTTGTTCCTTCCGTCACGGCGGCGGAGCCGGTGGCGGCAAGGGCGAGCACGGGCAGCGCAGCCAGCGCGAGGGTCAGTGCGATCAATTTCAAAAACCGTTTCATTTCCTATATCTCCTTTGCTTTTCAAGTCGCGGTGTTCCTTGGTACATGCATACTGTAACCGGCGATTGTGGCAAAAATATGGCGTTTTCCGCACGGTAATCGTAAATAAGACCTCATCCGCATCGCGGGAAAGGCCGCAGCGCTGTGTTTTCCGGCGTATTCCGCCGTATGTTTATTCGATTTTCGACGTAACGCCGCAGCATTGACAATCCGCGCTGGATTCGCTATGCTGATAGCGCCTTACAGAAATAAAATTGAACACCGGATCGTTGTATGCCGCGCGTTCCTTTCGCTGTCCCCGGGAATACCGGGACCGCGCATTTATGGTAGACTCAGATGCCCCATAAATGCAAAACCGCGCGGGAAAGGAAAAGCAAATTGCCGAAACAAACAAAACGCACGCAGCCCGCTCCGTCACGCGCCGCCCGGCAGCGTAAGCCGGCGGACGGGAAGAAGCGCCGGTCCGCCGGCGCTTTGGCCGCGAACGAAACCGCCGATTCCGGCTTCGCCGCCATGGCGCTGTGCCACGAGGACGGGCGATTGATCCATATCGATCCCGCGCTGATCACAATGCTGGCCTATCCAGAAGAAAACATCAAAACCCTCAATCTCTTCGACCTGCTGGCCGACCCGCACGATCAAAAAGCCGTCGCGGACGCGCTGAAGCTGCACGGCGACCTGCGGGCGTATCACACCTCGCTGCATCACGCCTGCGGCATGCTCGTACCGGTGCTTTTGAGCATCCAGAAGTTCGAATGCGCCGGAATGGTGAACCTGATGGTGCTTCTTCAGGGTTTTGACCGCGGCAGCGAGAAACAGCAGCAATCCGAAGCCCGCTATCACCTGATTTTCAATAACGTGCCCGTGGGGATCGCCATCACGGACAGAGAGGGGGCTTTCTGCGCGTTCAACCCCGCCATCTCAGAGATGCTCGGGTATTCCCCCGCCGAATTGCAAAACATGAAATCATCGGACGTCTATAAGATCCCCGGTGAACGCAGCCGCCTGGTGAGCAAGATTTTTAAGGAAAAAACCGTGCGCAATTATGAGGTGAGCTTTATTCGCAAAGACGGCGCGGAGATCAACGTGCTTTTAAACGCCGACCTCATCAATTACGGGTATCTCAAAAACGTGATGCTGTCCTCCTTCCGCGATATCACGGAACTGAAATCCGTGGAAAGCAAGCTGATCAAGGAGCGCAATTTCTCCGAAACCGTTCTGGACACGTCGGATTCGCTGATCATGGTGTTCACCGGGGAAGGCAGGGTAATCAAGTTCAACAAAGCCTGTGAAAAAACCACGGGCTATACCTTCGGCGAAATGCAGGGCAAGCCGTATTGGGAGCTGATCTCGGCGGATCCCGCGCTGGCGCAGGCGCGCATGCGGCAGATAATCGAAGACCGCCGCATCGATAAATTCGAGAGCTACTGGGTCACCAGGGACGGCCGCAGGCGGCTGATCTCCTGGGCCAACGTTCTGCTTCAGGACGAGGACGGCAACGATTACATCGTTTCCACAGGCAGCGATATCACCGAGCGCCGCAAAGCGCACGAAGCCGTGCGCGACGCCAACCGCGAACTGGAGCAATCCCTGCGGCGGCTGGAGGAGCGCAACCGCGCCATCAGCCTGTTTGCGGACATGGAAGGTTTTTTACAGGGCTGCCGCACCGTGGAGGAGGCCTGCACGATCTGCGCGCAATTCGTGCAAAGTATCTGCCCCGAAACCAGCGGCGGCATCTACCTGATCAGCGAAGAGAACGACCAGGCCGAAGCGCGGGAGACCTGGGGCGACGAGAGCGTCTCCCAAAAGTTGTTTACGCCGTCGAGCTGCTGGTCCGTGCGGCGCGGGCGGCTCAACCTGATCGATCAGGACCACCGCGGCTTGCCCTGCCAGCATATCCGCGCGGAAGAAGGCGGGCAGTACCTGTGCATCCCCATGGAAACGGGCGGCGAAACGCTGGGCATCATGCACCTGAGCTTTATTTCAAGCCTTGCCGCAAACGAGATGCCCTCGGACAGCGCCCCGTATTTCGAATCGAAGCTGCGGCTGCTTACGACCGCCGCCGAGACCACCGCGCTGTCGCTTTCCAATATCATATTGCAAAACACCCTGCGCCAGCAGTCCATCCGCGATTCGCTCACGGGCATCTACAACCGGCGCTACATGGTGGAAACGCTGTCGCGGGAGCTCTCCCGCGCGCACCGCGAGCAGGCGGCGGTCTCGGCGCTGATGTTCGACATCGACCATTTCAAGGAATTCAACGATACCTACGGCCACGACGGCGGCGACATGCTGCTGATGGCCCTGGGCATTTACTTAAAACAAAACACCCGCAGCGAGGATATCGCCTGCCGCTACGGCGGGGAGGAGTTCGTGCTGGTGCTGCCCAATACCCGCCACCAAAGCGCGGTGCAGAAGGCCGAGGCGCTGCGCCTGGACGTGAGCAAGCTGAGCGTTACGCACCTGGGAAAGGCGCTTCGCGCCTGCACCATCTCCATCGGCGTCGCCACCTTCCCGCAGAACGGCCAGACCGCCGAAGAGCTTCTGAAAGCCGTGGACGACGCCCTCTACACCGCCAAGCGCAAGGGCCGCAACCGCGTGGTGTCGAGCAAGTAGAAAGCGCAAATAAAAAGAACGCCGTTTATACGGCGGTCTTTTTATTATTCGGTTTTTTCGCTTTCCCCCGCCTTTTCCCCCAGCAGTTCCTTGAGCTTTTTGGGGAACGGCACGCCGGCAAGGCTCAGGTTTTCCATCAGGGAGATGCCCTCGTTGGCGATGTAGAACCAGCATACCGCGTCGCGGAACATCGCGTTGCCCTGCCCGAGCGCGCGGTCCAGAAGCGCAGCCACCAGCACGACCATCAGCATCAGCCCCTTGCGCACCAGCCCCACCGCCCCGACTTTGGACGACAGCCCGCCGTACTCGGTCTTGAGGCTCTTGCCGATCCACGCCACCAGCGTACCGCTTACGTAATCGGCGACCATGCACGCCAGCAGCACGGTCATCAGCCAGCTCCAGCCGCCGAAAGCCCCTGCCACGGCCCCGGCAGCCGCCGCGACGATTTTAACGATCTTATCCCAGATATGCCCCATGTCGTTTCTCCTTTATCCGTTCACGGCCTGTATCAGCGCAGTCCAGGTCCTAGGGCCCACGACGCCGTCTGTCTCCAGCCCTTGCTGTTTTTGGAACGCGAGCACCGCCTGTTCGGTCAGCGGGCCGAAACGCCCGTCCACGCTGAGCTCGTTTCCGAGCCGGTTGAGCCCCGTCTGCAGTTCGCGCACGCCGTTTCCCATGCAGCCGGATTTAAACGTCAGCCGGGAAAAACGCGGTTTCCAGGCCTTGACGACCGGCGCGGAGACGGGCTCCGTATCCGCATCCCCGTCTACGCCGTAGTCCACGCCGTGGATCAGCCCGTAGGCGTTCGGCCCGCCGTTTTCGATGGTGACGTCGGCAAACAGCCGCGTCGTCACCATAAGGTTGGACGCGCTGGCGTGCACCAGCATATCGTCCGAGATCTTCACGTACACATGCCAGGCGTTTCCCTCGTCGTCCTGATAGCGGTCGGGTTCGCCGCCGTCGTGATCCACGATGAAGATCAGCGCGCCCAGCGGAATTTCGCCGAAGCGCGCCACGCCGTCCTCGATACTGCCCTTTTGAGACAGGAGGTTGCGCCACATATCGTTCGTGCCGCGGTAATCAACCTCCATGCCCAGCTCCCTGAGCGTCCACTCCACCAGCCCCTGGCAGTCCATGCCTTTCAGCGTTTCGCCGCCCAGTACGTAAGGAATGGTGCCCATCAACAGCAGGCTTTTGGCCTTTTCAGCCACCTGTGCGCCCGTGATCATGCCTGCTCCTCCCCTTCCACAAGAGCGTTTCGCAGCTCCTGATATTCCATCTCCGTCAGCCTGGAGGCGGTAAAAAATACGTCGAGCTTGTCCGAAAGCCCGGCCAGGTTTCCCCGCGCGATCATGCGCGACAAGATCTGATACAGCATTGCTACATCCCCATTTCTAGCATGATATTTTGATAGGTCAGGTCTATGATTTCGGCGTCCAGCGCCGCAATGATCAGGTGTGCCGCGTCAAGCGGCGACAGCAGCGCTTCGCCGCCGCGGAAAAACAAGCCGCCGGAATAGCTGTCGCCGATCGCCGCGGGCACGTCCCCTGTTTTCACGGCGCCGGGGAACTCCTGCGCGTTTCTGTCGCTGAGCACGATGACGTTTACCACCGCGCCGCCGTCAATCAAGGCGTATTTCATGGTCTCCTCCTTACACAACGTGCTTGCGGATGATTACGATGCCGCTGTTGCCGTCCGAAGCCTCATACCCGACGGTATACCCGCCGTTGCCGCCGCGGCCCGAGTTGTCCTCCCAAAGCCCGCCTGGGTCTGTGCCGGTGCCGTGGCTGTAGCCGTAGCCGCCGTCGGCGTACTGGTCGCCGGCGCTGTCGCCGAATTCCTTCGTCGTGGCGCCCGCCCCGCTGCCGCCGACGTTCACCGAGCCGCCGCTGTACCCGTTTGCGCCGTTGCCGCCGCCCCAGCAGTCCGAGCCGCCACCGCCCGAGCCGCCGTTGCCGCCGTCATGGTCGTAGCCCGTACCGCCCTGGCCGCCGCCCGCGGATTGGCCGAACCCCGACGACGTTCCGCCGGATACTCCGTCCCCGTTGCTCCCGGAGCGCCCCGCGCCGCCGGCGCCGATGATGACCGAATATCCGGTATTCGCTGTCAGCGGCACGTTGGACGCGTTGAACACATATCCGCCGCCCCCGCCGCCTCCGCCGCCGACGATGAACAGGTCAACCGCGCGGTTGCCGTCAAGCAGAGTGAACGTGCCGCTGGTCAGGAATTTGATGCGCCAGTTTCCGTCCCCGTCGTCAAGCATCTGGCTTGCGCCCGTGTAGGTGTATTCCGGCAGGGTATTGATGCCGACGCCCGGAAAGCAGCTTAAAACGCCCATATCCTTATCCTTTCACCTGCACCAGCAGGGGTATGTCGATCGCGGGTTTTTGGCTGTGCGCCTTGATCGTGATGCTGTCCGTACCCTGCGCGCAGGCGCGCAGCACGGCGGCCGCCGCTTCAACAAATTCCGCGTCTGTCGCCGTTGCGGGAAGCCCGGCGCTCACGCCCTTTGTGTCCGCCGTCATGCCGGACACGGTCACGCTCTGCGTGTACGGCGCTTCGGTTCCGCTCCAGGAAGCGGCGGCAAGCGTAGCCGGTAATTCCGCCACGGGCAGGGCAAAATCCTCACCCGCTCCGGCGGCCGATACGCCGCCCGCCCCGTCGCCCTTGAGCATGCCCGAGGCCGCGACCGCCTGCTGCGCGCCGATATTCGCCCTTGCCTGCGCCTGTTCCGACGTTTCCAGCTGTTGCGCGGAGAAGCGCAGCACGTCGGCCGTCTCCTCGTCCAGCGCCAGATCAATCGCGCCTATAATCATCTGCTCAATCACCGATTGCCTGAGCGATTCGGGCGCGATCAGCCCGCAGACGCTCTCGTCCCCGCGCTCGTCCGTGATATCGGCGGGCAATATCTCCGCCGCGCCCGCCTGCACCAGTACCTGCGCCAGCGACAGCTCGTACACCTCCGCGCTGCGCGTGAGCGCGGGCGCTTCGGGCGTGGACGCCGCTGTGCCAATCAGCTTTTGCAATCCGACGGTGCGCGATGTGAGGTTGAGCCGGATGACGATGCGGTCAATGCGGCTGAGTTCCGCCTCGGTGGTGTGCTCAAAAGCCTTCACACCGCCGCCGTCGTCCTGCAGGCGGAAGTAATAGCCCTCAAGCATCGCCGAACCGTAGCCGACCAGCGTGCGCATGGTCGAGCCCTCGGCCGTTACCGAAAGGCAATTGCCTGTATCGGCAACGCCGCTTGCCGCAAGCGTGTGAAACGCCGCGGCCATGTCCGCCGAATCATAGCTGCGCTCGTCTCCGACCGTGGAATTAAAGAAACCGTATTGTTCCTGAGCCATATACTCACTTCCTTCCAGTCAGTGTCGATAAAGTGTTCCACTTTATCGAGTTTGCACCTCAACCTTGTTCGTTTCACTCACGGCCAGGTTTCGGTGTAAAGAAACATTGCTCCGCAATGCTTCCGAAACCACCGCTAAGGGAGGGCATCAGCCCGACTAGCGCCCGATATTGCTGAAAGCAATGAAGCGCATAGCCTCGCATAAGCGAAGCTATGGACGAGGCCGCAATCGCTTGTCGCTGGTTTCGGATGGTAGGTCGAAGGGCATCGGCCCATCGGGCATCCCAAGGAGTTATAGTTTGTTATCAAATAGTGCTATCTCCTGATTATCTGGGCGTCTGCCTGAGCTGTTTTAAAAGCGTGTTCACCGTCACCGGCGCGTCGCCGAAGTTCGCCGTAAGCCTTCGCGCGCCGTTTTCCCAGGTCTCGGTCATCTCCGTGATCCGCACCGCCGCGCTACCGAAGCGCCCCCTGACCAGCACCGTGTCGCCCACGTCGTAATCGCGCCCGTAGCGGCAAGCGCCTGAATCGATCAGCGTCGCGGTCACGGTGGTCTTGACGCCCGTTTCTAAAAGCGCGTTCTGCGCGTATAGCAGCAGCAAGTCCGCATCCTCTATGCTGCCAGCCTCCGCCCACAGCTCCCGCCGCGATATTCCCTGCGCGTCCCCGCCGCCGCAGAGGATGAAGCGCTCTTCGTCCTCCCCCGCGCCGCCGACGTACGCCGTGGTCGCGCTGCCCGAGAGGATCTGGCGGTAGCTCACGTCCGCCGCGTTGCCGTTTTCCTCCGCGATCAGGCACAGCGCGTCGCCCGCCGTGCGGTCGGCGCCCTCCCACGCGGTAAACAGGAATTTATGCTGCGCGAAGTCCGGCACGATGTCCCAGCCAAGCCCCGTTCGCCCGCCGATCGCCGCGAACAGCGTATCCAGCCTGTCAAAGCGCGCCTGCCAGGGCAGCGTCTCGCCGCGGTTTTGGTTCTCCGCCGCGATCAGGTTTGGCACGGTGCGCGCGGCGACATCGGGATTGATCAGGTTGTTTTCCGCGTAATGCAGGTACGCCGCCTCGGCGCTGCCGGTGAAGCGGTCCCAGCCGAAATCCTGATACTCCCGCGCGCCCGCGGAAAGCGGCGGCACGCACACGCGCCGCTTGCAAAGCCCCTTGAGCATGCAGCCCTTCACCGTCAGCGCGCCCCTTGACAGCGCCTGCAAGTCCTCGATCAGAAACGCCTTTGTTTCGTCCACAAGCAGAAGCGCCCCCGGCGCGAGCGCGTCCGCGCCCCTGGCGTCCGGGTGCAGCGTCAAGCTAAAGCCCCCCGTGCCGAAGTAGCTGCGCGTGATCTGCAGGCTTTCAAACTGCGCGATCTCCGCGAGTTTTTCAAATGAAAAGTCGATTATTTGCAGTGTAAACATCTTTTTATACGCCTTCATATGCCGCATGCCACGCCACGGTGATCTCGCTCTGCGCGCTAGCGCCGCCGGCCTCGTAGCGCAGTTCGTTGAGCCCCGGCCGCAGCGTGAAATCCGCTAATGGCGTGGAAAGGCTCAGCTTGCCGAACGCGCCGGTTACGACGCCTTCGGCGTCGATGATGCGCGCATCCAGCCGCGCCGGGTCGGTGTTGAGCACCAGCGTGTTGCCCTCGGGCACCGCCGAGGCCATCGCGATCTCCTTGCCCGTCGTCAGGTTGATAAGCCGCGGAATCTCGCCCTTGCACACAATGGTGATGAGCACGGGCACGCTCACCTGCCCCAGGTTGTTCGCGTTCTTGAAATAGTCCCGCCGCCCGAAATCGACCGGGAAGGAAAACGGCAGCGTGAAGCCCTCGCCCGCGTCGGCAAATGCGACGGTAGACTGGTTCACCGCGTACCAGTACGGGCTTTCGCAGCGGAAATTGAGCTTCACGTTGGGCTGGGTGTCCAGCATCCTGCTCTGCGCGTCCAGCCCGCCGTCGGGCATGGCGTAGGTCATGTAGCGCCCGTAATCGTTCTCGTAGATCAGCACGGCGCGCATATCGCCGCTTGCCGCCTTGTCCGGCGAGAGGATACTTAAGAGCGCCATCCGCCGCTGATACAACTGCGCGCGCGTGTCTGCCATAATGTGCAGCGTCACCGAAAGCATCCGCTTCAGCCGCCGGCAGCCCGCGTAGCTTTCGCCCTGCTGGTACGCGCCGCGGATGCTGTGCACCTCAAGCTGCGGTAGCCCCAGCCCGCCGATTTTGCCCAGCACATACGGCGCGCCGCAAAATACCGCCTGCTCGTTGTTCAGGTTGATATACGTCAGCTTCTGCATAGGTCCTCCATGATGGTTGCATCAGGGGCTTCCGCCCCTAATAACCCTGATCAGGGGCAGTGCCCCTGAACCCCACTATCAAGGCCGCGCAATGCGCGGCCTTGATAGTGGGTCAAGGGCAATCGAAACGAATGTGCACCCTGTGTGGTGCTTACGCGAAGCGTAAAACGAGTTGAGATTGGGAGTTTTTACAGAGCAGGTGAACGATAGTGAAACCTGCGACAATAAAACCGAGTGGACATAGCCCTTGTCGGGGTTATAGGGGTGAAACCCCTATGATTCCAGTAACTCTGCTGCAAGCTCCTCGTTCGCCTGGCGGATGCGCCAAGCCGTCTCCGAAGGCGATTCCACGGGGGTGTTGAAGGTGTTTTGCTGGGTGATGGTCACGCCCGCGGCGGCGGCAGCGGCGTGCTCTGAATAGAAGCTGTCGGCCGCATTTTGCAGCGCAGCGTTCATTCCCTGCTGCACATTCAGGATCATCGCATTCAGACTTTCCATCCAGCCTGCAATGCTACCGGCTCTCTCCGCAAAGCCCGCAAGCATCTGTTCCCCGAGCGTCTGTCCGGCGGCGTTGTACTCCGGCGCGAACGCGGTGATCAGCGAGAGGATGTCCTCCTGCGTGCCCGCCGCCAGCCGCTTTTCGGCCTCGGCGCGAATCGCTGCGGTTTCCAGCTGCTTCGCGTATGCTTCTCTCACCGCGTCGGCCTGCCGGTCCAGCGCGTCCAGTTCCGCTTCCGCACGCGCATTGACGACCTCAAGCTGTGCCCGCAGCGCGGTCTTCTCATCCTCCCGCGCGGTATCTTTGAGCCACGCCTCGTACGCCGCCTGCGCGTCGGAAAGCTGCGCGGCCAGCTGCCCGCGGTTGAAGGCGTCCTGCTCGTATTCAAGGGCCTGCGAGAGTTTTTCTATACCGCGCAGGTGCTTTTCTTCCTCTTTGGCGCGGTCCTCTGCCCGGGCAAGTTCGTCCAGCGCGTCGATCTGCGCCTGAATGGCATTCGTGCTGCTTTCCTTCCACGCCTGCCAGGCCTCACGGCTCTGGCTCAGCATCGAAAGCTCCGCGCCGCGCATGGTTTCGTACCGGGCCGCAAGCGCTTCCATGATGCCGGACAGCAGCGTGTCCAGGCTCTGCGCGTCGCGCCGCATGATCTGCGCCTGCACCGCGGCCAGCCGCTGCTCCAGATCCAGCGCGTCCCCGGCGCTCAGGCGGTACCTGCTCATGCCTTCGCGGATCGCCTGCAGGTACGCAAGCTCCTGCTCGTAGGTCGCGCCCGACAGCGCTTTGAGCGACTTCAGCTCGCTGATCGCGTCCCGATAGCTCCGCTTCGTACTCGCCAGCCGTTCTTCCGCCTGTGAGGTATTTAATTCCAGCTTGAGCGGCCCGCCGGCCCCAAGCGAGCTTATCTTCCGTACGACCCGGTCCAGCCGTTCCGCAGCCCGCTCTGCCGATTCGGCAATCAGGGCGGATAGTTCGTCAACCGTCAAGCCTCTCGCCTCCCGTTCCGAAGAATGTCATGGGATCCACCTGTTCGGCGCTCTCGCTGTGTTCCGCGCCGTGCAGTTCCGCCCACGCCCTGAGCACGCGCGGCAGTTCGGCGGGATAGTAGTCCTCCATCAGCTCGCGCTTTCCTATGCCCAGTTCCAGGCAACCCGCAATCAGCCGCTGGAGCCAGGTTTCAGTGTCGCGGCGAACCGGCTGATCTTCCGCCGCACGCGGCCCGCCGCCAGCGTAAAATTTTCCGCCGCGTTCACCTCAAAAAACGCGTCGAGGATCTCCATCAGCCCGTCCGCGCCGATGCGCTCGTCATTGAGCAGCGTTTCCTCGGGTATCTCCGTCAGCGCGGCGATGAGTTCCACCGCCTGCTTCGGCACCACCGCCAGCGCTTTCAATGCAAGGTCGATCAGCTTCCGCCGGTCAAGCGTTTTAAGTGTCTCCAGCACGCCCGCAATATCCCCGTCCGGTACGAGCTTCTCCGCCGCCTCGCGCGGAAAGCTCTCAAGCAGCCTGATCGCCTGCAGATATTTCCCCAGCGGCATCCGCCGGATCTCCTGCCCCCGCACCGTCACGCTTCGCGGCAGCGATACATCGATAGAGTTCATCGCTTTTCCTTTCTGTTGAGATGTAGGGGTTTCACCCCTACGACCCCGACAAGGGCAATGTCCATTCGGTTTTATTGTCGCAGGTTTCACTATCGTTCACCTGCTCTGTAAAACCTCTCAATCTCAACTCGTTTTACGCTTCGCGTAAGCACCACACAGGGTGCACACTCGTTTCGATTGCCCTTGACCCATCATTGGCCGCGCAATGCGCGGCCAAAGGAGGGGTGCAGGGGCACTGCCCCTGGTC
This sequence comes from Clostridiales bacterium, assembly GCA_016930575.1. Lineage (GTDB taxonomy): Bacteria > Bacillota > Clostridia > Christensenellales > Aristaeellaceae > CAXXOK01. The sequence continues at coordinate 4,160 of JAFGGL010000073.1, read as the reverse complement.
AGGGTTTTAGGGGCGGCAGCCCCTATCAACTTTCAGGCTTCGTCTCAGCAGCCGTCAAAAAGGAATTACAGGCTTCCAGGTTGCTTTCGTCTTCCTTGAGCTGCATCACGGCCCAGGGTTTGAGGGTCGCAAGCTGCGGCTTTTTGAACACGCCGGAGAGGATGACCTCGCACACCGAGGCGTTTGCCTGTTTGGAGGCGAAGTTGTCGAATTTCACGCCGGTCAGTTCAAACACGCGGTAGTTGAAGTAAAACGGCAGGCCGGACACGGTATCGGCTACGCAGCGCAGCGCGAAAAACTTGCCCGCGACCGAGAAGTTCGCCTCCAGCGTTTCGGTCTGCGCGTCGTACACGCCAAGGCCCAGCGTTTCCAGCTGACTCAGCAGCACCTCCGCCATGCGCAGTTCCACGTCCTCGCCGGATACGCTCCGCAGCTGCGCATACAGGTCGTCGTCGTAATAGATATCCGCCTTGTTCTCCTTCACGGAGCGGCTCATCTTCCCGGCGTAGGCCAGCGCGGCGCCAGCGCCGGTCTCGTAGGCAGTGATGCTGTCGGTCAGGATCGGCGCAAGCGCCACACCCCGGAAGCCGATAATGGCTCGTTTTGCACTCATGGTTGTTTTCCCCCTAATCCAGTTTTACAAATGTCATTTGAAGCTCCGCGGTCTCGCCGTCCTTCTCCCGCACATGCTCCAGCGTGTAATGAAGCGCCTCCATCGCGCCCGTGATGTCCGCCTTCAGCGCGTCGCAGGCGCCCATCGTCTGCGCGAAAACGCGCAGCAGATACACGTGCTTCGTCAGATATACCTCGTTGTCACGGGTGTCCACGGCGCTGCGCTCTTTTAGCTGTAAGGCCACGCAGGGCAGCTTCGCCGTTTGTTTGGGCCACCCGCGCGTCACCGTCGCTACGCCCGCGACCTGCGCCAGAGCTTCGGCGATCCTGTCGGTCTCGTTCATACAATGTCTCCTTTTAAGCGCGCAATTCCTCCGGGATGAAGGCGAGCGTGAGTTCCTTGTGGCTCTGGTAGCGCCGGGGCATTTCCGATATCCGGTAATCGCACGGCGAGCTTGAGATTACATCCACGCACACGCCCATGCCTTCATCCAGTGTTTCGTCGCCGTCGTAGAGCATCAGGAGCCTCGCCGTCGGCGTTTCGCCATACACGGCGGCGTCAGGGCGCTCGGTCAGCGGCTGCAGCACGGCGCGGACCAAAAACGCCCGGCTGCCGTCGAAGCGGTACAGCCGGTCGTCTTCCTGATATACCCCCGCCGCGGCAGCAGGCTTAACGGTCACGGTTTGCTTCATATTTTCCAACAGCCGCATCGCTACCCCACCTTTGCCACGCGGTAGCTGTCCAGCTGCGCCTTGAGCATGGCGGGCAGCCCGTCCACGCGGATGGAGATCCTGCCTTCGGCATGCGCCGCCTGACCTTCGATCCCCAGCCGCCCGAAACTCATCGCCGCAAGCTCGATGATCGCGCCTTCCGCCGCGTCCGGCAAAGGATCACGGCCCGTGTAGCCCATGGCGAACGCCTGCGCGTCGGTGATCAGGTCGGCCAGCAGCGCGTCCTGCTCCGTGTCTGTTATCCGCAGCCTGCGCTTGAGCTTGTCCAAATACTCTGACATCGTTGTGTTCCTTTCAAGAAAGACGATGGGTGTGTCACCCCCATACCCCCGACAAGGGCGATTGCCCTTGACCCATCATTATGGCCGCGCTGAAAGCGCGGCCATAAATGGAGTTCAGGGCACCGAAGGGAAGTGTGTATCCAGTGGATACCACGGTAAAGCCGTGAGCGACCCGTAGGTGAGAAGTTTTGCAGAGCAGGCAAGCGAGAGCGAGCCTGCGACAACAAAACTGACGGATCACTGCCCCTGATCAGGGTTATTGGGATGAAATCCCCATACGTCCAACTTCGTTATGCGGTTGCGTAATGCAGATAAATCCCTTTGACCTTATTGCCATAAACGTCGGCGATGGCCACATGGCGGTAGCCGAACTTGTAGCCGTCGGTGGACTGGTTGACGTCGGGCAGGATCACCTTTGGCGCGACGTGCTTGGAAAACTGGATCACGGCGTCGCGGTGGATCACCATGAAGTTGATGTCCTTGGCTTCGCCGCCCTTGGCGTAACCGCCGGATTCCTCGCCGGAGGTCGTGCCGTCCAGCATGTCGATGGCGGTGTAGAAGCGCGTCTGCGGCACCAGCACCTTGCCCTGGAAGCGTTCCATGACCTGGCGGCTCTTGGTGGTGTCGAGATCCGCGATCAGGCCGTCCAGCGTGGGCGTGATGAACAGGTAGCGGTTCTCGTAGGGGATCTCGGCCTCGTCCAAAGCGGTCACGGCAACGCGCAGCGCGGTAACCACGGCCGTGCCGGTCGTAAGCGCCGCGCCGGACGTGATGCCCGAGATACCCGAAGTGCCCGCGTACTTGGCGAAGCGGAAGGCGTCCAGCTCCGGCACTACCTTGGTGCGGATCAGCTCGCCCGCCAGCCGCCCGTAGGCGACGCCCGCGGTCTCCAGATCGTCCATGCTGTCCACGGTGAACATGCGCCCGCGATCGAAGTTGCACTGTACGGTCTCGTTGGTCAGCGTCACATCGCCGGACACATAGCCTGACGCCTTGTCGTAGTCCGCCAGCCCCTGCACGCTCATCTTGGGGATGATCAGCTCGTTAGCGTTGGCGCCCTGCTTCACCAGATCGGAACTGCCGTCCAGCAGCGCGGTGAGGCTTGCAAGTTTATACACCTCGTCCAGCGTCTCGGAGAGGGTTTGTTTAAAAAGAGTGATTGAGTTTGCCATAAATTACTTCCTTTCGTTTGTCCTAATCCGGATTAGGGGCTTCCATTCCCAATCCCCGCTTTTGACCGCGCATTGCGCGGTCAAGGAAGGGATTGTTAAGGGTCATTGATCCTAAACTGCGGGTTTGGGGCGCACAACCCCAAGCATCCCCGTCAAGCGAGCCCGACCGCCTTCTTGAGTTTGGATTCAAAGCCCGCGGCGGTGCTTACGGTTGCGGCGGGCGCCATGCCCTTCATGCGCTCCTCGACGCCCTGCTGCAATGCTAAGCGAAACGCCTGCTCCAGCTGCTCGATGGCGGCGGAAGCGCTGTCCATGTCCGCGTACTCCAGCGCATCGGCCAGCCCGGCGGGCAGCCCCTTTTTCATCAGAAGCTGCACAGCCCCGGCGCGCACCTCGCGGCGCGTAAGCGTATCCTCGCGCTCGGCCAGCGCGGCTTCGCGCTCGGCAATCCTGTGTTCGGCGCGCTGCTCGGCGGTCATCTGCGCCAGTTCCTCGGCTTCCTTTTTGGCCTGCGCCACCTGTGTCTCGGCCTTCCTGCGCTCGGATGCGATGGTCTGACTCACAATGCGGTTGATATCGTCCTGCGTAAAGCTTTTTTCCGTCGTTTCGGTTTTCACGGGTTCGTTCTTCGCCGCTTCGGCGGTCTCCCGCGCCCGCTCCGTGGTCTCCGCTGCGTTCTTACTCATGATTTTCCTCCCGTTTTACGCCCGTCGGCTGTTAACTCCTCAAAAGAGGTCGTTATGCAAAGCGGCTTTCCGCGTTACACCGGTTTTGATTTCATTATTTCAGAAGCGTCGTCCACCCACGGCACCTGCGACAGCAGGATCTCGTCGGGCACGATGCCGCGGTACGCCCGCACGGTTCTGGCGATTTCCAGGTCGTTCACGGGAAGGGTGCGGCTGAAGGTGATGAGCACCTGGTCCACGTCGAATTCCGCCGCGCCCTGCACGCGCAGGAAGTGCGCCATGCGCCGCAGCCGCTGCCGCAGCGCCTCACGGAACCAGCGCTCCTTGATCTTCGTGCGCTGCTCGAAGCCCAGCAGCTTGAAGCGCATCGCCACGCCGGAGGCGTCGCCCGCGAACTTCGCATCGCTCAAATCCGGCACGAAGGACAGCTTGTGGATATCGTCGGCCAGGCTCTTGCGCAGAAGCTCGCTGCCGGCTTCGGGATCGGGCTTGGTGATGAACCCCGCATCCGCGCCGTCCCCGGGCAGAAACAGCGTGCGCGTATGCCGCAGCCGCTGGCTCGCTAAAAGCGCCGCCGCCTCGGAACCGTCGCCTGTCTCCAGATCGGTTTCGGCGTCCTCCGCCTGCAGCGCGCCCACGCCCTTCAATACCATGATGGCGTCGGTGAACTGCTGCTT
>JAFGGL010000072.1 GCA_016930575.1 Clostridiales bacterium | reverse complement strand
TGGCATCTGCCGCATCTGCTTCAGAGAGCTGGCCTACAAGGGCCAGATTCCCGGCGTCCGCAAGGCCAGCTGGTAAGCGGTTATCAAGCGGAACGGAACAAAGGAGGTTTTTCCATGGTCATGAATGATCCCATCGCCGATATGCTCACCCGCATCCGCAACGCGCAGGTGGCCAAGCATGACGCGGTCGTCGTCCCTGCCTCAAATCCCAAGAAGGCAATCGCCAAGATTTTGCTTGCCGAAGGCTACGTCAAGGGCGTTGATTTCATCAAGGATGGACCGCAGGGCAACATAAAGATTACGCTGAAATACATCGAAGGCAAGCAGCCGGTGATCGCGGGGCTGAAGAAGATTTCCAAGCCCGGATTGCGCGTGTACGCGAAAAACGGCTCCCTGCCCAAGGTTCTGGGCGGCCTCGGCATCGCCATCATCTCCACGTCCAAGGGGATGATGACTGACAAGGAAGCCCGCAAACAGATGGTCGGCGGCGAAGTGCTCGCCTACGTCTGGTAACGGCAGGGAGGGGAAGAAGAATGTCTAGAATCGGGAAAAAACCCATTGCCATTCCTGCCGGCGTCACGATTTCCGTGAGCGGCCAAAACGTCGTCACCGTCAAGGGCCCCAAGGGCACGCTCGTGCAGGAAGTGAACGGGGATATCACGCTGAAACAGGAGGACGGCGTGCTCACGCTCACGCGCCCAAGCGACGCCAAGCCCCACAAGGCCATGCACGGACTGTACCGGAGCCTGATCTACAACATGGTGACCGGCGTGACCGACGGGTTCCAAAAAACCCTCAAGCTCGTGGGCACGGGCTACCGCGCCTCCGTGGACGGCAACAAGCTCACCATCAACGTCGGGTTTTCGCACCCCGTGGTGCTGGACGCGCCCGAGAACATCCAGTTTGAGACGCCCGATCAGGCCACGATCGTGGTCAGGGGCATCAATAAACAGCAGGTTGGCAACCTTGCCGCCGATATCCGCGCCATGCGCAAGCCCGAGCCGTACCTGGGCAAAGGCATCCGCTATCAGGACGAGCATATCCGCCGCAAGGAAGGCAAGGCCGGTTAATGGGAAAGGGGATTGCATATGTATAAAAAGAGTGACCGCAACGCCGACCGTGTGGCCCGGCATGCGCGCGTGCGCAAAAAGATCTCGGGCACCCCGGATATGCCGCGCCTTTGCGTGTACCGGAGCCTGAACAACATCTACGCGCAGGTGATCGACGATACCAGAGGCGTCACCCTCGCGGCCGCCTCGACGATGGAGAAGGACGTGCAGAAACGCGTTAAGGGCGCCAATAAGAAGGCGGCCGCCAAGATCGTCGGCCAGGCGATCGCGGAACGGGCGGTGAAAGCGGGCGTTAAAAAGGTGGTCTTTGACCGCGGCGGCTACGTTTATACGGGCCGCGTGGCGGAGCTGGCCGCCGGCGCCCGGGAATCGGGACTAGAGTTCTAGGAGGATAAACGCATGCAACGCATGGGACAGGAAAGCGAATTCAAAGAGAAGCTCGTCGCCATCAACCGCGTCACCAAGGTTGTCAAGGGCGGACGCAACTTCCGCTTTGCGGCGCTGGTCGTGGTCGGCGATGAAAAAGGCCGCGTAGGCGCGGCCATCGGCAAGGCCGCCGAGATTTCCGAAGCCATCCGCAAGGGCGTGGACAAGGCCAAGAAGAACCTGATTACCGTAGCGCTGAAGGGCACGAGCATCCCGCACGAGGCCATCGGGCGTTTCGGGACCGGCAAGGTGGTCCTACTTCCCGCGCCGGAAGGCACGGGCGTCATCGCGGGCGGCGCGGCGCGCGCCGTGCTCGAGCTTGCCGGCGTGCGCGATATCCGCACCAAGAGCTACGGCACCAGTAACCGCATCAACATGGTGAAGGCGACGCTGGAGGGGCTCAGGCAAATCCGCACGGCCGAGCAGATCGCCAGGCTCCGCGGCAAGACCGTGGAAGAGATTCTGGGCTGAGGAGGACGACATGAAACTCTACATTACCTTGAAAAAATCGCCGATCTCAAGCCTTCAGGTGCACAAGGACACCGTCGCCGCGCTGGGCCTGAAAAAGATCGGGCAGACCGTGGTGAAGGAGGACAACCCCTGCATCCGGGGGCAGATCTTCCGCGTCAGGCATATGATCGACGTCCAAGAGAAAGCAAAGTAGGAGGGATTGCCGATGAAATTGCATGAATTGCAGCCCGCCGCCGGTTCCACAACTTCGCCCAAGCGTCTCGGCAGGGGCACGGGTTCGGGTCTGGGCAAGACCTCCGGCAAAGGGCACAAGGGCCAGAAAGCCCGCTCGGGCGGCGGCGTGCGCCCCGGCTTTGAGGGCGGCCAGATGCCGCTCACGCGCCGCGTGCCCAAGAAAGGGTTTACCAATGTATTCCGCACCGAGTACGCGACCGTGAACGTCGGGAAACTCGACATCTTTAAGGATGGCGCCGTGGTGACCGCGCGGACGCTCAGGGAAGCCGGACTGGTGAAAAAGGCCATGGACGGCGTGAAGATCCTGGGCGGCGGAGAGCTTACCAAAAAGCTCACCGTGCAGGCCGACAGGTTCTCGGAGGCCGCCAAACAGAAGATCGAGACCCTCGGCGGGAAAGCCGAGGTGAAGTAGCATGGCCATCCGCAACAAGAACAATCCCAGTATCTTCGAATCCCTGCGCAACGCGTGGAAGGTGGACGATATCCGCAAGAAGCTGGTCTACACCTTCATGATGCTGGTGCTCTTCCGCCTGGTGGGCGTCATCCCCGCGCCGGGCGTCGATTATATCGCGGTGCAGGCGGCGGTCGGCACGCAGACGCTGCCGCTGCTCGATCTGGTCAACATGATGACGGGCAACAACTTCTCCCAGATGACCATCATGGCCATGGGCATTACCCCCTACATCAACGCCAGCATCATCATGCAG
>JAFGGL010000071.1 GCA_016930575.1 Clostridiales bacterium | reverse complement strand
GCAGCCGTCGCAGTACCAGGCGGGGATGCGGTGCCCCCACCAGAGCTGGCGGCTGATGCACCAGTCGCGGATGTTTTCCATCCAGTTGAAATACACTTTGGCAAAGCGCTCGGGCACGAACCTGGTTTTGCCTTCCTTCACCACTTCGATGGCGGGCTCCGCCAGCGGCTTCATGCTCACGAACCACTGCAGGCTCGAGACCGGGTCCACGGTGTTGTGGCAGCGGTAGCAGGTGCCCACGTTATGCTTATAATTCTCCACTTTGACTAACAGCTCAAGCTTCTTCAACTCGTCAGCCACCATCAGACGGCATTTTGTCTCCGGGACGCCCCGGTATTTCCCCGCGTTTTCGTTCATCGTGCCGTCTTCGTTTGTGACCAGGATGGCTTCCAGGCCGTGGCGCTGCCCGATCTCGAAGTCGTTGGGATCGTGCGCAGGCGTGATCTTCACCGCTCCGGTGCCAAATTCCATATCCACATACTCGTCGGCGATCACCGGCAGCTCGCGGTCCATGATCGGCAGGATCACCGTTTTCCCGATCAAGTGCTTGTAACGCTTATCATTTGGATGCACGGCAACCGCCGTGTCCCCGAGCATGGTCTCTGGCCGCGTGGTAGCCACGATCACGCCCTCGCTGCCGTCCTTTGCCGGATAACGGATATACCACAGGTGGCTGAACTGCTCCTCGTATTCCACCTCGGCGTCGGACAGCGCCGTCAGGCACACCGGACACCAGTTGATAATGCGGTTTCCGCGGTAGATCAGGCCCTTTTCATAGAGGTCGACGAACGCTTCGCGCACCGCCTTGTTGCAGCCCTCGTCCATGGTGAAGCGCTCGCGTTCCCAGTCGCAGCTCGCGCCCAGGCGCCGCTGCTGCCGGTTGATGCGGCCGCCGTATTCTTCCTTCCATTTCCACGCGCGTTCTAAAAATGCCTCGCGTCCGACGTCTTCTTTCGTCAGGCCTTCCTTTCGCATCTGCTCGACGATCTTCACTTCCGTGGCGATGGAAGCGTGGTCGGTTCCGGGCAGCCAGAGCGCAGGCCTGCCTTTCATGCGGTGATAGCGGATGGGCACGTCCTGAAACAACACGTCCAGGGCATGTCCCATATGCAGCTGCCCGGTGATATTGGGCGGGGGCATCACGACGGTATAGGGTTTCTCCCCTTTCACGCGCTGTGCGTGAAACGCGCCGGATTGTTCCCAGGTTTCGTAAATTTTGTTTTCGATGTCGCCCGGGGTATATGTTTTATCCATGTTGAATGCTTTATTCATAATCATCACCTTATAACAGAATGATCAGTGCGCCGGCAACGGCAAGCAGCAACCCGGCGAATTTCACCGGCAGCACCATTTTTTCGGAATCCTTGAATACCAGCGGCACGAATTTCTTCGCGCCGAAGGACAGCGCGGCGCCGACCAGTACCAATACGATACCGGCGATATTCATACGTGCCAGTACGCCCTGCCAGTAATCCATAGTATCCACCTCCCCTGAAAACAAAGAAGCTACTACGTCCGAAGGACGGAGCAGCTCCGTGGTACCACCTTGCTTTACGACGGTATCATCCGCCGCCTCTGCGCGCTGTATCGGGCGTACCCGGCGGAACTAGCGGCAATACCGTTCATCCCGCGCCCTCCCGGGCGACCTTCCGCCTTTCCGTTTCCGAAACGGCCTTGCAGCCAGGGGCCGTTCTCTCTGCCGGAGGGAAAGCGTACTCCTCCCGCTCATTGGTTCAATCGGAGGAAATTACTCCTCCTGTTTTTTCCCCTTATCCTCGGTCATATCGATGACCTGTGCGCCGTTGTAGGTTCCGCAGTTCTTGCAAACACGGTGTGCGAGCATCTTGTGATGGCATTGCGGGCATTCCACGATGCCGGGCAAGCTGAGTTTCCAATGGGCACGGCGGCTGCGGCCGCGTGCGCGCGATACTTTTCCTTTCGGCAGAGCCATGGTCTACACCTCCTCGTCCTCTTTAAGCAATCGCTTCAATGCTTCAAAGGGACGTTGTGTGTCCTCTTGGCATGAGCTCTTGGAAATTGTACTGTACGGGTTTTGCACCCCGCCGCCGCAATCCTCCCGGCAGAGAAACCGCATCGGGAGATTGAGCATCAAAAGCGTCAGGGTCATTTGCTCCAATGAAACGGCGGATCCTTCAAAGCGGAAGGCTTCGTCTTCGATCTCGACGGCGTCCTTGCGGAAGCTCTCCCGAAAACTTAGTTCCATCGGATAATCAACCGGCCTGAGGCACTTCGCGCAGTGGGCGTGCGTCGTGGTACGTAAGCTGCCGTTCAGCCGCACCGTGCCGTCCATCGCGGAAACCGTGCCTGCAATGGAAACATCGTCAAACGTAACAGGTTCGCCGTTGACATCCTGCTGAGAAACCTTGACCTTCGTTTCGAAGGGAAACGCTTCTCCGGGCCTTAGCAGCGCTTGGGTTACATCCAGTTCCATGTGATGCCTCCTCGAAGCACAGCCATGCTACATTATATGCATTGCGCCCTGTATTGTCAATCGAAAATTTCCTATCCCTGAATGATCGCAAGCGTATCGCGGGCGATAACGAGCTCCTCGTTGGTGGGGATGACGCAGATCTTCACCTTGCTGTCGTCGGTGGAGATCACGGCTTCCTCACGGGTTTTGTTCTTCTCAAGGTCCAGTTTCGCGCCGAGGTATTCAAAGCCCCGCATGATCTTGGTGCGGATATGCGCGTTGTTCTCCCCGATGCCGGCCGTAAACACGATCACGTCCACGCCGCCCATCACCGCCGCATAGGCGCCGATGTACTTGCGGATGCTGTGCGCCAGCATATCCTGCGCAAGTATTGCGTTCTCGTCGCCTTGCTCGGCGGCGGCGTCGATATCGCGCATATCGCTGGAAATGCCGGAAATGCCGATCAGCCCTGATTTCTTGTTGCACATGTCGATGACTTCGTTGACCGTCATGTTGTCGGAATTGGCGATGTACTGCACGATGGCCGGGTCCAGATTGCCCGAACGCGTGCCCATGAGCACACCCTCCAACGGCGTAAGCCCCATGCTGGTATCGATACTCTTGCCGTCCTTCACGGCTGTAAGGCTGGAGCCGTTGCCCAGATGACAGGTAATGATGCGGCTGCCCTCAACGGGGATGCCTAAAAACTCGCACACGCGTTTACTGACATAGCGGTGGCTGGTGCCGTGGAAACCGTAACGGCGCAGCTTGAGGCGTTTGTAGTATTCCTGCGGCACGCCGTACATGAACGATACCTTGGGCATGGTCTGATGGAAGGAGGTATCAAACACGGCGACGTTGGGCGTGTCTGGCATGGCTTCCTGGCATGCCTCGATTCCCATGAGATTGGGCGGATTGTGAAGCGGCGCGAGCACGAAGTACTCCCTTATGGTCTCCTTGACTTCGTCGGTCACCAGAATGCTGTCGGTAAATCTCTCCCCGCCGTTGACCACGCGGTGGCCGAAGGCGCTTATCTCGTCCATGCTCTTCATCGCGCCCTTCTCCGGGTCGGTCAGCGCTTTGAGCATCAGGTGTATGGCGTCCGTATGGTTGGGAACGGGTTCTTTCAGTTTGAAGACCTTATCGCCAGCCGTTTGCCTGATGGTGCTGCCGTCGATGCCGATGCGGTCTACCATGCCCTTGGCAAGTATCTTCTCGCCGTCCATATCCATCAGCTGATACTTGAGTGAAGAGGAACCTGCGTTCAGAATCAGAATTTTCATCAGATACGTTCTCCTTATCCTTGTGCTTTGACCGCTGTGATTGCGACCACGCTGATAATATCGTCCACCGAGCATCCGCGGCTTAAATCGTTGACCGGTTTGGCAAGGCCCTGAATGATGGGTCCGACCGCAACCGCGCCCGCGAGCCGCTGAACGAGCTTATATCCGATATTGCCCGACTGCAGATCGGGGAAAACGAGCACATTAGCGCGTCCCGCTACGGGGCTGCCGGGAGATTTGAGTGCGCCGACGCTAGTAACCAGCGCGGCGTCCGCCTGCAGTTCGCCGTCGCAGGCAAGGCCGGGAGCGCTTTTATGCACAAGCGCGGTCGCTTCCTGCACCTTTTCAACCAGCTCATGTTTGGCGCTGCCCTTGGTGGAGAACGAAAGCATGGCGACCTTCGGGTCCAGCCCGACAAGTTGTTTGCCCGTCTGCGCGCTGGAGACCGCGATCGCCGCAAGCTGCTCCGCCGTGGGATCGGGGATGACAGCGCAGTCGCCGAAAATCATCACGCCGTTTTCGCCGAAGTTCTGATTGGGAATTTCCATAATAAAAGAGCTCGAGACCACCGAAATGCCCGGCTCTGTTTTGATGATCTGTAATGCGGGGCGAAGCACGTCTCCTGTTGCGTTGATCGCGCCCGCCACCATGCCGTCCGCGTCGTTTGCCTTTACCATCAGCGCTCCGAAGTAAAGCGTATTCCCCGATGCAAGCTCCCCGGCCTGCTCCATGGTCATCCCCTTTTTGCTTCTCAGCTCGTACAGTAATTGCGTGTACGCTTCGAGTTTATCGCTTTTCTTCGGATCGATCGTCGCTATACCGGTAAGATTCGTTCCCGTTTGCGCGGCTGTTTTCTGGATTTCCGATAGGTCTCCCAGCAGCGTTACCCTGGCAATCTTCAAATCGGTAATGCTGCGCGCAGCCTGCACGGTGCGCGGTTCCGCTCCCTCGGGCAAGACGATGTGCCTGACGTCCGTCATGGCTTTCGCCCTGATCTTGTCGATCACTGACATAGCGATTTCTCCTTCATTGTGATAAACTACTTGTGTTTCACAAGTATACAACAAATGATTATACACGCATCGCATGGAAAATAAAAGGCAAATACGCGAAAAATGCAATGAAATTGTGAGGAAATACATACGAAAACAGTTGTCGGTATCCTATGTGAATACGATCCCTTCCATACCGGGCACGCCCGGCAGTTTGCACTGATCAAAAAAGCGCTGCCGGAAGCGTTGATCGTATGCCTGATGAGCGGATGCTTTACGCAGCGCGGCATGCCGGCGCTGTTCCCGCCAGCGTTTCGGGCGCGGGCCGCCCTGCGCGCGGGCGCCGCGATGGTGCTGGAGATGCCCTGCGCGGCCTCCGTGCGCGACGCGGAAAACTTCGCGCTGGGCGGCGTAAGCATCCTCGAGCGGCTGCGCTTCGTCACCCACCTCTCTTTCGGTACGGAGGATCCGGATATACAGGCGTTGCATACCGCCGCAAACATCCTGGAAAACCCTAACGGCGCTTTCCTGGAAGCGCTGCAAGCGTCCCTGGCCGAAGGCAAACCCTTCGCCGCCGCGCAGGCGGACGGCGTATCCGCCGCAATGGACGAAAAGGACACGGATGAATTCGTTTCCAAACCCAACAATATCCTGGGTATCTGCTACCTGCGCGCGCTTGCGCGCCTGCACAGCGATATCACCCCCCTGCCCGTGCGGCGCAACAGCGATTACCACATCAGCGACCTTTCCCATGCCGCGTATCCGTCGGCCAGCGCCGTACGCAGGGCGTTTCTGACCGGCGACCTAAAAGCCGCCGAAGCAGCCTGCGGTTACCTGCTGCGAACCGCCGGCGCGCACAGGCCGGACGCGCTGGACAGCGTATTGCTGAACGCCGTGCGTTCCATGACGCCCGCCGCGCTGAGAAAGCTCCCGGACTGTTCGGAGGGCCTTGAATACAGGCTACGAAAATGCGCGGTACAGGCCGCAAGCCGCGCGGAATTGCTGGAATTGTTGAAAACCAGGCGCTATACCCGCGCGCGCCTGAACCGCCTTCTCACGCACGCGATGCTCGGCATGCGGGCAAAGCCGCTAGAAAAACAGCCGTCTTATGTACGGCTTTTGGGATTCCGAAAGGAATACGAGCCCGAATTGGCGCTGCTGAAACAAGCAAAGCTGAAGGTGATCGCCAAAGCATCGGACGGCAACCGGAACAATCCGCTCTACCGGCTGGACATGCGGGCATACGATCTGTGGGCGCTTGGCGCGGGGCTTCCCGCGGGATTCATGTTCCGGCAGCAGATCGTGATCGTATAAAACAGTGCCCTATCGTCAAGAGATCAATACCCTCCGCCAAAAGCTGTCAGCGGAGGGCGCTTATTATGGTATCAGCGGCTCCTCTTCCTGCGGCGGATCCATCTCCGGCAGAGGCGGGAGCTCGCGGATGTCCGCGATGCCGAAATGCTCCAGGAAGAAATCCGTGGTCGCGTACAGGTACGGACGCCCGAGCGTCTCCCTGCGCCCGACGTTTTTCACAAGCCCCTTGTTCAACAGCGACTGGATGGAGTAATCGCATTTCACGCCGCGGACCTCTTCGATATCCAGACGGGTAACAGGTTGTCTGTACGCGATGACCGCAAGCGTTTCCATCGCCGCCTGCGACAGGGACTGCCGCTGTACGGGCTGTAAAAGCCGTTCCACATAGGGCGCGTATTCCGCGCGCGTTTCCAGCTTCAGATGCTCGCCGTAGCGCGACACCCTGATGCCGCGGGGAACGCCGTCGTACTCCTTTTGCAGCGCATCCGCCGCGCTTAAGGCCTCCATTTCGGTAATCTCCAGCGCTTGGGCGATGTCCCGGATCTCCACCGCGTCCCCCGAAACAAATAAAATAGCCTCGATGGCGCGGCAAGCCTCACGGATTTCCACTGTGTTTCCTCCTTCCGGGATGCAGGATGATGCGGTCAAAGGTCTTTGACTGCGATACGTGCGCCTTGCCGCGCTTGAGCAGCTCCAACAGCGCGATGAACAGCGTAACGGCTTCCTGCCGGCTCGGTTTCCCGCCGAAGAGTTCATCGAACGGAACCGGGCCTTTTTTCAGGTGTTCGCGGATGGACCTGATACAGTTCTCCACCGTGTAGTGGTCGCGCCGGATATCCCGCAGCGAAAGATCGGCCTCATGTCGCTCCCGCGGTTCGCGTTCCGCGAGGCGCAGCAGCGCTTCCCACAGCATCTCGATCGTCAGCCCGTCAATCTCAAGCGTCGGCGGGGGCAGGGGAATCTCCTCGGGCAGCTTGCCGAACGTCTGCCGCGCGCTTTTCTCAAACTCCGCCATATTGGCGGTACTTTCCTTGAATTGCCTATACGCCGTCAGCCGGTCGATTAAAAGCTGTTCGGGATCTTCCTCGTCCTCCGCCTGCTGTTTTGGCAAGAGCGAGCGGCTTTTGATCTCCACCAGCAGCGCCGCCATGGCGATGAACTCGCTGGCTTCTTCCATATCGAAGTCCGGCGCGCTGCTCACGGCTGCAATGAACTGCTCGGTGATCTCGTGAACGAAGATATCCTTGATATCGATCTTTGCCCTGCCGATCAGGTGCAGCAGCAGGTCCAGCGGCCCGTCAAACTGCTTGAGTTGGATATAGATGGGCATCGCTCAGGCCCCCAGAATGACCAGATACAGGTTCAGCACGCCGCCCTGGATGGCTTCGGTAACGTAGAGCAGCCCCGTGCCCAAAACGCCCGTGAAAATCAGCAGCAGGAACACGATCTGCGCGGCGCGCTGGAACTGCGGCGTGATGCGCAGGCGGCCTTTCAAAATGAGATCGTTGAACACATGAAAACCGTCAAGCGGCGGGATGGGCAGGAGGTTAAACACGGCGATCATCAGGTTCATGGTCATAAAGATCAGCAGAAAACGCTGGATATGCATCAGCCACGGCATTTGCATCAGCTGGACGTAGTCGCTTCCGGACCCGATATACAGCACGTTGAAACCGATGCCGTTGATCTCCAGAAACGCCTTCGCGCCATAGGCCGATATCACTTCCGGCCGCCAGAGCAGCGGATTGATAATCGCCGCAAGGAACAGCGATACCAAAAACAACGTCAGGTTGGTGACCACGCCGGCGATGGAGACCAGAAAATCGCATTTCAGGCGATTGCCCTGGAAATTGCGCGGATTGATGGGAACGGGCTTGGCCCAGCCGAAGCCCAGCAGCACCAGAGCGATCGTGCCGATGGGGTCCAGATGCTTGCGCGGATCGAGCGTCAGCCTTCCGAGCATCTTGGCGGTGTTGTCGCCGCAGCGGTACGCCACGTAGCCGTGCGCGATCTCGTGCAGCATCAGCGTCAGCAGCACGGCGACGGCAAAATACGCCATATAAATAAAGAACCCGACAGGATCCGTAGTCAGCCATTGTCCCCAGGCCTGCAGCCGGTTGATGATTCCCATGCGGCGTTCGCCTCCATCCTTCTGCTTTCCTTATTATACCATAAACCCGGCGCATATATATTGCGCGTGTGTAAACTCTCGCGCTATACTGTTAATGGAGTGTGATGATCATGGAAGATATGAAGCTCGAAGTCGTCGCGCGGGTACGCAACGATTTCGCCTCGAAATTCGGCCTGCCACGCCAGAGCGGGATGATCTGCACGCTGGAATCGACCGTCGTGTTCGAGTCGGCTTTTCGCAACCCCGATATGCTGCGCGGGCTGGAGGGTTTCACGCACATATGGCTGATCTGGGGATTTTCGGAAACCAAACGCGCGGTCTGGTCGCCCACGGTGCGCCCGCCGCGTCTCGGAGGCAATACGAGAATGGGTGTGTTCGCCACGCGCTCCCCCTTCCGTCCCAATCCGCTCGGCTTATCCTGTGTTGAATTAAAAACCGTCAACCTTGATACGCCATCTTGCCCCACTTTGACCGTTTTAGGTGCGGATATGACGGACGGTACGCCGGTCTACGATATCAAGCCCTACCTGCCCTACGCGGACAGCGTCCCCCACGCGGAGGGCGGATACGCGCACGACGCGCCGGACGCCGCGCTGGCCGTGGAATTCCCGGACAGGTGGCTAAGGTTGATTCCGCAGGAAAAGCAGGCCACGCTGCTTGCCGCGCTTTCCGGCGATCCGCGCCCCGCCTATCAGGAAAACCCGGAGCGCATATACGGCTTCGGGTATGCTGGGTTCGATATTCGGTTTCAAGTTAAAGATGATGTGTTAACGGTTGTGGAAGTCGTTTCTATTCTATAATCAATAGGCCATTTCCCTCTCCTGTATCATATCCTTCACCTTCATCAGGCGGGTGAGGTTGCCGCGCTCGTTCTCGTCCAGTTTCATCGTGATAAAACGGATGGTCTGCTCAAACTGCGGGATCATCACGTATTCCAGCGCGTTGACGCGGCGGCGCGTTTTTTCGATCTCGTCGGCCAGCAGTTCGCAGGTTTTTTCCACTTCCGCCAGCTTGATGAGCTTGGGCAGGAGTTCCGTAAGGCTTTCGATCGCGCCGTCAAGCTGAGCGGAGGTCTCTGCAAGGCCGTAACTCAGCGTGGTTTTCGTTTCCTCTTCTTTGGTAGTGAGTTTCGGTACGCGCACGCTCAGGATGCTGTCGATGCCCATATCCACGGCGATGCTGCGCGCGGGAGAAAGCAGCGCTTCCTCCATGAACGCGGGCTCCACCACGGCGCGCGCCATCGCGAAGCCGGACAGGGCGATGCCCAACTCCTTCTCCACTTCCCTGCGCAGCCTGTAGTTTTCACGGATGAGCGCGATAAACCGGCGCACCATCTCGTCCCGCTTGTCCTTGAGCAGTTTATGCCCGCGCCTCGCGGTGACCAGACGGCGCTTGATGCGCGTCAATTCCATGCGCGTGGGATTCACGCGCAGCGCGGCAGCCACTAGTGATGCTCCTCCTCGACGACTTCGTCCTTGGTTTCTTCGATGGTGCTGTCGTGCAGGTATTTATCCAGCATATAATCGCGGATGCGCTTGAGCTCGTTGCGCGGCAGCATCGCCAGCAGCCCCCAGCCCAGGTTTAGCGTTTCCTCGATGGTGCGGTTCGTCTGATACCCCTGCGATACGTATTTCTTCTCGAATTCTTCGGCAAAGGCGGCGTATTTTTTATCCACGTCCGTCAGCGCCGCGTCGCCCAAAATCACGGCGAGTTCCTTGGCGTCCTTGCCGCGCGAGTACGCCGCGAACAGCTGGTTCATGGTCGATGCGTGGTCCTCGCGGGTCTTGCCGTCGCCGATGCCCTTGTCCTTCAGGCGGCTCAGGGACGGCAGCACGTCGATGGGCGGCGAGATACCCTTGCGGTGCAGCTCGCGGCTCAAGATGATCTGCCCCTCGGTGATGTAGCCCGTCAGGTCGGGAATCGGGTGGGTCTTGTCGTCCTCGGGCATGGTGAGGATGGGAATCTGCGTGATCGATCCTTGCTTGCCGATGATACGGCCCGCACGCTCGTACATGCTGGCAAGGTCGGTGTACAGGTAGCCGGGATAGCCGCGGCGGCCGGGCACTTCCTTGCGCGCGGCGGAAACCTCGCGCAGGGCCTCGGCGTAATTGGTGATATCGGTCAGGATGACCAGCACGTGCATATCCTTTTCATAGGCCAGGTATTCCGCCGCCGTCAGCGCCATGCGCGGGGTTGCGATACGTTCGATTGCGGGATCGTTGGCGAGGTTCATAAACAGCACCGCACGCTCGATGGCGCCCGTGCGCCGGAAGTCGCTGATGAAGTATTCGGCTTCCTCAAACGTGATGCCGATGGCGCCGAACACCACGGCGAACTTCTCATGCGCGCCGAGTACCCGCGCCTGGCGCGCGATCTGCGTGGCAAGCTGTGCGTGCGGCAGGCCGCTGCCGGAAAACACGGGCAGTTTCTGGCCGCGCACCAGCGTGTTCAGGCCGTCGATCGCGCTGACGCCGGTCTGGATGAACTCGTTGGGGTAGTCGCGCGCGGCGGGGTTGAGCGGTTCGCCGTTGATATCCTTGCGCTCGTCGGGAATGAGCTGAGGCCCGCCGTCGCGGGGATTGCCCATGCCGTCGAACACCCGGCCCAGCATATCCATGCTTACGCCGAGTTCGATGGAATGCCCCAGAAAACGCGCGGACGCGGTTTCGATCTGCAGGCCGTTGGAACTTTCAAACAACTGCACCAGCGCGCGGCTTCCGTTGATCTCCAGCACCTTGCCGCGCCGCAGTTCGCCGTTTTGCTGCCTGATCTCCACCAGTTCGTTATAGGTCACGCCCTCCACCTGGTCCACAAGCATCAGGGGGCCGACGACTTCTCTGATCGTACGGTATTCTTTGAGCATGTCCTACACCTCCCCTTCTTCTGCGATCGCCGCGATCTGGCCGGCCAACTCGTTTTCGATTTCCGTGAATTGATCCAGCTTGTCCTCGGGGATGTATTTCGCCTTGCCGATCTTCTCGCGCACGGGCAAGCTGATGACGTCACTTAGGTTTGCGCCTGCGTCCAGCGCCTGCTTGCCCTTCACGTGATATTCCAGCACCAGCCCGAGCATCAGGAATTGCTTTTTGGTGGACGAGTAGGTATCCACGTCGTCAAACGCGTCCTGCTGCAGGTAATCCTCGCGGAGGGAGCGGGCGACTTCCATCGTCAGCCTGTCCTTCCAGCTCAGCGCGTCCATACCGACCAGCTGGACGATCTCCTGCAGCTCCGCCTCCTCCTGGAGCACCAGCATGGCACGCTGGCGCAGGTCGTTCCACTCGGGGGCGACGTTGTCGTTGAACCAGCTCTCCAGGTGCGTGGCGTAGAGCGAATAGGACTGCAGCCAGTCGATCGCCGGGAAATGACGCTTGTACGCCAGCTGCGCCGACAGGCCCCAGAACACCTTCACGATGCGAAGCGTGGCCTGGGAGACCGGCTCGGAGATATCGCCGCCCGGAGGCGACACGGCGCCGATGGCGGAAACGCTGCCTTCGCGGCCATCGCCGCCCAGGCATTTCACAACGCCTGCCCGCTCGTAAAACTCAGCGATGCGGCTGGACAGGTAAGCCGGGTAGCCTTCCTCGCCGGGCATCTCTTCCAGACGCCCGCTCATCTCGCGCAGCGCCTCGGCCCAGCGGCTGGTGCTGTCGGCCATGATGGCGACCTTGTATCCCATGTCGCGGAAGTATTCCGCGATCGTGATCCCGGTGTAGATCGAAGCTTCGCGCGCCGCCACGGGCATGTCGGAGGTGTTGGCGATCAGCACGGTGCGCTTCATCAGGCTCTCGCCGGTGCGCGGATCGTGCAGCTCGGGGAACTCCATCAGCACGTCGGTCATCTCGT
>JAFGGL010000070.1 GCA_016930575.1 Clostridiales bacterium | reverse complement strand
TGGGCGTGAACGGCTGCGTGATCAAGGCGCACGGCTCGTCGGGCGCGCATGCCATCGCCTGCGCGATCAAGCAGGGCGTGCAGATGATCGAAGCCGGCGTGGTCGGCGCGATCGAAAACGGGATACAATCTCATCAGCAATCATAAGGAGGACGAACGCATGGTATTTGACAAGGTACGGAACATGATCGCCGAACAACTGCAGGTGGACGCCGATATGATCACTGCCGAGAGCCGCCTGGTGGAAGACCTGAAGGCCGACAGCGCCAACGTGATGGTGATGATCCTCGAGCTCGAGAGCGAATTCGGCATCGAAGTGGAGGATGAGGTTATTTTAGGTTTGAAAACGGTTGGTGACGTGGTGGAGTACATCGAAAAGAACCAATAGGTTTAACTAGTAATCTATTGAACAATGGAAGCTAGGGGGTTCACCCCTATAACCCCGATCAGGGGCAGTGCCCTTGAATCCCGCATTTGGCCGCGCAATGCGCGGCCAATGATGGGTCAAGGCATCGCCCTTGTCAGGGGTTTAGGGACGAAGTCCCTATCGTTCCAGTTTTCGGGAGGGATCAGGATGCGGGCGCTGGAGGAGAGGATTGGGTATCGCTTTGCGAATAAAGCGCTGCTGAAGCTTGCGCTGACGCATCCGTCGGCTCTGGAGAAAAAGGACAATCAACGGCTGGAGTTCCTGGGCGACGCGGTGCTGGAGTACTGCGTGAGTACGCTGCTTTACGAGAAATACGGGGCTTTCAGTGAGGGCGAGCTTACGGCGCGGCGCGCCGCGCTGGTCTGCGAGGAGACGCTCAGCAACCTGGCGGAGGGGCTTTCGCTCGGACGATACCTGCGCATGGGGCACGGCGAGGAAGCGACCGGCGGGCGAGAGAAGCCGGCGATCCTCGCCGACGCGATGGAAGCGGTAATTGCGGCGGTTTGCCTGGACGGCGGCATGGACGCGGCGAAGGAACTGGCCGGGCGGCTGTTTGAAGACGACGAGACCCTGGCCGCGATGAAAGGCCGCGACGACAAGGGCGAGCTGCAGGCGTATACGCAGGCGCAGGGGCTGGGGCTGCCGGAGTATACGGTACTCTCGGAAGAAGGCCCACCGCATGACAGACGGTATACCGTGGCGGTGACCATCGCCGGAAAGCGCGCCGCCGAAGGCACGGGCGGTTCGAAGAAAACCGCAGAGCAAAACGCGGCGCATATAGCATTGCAGCAATATTCAAAATAGAAAGTTGGAGCAGTTTGAACAACACGACTGACAGGGGAGCGATTAGCGAATGCGTCTGAGCAAATTAGAGATTTATGGGTTTAAATCTTTTGCCAAGCGCACGGCGATCGTCTTCCCCGAAAACATCACGGGAATCGTGGGCCCCAACGGCTGCGGGAAGTCAAATATCGCCGACGCCGTGCGCTGGGTGCTTGGCGAACAGAGCGCCAAGCAGCTGCGCGGCAAGCAGATGACCGACGTCATCTTCAACGGCACGCAGCAGCGCAAAGCCATGGGCTACTGCGAGGTTACTCTGACCTTTGACAATTTTGACGGTGAGCTTGCGACCGAATACACGGAAGTGGCGGTCACACGCCGGGTGTTCCGCAGCGGCGAGAGCGAGTACATACTCAACGGCAAGGAATGCCGGCTGAAGGATATCGTCGACCTGTTCCGAGATACGGGGCTGGGCAAGGAAGGCTATTCCATCGTCGGGCAGGGGAGGATGGATGAGATCCTGTCCAACCACAGCGAGGACCGCCGCGCCGTGTTTGAGGAAGCGGCGGGCATCAGCCGCTACCGCGCCCGCAAGGAAGAGGCGCAGCGCAGGCTGGACAGGAGCGACGAAAACCTGCACCGCGTACAGGATTTACTGGAAGAACTGCAGGGGATGTTGGGTCCCATGGCCGAACAGGCCGAAATCGCGCGGGAGTATCTGAAGCTGTCCGAGACCCTGCGGGAACTGGAAGTCATGCTCTATGTCACGCGCTTCGACCGCCTGAAGAAACGCACGGAGAACATAGAGGAGAACCTGAAAACGGCCGCGGATGAGATCGGGGCGGCTACAGAGCGGCTCAAGACCTTGAATATGACCCGCGAGGAAAAGGAAGAGGGCCTGGAACGCCTGCAGGAAGCGCTGTCGCAGGCGCACGCCGAGCTGCTTAAAAAGAAGGACGCGCTGTTTTCCGCACAAGAAGCACGCCAGGCTGTGGCGTCGCGCGTGGAGGCGTCGCGGGAGACGCAGGAGCGGCTTACCAATGAGCGCGGCGCGGTGGAAACGCGCATGAAGATGATCGAAGCGACGGCCGACGAATCCAAGAACGGCGCGGCGGAGGGCGAACGCCTGCGCAAAGCGGCGGAAGAAGCGCTGGAAACCCGCAAGGCCGAGCACGCGAAGACCTCGCAGGCCGCCGAGAAGCTTGAGGAGGAGCTGTCCCGGCACAAGACGGCGATCATCGAGACGATGAACCGCATGCAGGAGGTAAAAACCGCGCACACGCGGCATACCACAATGCTCTCCCAGATGGAGATGCGCAAGGAAGAGCTTACGCAATCCCTCGCGGCGGACGAAAA
Organism: Clostridiales bacterium; assembly: GCA_016930575.1. Classification (GTDB taxonomy): domain Bacteria; phylum Bacillota; class Clostridia; order Christensenellales; family Aristaeellaceae; genus CAXXOK01. The sequence continues at coordinate 7,334 of JAFGGL010000070.1, read as the reverse complement.
GAAGGAAGCCGCGTTGAAAGATGCGCTGGATGCGGCCGAAAAAAACCTGGAAAGCGAAAAGGCGCTGCTTGCGCGGCGGGAAAACGAGCTTGCGGCGCTTGAGAAACAGGCGCAGTTGCAAAAAGGCGAGACCGAAGACCGCAAAAACGCCGCCGCGGCGATGTCGCAGGAAACCCGGGCGCTGGAGATGCGCATCGAAACGCTCAGCGAACTCGCGGCGGGGTACGAAGGCTACCAGAGCGCCGTGAAGGAAGCGCTGACCTACGCCAGAGACGAGAAAATCCCCGGTGTACGCGACGTGGTGGCAAAGCTCATCGACGTGCCCACGGAGTACGAAACGGCGCTGGACATGGCGCTGGGCAACGCGGCGCAGAACATCGTCACCGATACGGAGCAGACCGCGAATAAACTGATCGAACACCTGCGCAAAAACCGCCTCGGGCGCGCGACCTTCCTGCCGCTGTCGGCGATGAGGAGCCGGATGCTTGACGGGGAAGAGCGCAAGCTGCTTTCGATGAAGGGCTGCCTGGGCGTGGCCAGCGAGCAGTGCGGGTTCAGCGAAGAATACCGCGGCGTGATGGAAGCGCTGCTGGGGCGCACGGTAATCGCCGGAGACCTTGACACAGGCGTTGCGATCATGCGGGCGGGCGGGCATGCCTTTCGTGTGGTGACGCTTGCCGGCGACGTGCTGCACGCGGGCGGCAGCATGACCGGCGGCAGCGCGAACCGGAACGCGCAAAACCTGTTGGGCCGCGACCGCATCATCCGCGAGCTGCAAAAGGAACTTGAGGATTCATCCGCAGCGCTGGAAGCGGCGATGCAAACGATAATCGAACTGGAAACCAAACAGGAAGATACGCTGCGGCAGGCCAAAGCCGCGCGCTACGAGCTGCAGCAGCAGGAGATCGCCGTCGTGCGCGACACCGAGCGGCAATCCTCCGCCAAGGCGGAGCTTTCCGCGCATCTTTTGCGCATCCGGAGCGTGAAGGACGCGATCGGCCAGCTGACCGAGGATATCAATGAACTGCAGGCCGACCTCAGGCGCAGCGCGGAGCAGACGGAAGGCGGCGCGCCCGACGAAGAGGCGATGGCGCAAAAGACCAACGAGCTGTCCGCGGCTTTGAACACCGCGCGGCGCGAGCGCGAGCGCACGCAGGAAGCGCTGACCGACGCGATGCTCTCCCTGCAGCAGGCGGAGCACCAGTGCGACAGGATACGGCGGGATTCCACAAGGCTTGGCGCAGAGCGGCAGGCCTGCCTGAAGGACCTGGACGTTCTCGATATGAAGAAGGAGCAGGCGCAATCAATCATCGACGCCGCGGCGGAGGACAAGGCGAAGGCCGACCAAGCCATCGCCGGAACGCAATCGGCGGTAAAGGCCGCCGAAGAGGGCGTGGCCGCCGCCGAGCAGCAGCGCACGAAGGCGCAGAAGGAGCTCAGGGAGCTGCAATCGGAGATCGAGAGCGTGCGCTTCGGTTACGATAAGGCCGTGGACCGCGAGCACCGGCAGGAGATGGGCCTCGAGCGTGCCAGGGCGCAGCTTTCGCAACTGGACCAGCGGCTGTGGGACACCTACAAACTGAGCTATGCAGGGGCGAAAGCCGCCTGCGACGAATACCTCCTTGTGAAGCGGGAGGCCGGCGCGGACGAGGCGTTCGACGAAAAAGCCGCCGCGGAGACGGCGCAGGAGATCAGCGGGCGTATCGGCGAAATGGGCGACGTGAACGTGCACGCGGTGAAGGAATACGCGGCGCTCAACGAGCGAATCATTGAGCAGACCGTGCAGCAAAGCGACATCCTCAAGGCCAAGGAAGACCTCCTGAACCTGATCGCGGAGTTGGAGAAGGAGATGTGCAAGGTGTTCGTGGAGCAGTTCGCGCTGCTGCAGGAGTATTTCGCCGAATCCTTCAAGCGGCTGTTCGGCGGCGGGCACGCGAACCTGAAGCTGGCGGACGAAAACGACCCGCTCGCCTGCGACGTGGACGTCATTGTACAGCCGCCGGGCAAGAAGCGCCAGATATTAAGCCTCTTTTCCAGCGGCGAACGCGCCCTGACCGCAAGCGCGCTGTTGTTTGCGATGCTCAAGCTCCGGCCCTCGCCGTTTTGCATCCTGGACGAGGCGGAGGCCGCGCTGGATGAAGCCAACGTCGGCAGCTTCGGCGACTACCTGCGCGAAATGGCCGTAGAAACGCAGTTCGTGGCGATCACCCACCGCAAGGGCACGATGGAGCGTTGCGATTCGCTATTCGGCGTTGCGATGGAAGAGCGCGGCGTAAGCGACCTGGTAAGCGTCAACCTGAAGGACTATCAATAGGAGCTCATACCAATCCCAACCCTTAACGCAGGCACCTTGCGTCGTCTTTTGCCCGAATTCATCGTCGTGAAAACTTGATGTAGCTTCCGGCTACACCGGCGTTTCCTCTCCTCGACTGCGAGCAAAATACTCGCAATGTATCCAGCATTAAAGATTGGAATTGGTATGTAATGGCAGGCGGATTGTTTTCAAAGCTGAGGGACGGGCTTTCCAAGAGCCGCCGGAGCATGAGCGCCGTGATGGGCGAACTGGCGGCGGCGGACGAGGAGTATTTCGACAGCCTGTTGGACGCGCTGATCCTGTCGGACATGGGCGCTGATAGCGCCGAGGAAGCCGTGGGCGAACTGCGCCGCCGCGCCAGGGAGCTGGGCGTGAAGGACGTCCAGGGGCATCAGGCGCTGCTCAAGGATATTCTGGTGCAAATGCTCGACGCGCCCAAGGAGCCCCTGCGTTGGCCGATGGTGATGCTGGTCGTAGGCGTCAACGGCGTGGGCAAGACCACGACCATCGGAAAACTTGCGCTTCGGTTCCAGGCGCTGGGGCGTACGATCGCGCTGTGCGCGGCGGATACCTTCCGCGCCGCGGCGTCCGAGCAGCTTTCCGTCTGGGCCGGGCGCGCCAAGGTGCCGCTGATCAAGCATCAGGAGGGCGCCGATCCGGCGGGCGTGGTGTTCGACGCGGTGAAATCCGCCAAGGCGGGCGGCACACAGCTGCTGATTGTAGATACGGCGGGGCGGCTGCACAACAAAAAGAACCTGATGGACGAGATGGAAAAGATGCGCCGCGTGATCGACCGCGAGTTTCCCGAGGCGGCGGTGCGTTGTCTGCTGGTGGTGGACGCGACCACCGGGCAGAACGGGCTGCAGCAGGCCAGGGCGTTTTTTGATGCGGCGGGCGTTAACGGCGTGGCGCTTACGAAGCTGGACGGCACGGCCAAGGGCGGGGTGATCTTCCCCATCGTACGCGAGCTGAAGGTGCCGGTGCTCTACGTGGGCGTGGGCGAAGGCATCGACGACCTGCAGGCCTTCGACGCCAAAGAGTATGTGGATGCATTGTTTGATTAGGCAAACGCTGCACAAATCCCCCGTACGCTGCCGGTTGCATTTCCGCCATTTTACGTGTGCGCAATCCTCGACGTAGCGCTGCTACTACTTCGGATTTTGCACACGCAATCTGACGAAAATCCATCGCGGCATCGCACAGGTTCTTTATTCATCGTTTCCCTAAGGATTTCCCATATGAGCGTAAGGCAGACGTCATTTTCCATTTCGAATCATACAAACACACACTAGGAGGATTCAATGTTCCTGACCAGCTATATATTCAAATCAAAGGCCGTGCGGGCGCTGAAGGGAAATTGGCAGACGGCGCTGATCGTTTCGTTCATCGCGGGGCTGCCGGCTACGGTCAGCGCACTGCTGCGCTCCACCAAGCTGCCGGAGGTCGCCCTCGGGGTAACTTATGAGGAACTGCTGGCCGCGGTGCGGCAGATTGATCCCGGAACGATCTGGCTGCTTGCGATCGTCGGCTTGATTTCGTTCATTGTCACGCCGATGCTCAGCGTGGGCTGCTATCAGTATTTCATCAAGCGCATCCAGGGCGAGGAGCTTGGCATCATGGGCGTGTTCTCCCGCCGGCAGATCTTCGGGCGCGCGCTGTTTTTATACTTGTATATGTATGTGCGTATCTTTCTGTGGTCGCTGCTGTTGGTCATCCCCGGCATCATCGCGGCGCTGCGCTACGCCCTGGCGCCGTACTTCCTGGCCGAAGATCCGGATCTCACCCCGGCGCAGGCCATCGACAAGAGCAAGGAAGTGATGGCCGACAAGAAGCTGAGCCTTGCCGTGCTGCTGCTTTCCTTCATCGGCTGGGCGCTGATGGCGCTGGTCGCGCAGATGATGCTGATAAGCTTCAGCGTGATTCTGGCGATGGTTGCCTACCAGTTCATCGAGCTGTTCCGGGTGACGTATATGAACGCGTCCGTTTCGGCGTTCTACCTGGCGGCGTCGCGCGCCGAGGGGATAGCCAAGGCGAAGCAGGAAGCCGACGCGTTTGTGAGGGGAATAAGGAACCGCATGCCCGGCGAACGGCACGGGGACGAGAAGAACGACGAAGATACAAACAACGGGGACAAGAGCGAGGAGCCGTAAGTATGCCGTCTCTGAAAGCGTATTCGACCGAACTGCCTTACAGCTATGCGGCGGGCGTGTACCCGAGCATGAGGCTGATGGAAAAAGCGCCGCGGCTGGCGCAGCGCTTGCTGCTGTCGGACAAGGCGGCGGGCGAGGGCATAGAGAAGCTCAAGCGCCTGTGCGCGGAGCATGGCGTGCGCGAGGAAATCGCCCCCAAAGCGCTTGCGCGCATCCTGGGCAAGGAGAACGTGTACGCCGCCGTGGTGTTTGAAAAGCAATCAAACCCGCTTGATAAGGATAAGCCGCATATCGTGCTGCATCACCCGATGGACGAAGGCAACCTGGGCGCCGTCCAGCGCACGATGCTGGGATTCGGGCTTAATGACCTGGCGGTCATCCGCCCGGCGGCCGATCCGTTTGATCCAAGGGTCGTGCGGGCGTCCATGGGCGCGCTGTTCGGCCTGCACATGGCGGAATTCGACTCGTTTGAAGCCTATCGCGCGGCGTATCCCGCGCACGCGCTGTATCCCTTCATGCTGGACGGCGCGATGGAGCTTGCGCAGGCGGCGGCGGAGAAGCAAACGCCCTGGGCGCTGGTCTTCGGCAGCGAGGGCGCGGGGCTGCCGCCGGAGTTTGGGGAATTGGGACAGGCGGTGAGGATACACCAGAGCGACGAGATCGATTCATACAATCTGGCGGTTTCCGCAGCGATCGCAGGTTATATATTCACCCGATAGACGGGGTTGACTGGCCGCCCTCGGGGCGGTGCACAGGAGGGCTGCACATGGAACATCGTGAGATCTACGATCAGGTCCGCAGCTGCATGACGCAGCTGTACAAACTGGCAAAACTGAAAACGGGCGCCGTGGTGGTGCTTGGCGCGTCCTCCAGCGAGGTGTGCGGGGAAAGGATCGGCAAGGGCCGCAACCCGGAAGTCGGCGGGGTGCTGGCGGCGGCGTTTCTGGACGCCTGCCAGACGCTGGGGATTTCCGGCGCGGTGCAGTGCTGCGAGCATCTCAACCGCGCGCTGGTCATGGAACGCGCGACGCTGGAACGCCTTCGTCTGACGCAGGTCAGCGCATGCCCCGTGCCGGAGGCCGGAGGCTCGGCGGCCGCGGCGGCCTATGACATCTTCCGCCATCCGGTGCTGGCGCAGGAAATCCGGGCCGACGCCGCCATCGACATCGGCGATACGCTGGTGGGCATGCACATCCGCCCAGTGGCCGTGCCGCTGCGCATTGAAAATCCCGTGGTCGGCCACGCCCGCGTGGTGACGGCGTATTCAAGGCCGCCGCTGATCGGCGGAGAGAGGGCTGTGTACAAGTAGCGGCAAATGAGAATATGTTTGATACGGCACGGGGAAACGGATTGGACGAAAACCGGGCGGCTGCAGGGGCGTGAGGATATTCCGCTGAACGCGGAAGGGCTTAGGCAGGCCGAAGCAGTCGCGGATGAGCTGTCGCAGATGCCGTGGCATGCGGTCATCGCAAGCCCGTTGTCACGCGCAAGGCAAACGGCGCAAGTCATCGCGCAAAGGCTGGGTATAGAAGAGATCATTGAAGATTCCCGCTTTATTGAGCGGGATTACGGCAATGCGTCCGGATTGACCGCCCGGGAGCGGGAACAGCGGTTCCCAGACAGGCAGTTTGAAACCATGGAAGATTGGGAGCACCTTCGCGGCAGGGTTTACAGCGGCATACTGGATTATGCGAAGCGGCATCCGGGCGGCGATATCGTCATCGTATCGCACGGCGCGGCGATCAATTCCGTGCTGGCGACGCTGTCCGGCGGGGAGATCGGCTCGGGCAAAACGCGCCTGAAAACGGCCTGCATGAATATGCTGCGGTATGAAAACGAAATGCTGCAAATCGCGTATTATAACCGGCCTGCGGGCGAAGCGGACAACTGATACGGTACATAGGCCGGTAGGCTCTCAGCGTATCGGCTTTCCGATTTGTTTCTTTTGCCGCCAGGCGGGCGGCGGGCCGTCGTCGCCCCAGTATTCGTCGAGCCGTTTGATTTTTTCGTTTTTGATCTCAAAAACGACACGACATGAAACGAAATGCCCTCGCCCCAGACGCGCGCTGCGGCGATCACGGCCGCGCCCGCCTGCTCTACGCGCGTCACCTCAACCTGCCATTCGCCGGGATACTCGCAGTTGGCTCGCACAAACTCCGCGGCCGTGAACTGTTCGTTGGTATTATGCCAGCGGACGACGGCATGTTCGTCGCAATACGGGCTGAGCCGCGGCGCGTCTTTGCCGACTACGCCAGTATTGCCGGATAAACGTTTCTGCATCCATCGGATTTCCTCCATCGGTCATCGCCGGGCCGGTGCCATACCGTGCAATCGGAAAGCCGCCTGCATTGCTGCGGGCGGCTTTGTCTACTTGCAGTATGATAACGAATCAGAATTCCTGATTGCGATGCTTGGCAAAGCACTCGCTGCAATAGATCGGGCGGTCGCTTTTGGGAATGAAGGGGACGGTCGTGGGTTTTCCGCATTCCGCGCAGACGGTTTCATACTGTTCGCGCGGGGCGTTGGCGCGGTTGGCCTTGCGGGCCGCGCGGCAGTCCTTGCAGCGGCTGGGTTCGTTCTGGAACCCTTTTTCAGCGTAGAATTCCTGCTCACCGGCGGTGAACACGAACTCGGCGCCGCAATCGCGGCAGGTGAGTGTTTTGTCCTCGTACATGGTTTGGATTTCCTCCGTATTCTAGGATATCGTATCGGCTGACCTGGTCTTTGCCCCCACACTCGCCGGCGGGAAGGATTGCTCATCGCAAGAGCGCCCTACGCCCCTTCTCTCAACTATTCGGTTGGCCGGGCTTACATCTAGTACGCGCCATGCTCATTGAGGCGTCGCTCAACTTACGTGGACCGTTTTGCCC
>JAFGGL010000069.1 GCA_016930575.1 Clostridiales bacterium | reverse complement strand
GCGGAGCCGCGACGGAGCGTTGTGAGCGGTGACGCTTTGCAAAGCAAAAACGTCGCCGCGAACTGAGCGCAGTCCGCAGTACGTTCCTCGTCCAGCCGCCGAGAAACCTGTTTCGAGGCGAAGCGGAGCCGCGACGGAGCGTTGTGAGCGGTGACGCTTTGCAAAGCAAAAACGTCGCCGCGAACTGAGCGCAGTCCGCGGCGATGCATGGCAGGGGCAGAAGGACTCGAACCCTCAACAAAGGTTTTGGAGACCCACGTGTTACCATTACACCATGCCCCTAAAACGCAAGCACAAGTATAACGGAATAAGGATTTTGTGTCAATACAAAACGCGCGATCCTTTGTAGGTATGCAGCGATTCAGTTCACATACGCCATCATGCTGTCCAGGATCTCCGGAAAGATAAAGCTGTTGGTGCTCCTGTCGATCAGGCCGAAGCATTCCCCGGTTCCCGTAAAGGCGTTGTTGTCCCAGACAAAGCAGGGGATGCCGCGCGCGGCGGCGGCCGCCACGTAATAGGCAGTGAAATCCGCGCGTGATTGCAGATTGCCGTCCTTATCCCGCGCGCCGTACTCGCCGATCACGACGGGGACGCCTTCCTTGACAAACCGATAGTATAGGCTGTGCATCAGCCTGTCGATCTCCGAACGGTCCCGCTGCCTGTCGGGGCTGAAAGAACTCGTGCTGTCGCTTTTAGACGGATCCTGCAGCGCGAAGGCATACGGCGTGTAAGCGTGCACCGAAACGATGACGCGGTTGTCCGCGGCGTCCGCGGGCAGCGCGAAATCCTTATGCATCGCGCCGTCCAGCGACGCGTCGTACCCCGGCACGAGCAGATAGCGCTGCGCGTTTCCCCCGCCCGATGCGCGAACGGTATCCACGAACGCCTGGTTCAGCTTGTTGATGCACTGTACGGCTTCACTGCTTTTCGGGTCCCTTGGATCCAGCCACCACTCGATATTCGTGCCTTTGAGGCGCGGCTCGTTCATCGATTCGAAGATCAGCTGTTCGCCGACCTCCCGGAATTCCGCCGCGACCTGCGACCAGATGCTTGTGAGGTATTTCGTGGAATTCTCCAGATGCTCCACATCGGGGTAGATGTACGCTTCGTAAATGTCATGATGCGTATTGAGGATGGCATACAGTCCGGCGCCCAGCGCATAGCCGACGACTTCTTTCACACGGGCGAGCCAATCCGCGTCGATCACATAGCCGTCGTTCACATGGTTGTGCCAGGACACGGGTATGCGCACCGACGCAAAGCCGGCGTTTTTCAGGGTCTCAAACAGCTCCGGCGTCGTACGGACGCCGACCCAGGCGGTTTCGTAGTTCAGCTTGTCGCTCAGCCATTCGCAGTCCACGGCGTCGAACGTGTTGCCGAGGTTCCAGCCGACCTTCAGGTTATGGGTAAACGCCAGCGCTTCGTTGTCCGGGATGTCCGACGGTTCAATGGTGACCTTCGCCACGGTAAACTCCTCCCCGGCCGATGCCGCCGCGCCCAGAGAAAGCAGCGCCGCCGTACAGATTATGCATAGGGTTTTTTTGAAAACCATCATCCAATCGCTCCTTTGCGGTATTGCCGTGATTCGGATGAGATATCCTTCTCCATCAGATAAAACAATCCCTTGCGCCACAGCGCTTCGCCTGCGATGCGGTAACCAAGTTTCCCGTACAGCCTGAGGGAATGGGGATTTTGCGAAAACGCGTCCAGCCGCACGCTTTTCACACCGTTTTCGCTAAGCATCTCCTCGGCCATTTGCATGATGCGTGTGCCGATGCCGCGCCCCTGCATATCGGGCGCAACGCACAGGCGGTGCACCACCACGTAATCCGGTCCCCGGTACAGCCAGTCTCCGTTTTCGTATTCGGGATCGCTTTCCCTGTTCAGCGTGATGATGCCGGCGATCTTCCGCCCGGCACGGACGATATAGAGCTGTCCTTTTCTGAGATCTTCGTCCACGTCGGACGCGCGCGGATACCTCTCGTCCCATTGGGGGATGCCGATCTGGTTCAGATGCTCCACGACGCAATGCATCAGCGAGACGATCTCGTCCCTGTCGCCCGGAAGCGCCTTTTCCAATTCGGATATCATCATGTCGCACACCCCCGATTTCGTTATCATAGTACCAGAGAAGCACAGGCAAGTAAAGCGGTTTGAAGACGTCTTTACACGCCGGAAAAGCCGTGCTACACTGCTTATGCAACGCTTGAATAAGGAGCAATGACCGATGAAGAGCAGGATGACCGTCCGGCGCCATGAACGGATGCTTGCGTATCTGCAGATCGTGATTGGCTGCGCGATCGGCGCGCTGGCCTTTCCCCTGTTTTTGGTGCAGCACGATATCGCCCCGGGCGGCCTGACGGGCGTCGCGACCATCCTGCACTACCTGTTCTCGCTGCCCATCGGCCTGACCTCGCTGGCGCTGAACGTGCCGCTGTTCATCATGGGTCACCGCCTGCTTGGGCGTATCTTCGCTTTCCGCACGCTGGTGGCGACCATCCTGTTCTCGCTGTTTATCGATTGGCTGCCGGTGATGCCGTTTCCGGCGGACATCCTGCTGAGCTCGGTGTTCGGCGGCGTGCTGCTGGGCCTTGGCCTGGGGCTGATCCTGCGCGGCAGCGCGACCACCGGCGGCAGCGACCTGATCGCCAAGATGATCCACGCGCGTTTTCAATATATCTCGGTGGGCGCCATCCTGTTTGCGATCGACTTCTGCGTCGTAGTCTCGGCGGCGTTTCTCATCACGCCCAAAGCCGCGCTGTACGCGCTGATCTCCATTTTCATCACCGCGCGGGTGATCGACATGGTGGTGCAGGGCTTTGAGCGCCATAAGGCCTGCTATATCATCACCGAGTATCACGAAACCATCAAACAGAAGCTGCTGGTGAACCTGCAGCGCGGGCTGACGATCCTCAACGCCAAAGGCGGGTTTTCAAACGCCGACCGGCCGGTGCTGTTGTGCATCGTTTCCGCGCAGGAACTGGCGCGGCTGAAGCTGATCGTCCGCATGGAGGACGAAAACGCCTTCGTGTTCATCACCGCCGCGCATGAGGTGCTCGGCGAGGGCTTCGACCGCCTGAGCGACGAAAGCTGATTATCTGTAGTCTTCGATATGCCCGCATTCGTTGAATCTTGCGAAGCGTTTAATTCGCATATCAATAACGTGTGCGAGTTTTTTCGTTTGGCGGACGCCGTCTTCGTACCAGAGGTTTTTCACGTGCAGCACGCCCGCCTTCGTATCCGAAACCGCCTCAATGCGCCCGACAAAACAATCGCCGTACAGCACCGGCAGCGTATAGTAGCCGAACTTCCGCTTCGCCGGGGGCGTATAGATCTCCCAGGTGTAGTCAAATCCGAACAGCGCCTGGATCAGCCTGCGGTCCCACAACATACAATCCAGCGGCGCGACGAACTCGCAGCGTGGCTTGAAGTCGTCGGAATTTTGTACCGCATCAAGCAGCGCGGCGTCTTCCGCGCGGCAATACAGCGGATCTTTGATGCCGTCTGCCTGCAATGCGAGGATACTGTTTTCTTCAAGTAATTCCTTAAAAACCTGCTCCCGCTGCGGCGTGTTCATGTCCCAGATGCCTAGAAGCGCGCCCGAGCCGCGGTTCCAAAGCAATCCGACGGCGCCGATCCGGCGCAGCACGCGCCACTTGTGGTGGCTATGTTCGCCGGGCAGCGGATCGGCGGCCTTCAGCAAAGCGGACGGGATGTGCTTGTCCGCCAGGTCGTAGAACTTCCGCGTGCCTTTCTTGTGATGGATTACGAGCTCGCCCGTGGCGTACAGGTGCTCAAGCACCGCGCGCGCCGCGTTCGTATCGCCGTGCCAGTTGCCGCTCCAGTGGATATGGGAATGCCAGTGGATGCTGCCGTCGATCGGCAGGTCGTCCGACGACACGGCTCCGTGTTTGCGAATATAGGCTTTGGCTTCCGTTTCGAGTTGCGGAAGGTCTTTGAACTTCGCGCCGCCCCATACGGAGATATCGCGGAAGCGGCGGAAATACGGCCAGTCCTCCACGGGGATGATCGAAAGCATTTTATCCGGATAATCAAACAGCGCACGGTCCTTATAAAGCAGATCGCGCAGCATGCTCTTTCTGAAGTTTTTCACACGCGACTGCAGCGTGAGTTCGGCGTTCTTCCCGCAGGCGTCCACGGGATCGAACTGGATGCAGCCCGCCTGCCGTACGAACGCCAGCGCGCCTTGTTTTTCTATGAATTTATACTCACCCAACAGCCCCTGTTTCAGGAGTATAAACTGCCGTGCCTGCTGGTTGGTCAGATGAATCATATATACCTGCTAATTCTTAAGCGCTTGGATCGGTGCTGGGATTCTTCCGCCGCGTTTGATGAATTCCTTCGGGCTGACGGTGTTGACCTTCATCACCGGCCCTTCGCCCAAAAGACCGCCGAAGGAAAGCCTCTCCCCCGCCTTCTTTCCGATGGCGGGGATGACGCGCACGGCCGTCGTTTTCGCATTGATCATGCCGATGGCCGCCTCGTCGGCGATCATCGCGGAGAGCACCTCGGCGGGCGTATCGCCGGGGACGATGATCATATCCAGCCCCACGCTGCACACGGCGGTCATCGCCTCCAGCTTCTCAAGCGTCAGCACGCCTTTGTCCGCCGCCCGGCTCATGCCCGCGTCCTCGCTGACCGGGATAAACGCGCCGGACAGGCCGCCCACCGTGCCGCTCGCCATCACGCCGCCTTTTTTCACGGCGTCGTTCAGCAGCGCAAGCGCGGCGGTGGTGCCGTACGCGCCGACAGACTCAAGCCCCATGGCTTCGAGCACCTCGGCAATGCTGTCGCCGACGGCGGGCGTGGGCGCAAGCGACAGGTCCACGATGCCAAACGGCACGCCCAGCGCTTTGCCGGCGACCTCGCCCACGAGCTGCCCCATGCGCGTGATCTTGAACGCCGTACGCTTGACGACCTCGGCGACGCCCGAAAGGTCCAGGCTCTTCGCGTTGTTCTGCAGGGCGCTGCGTACGGCGCCCGGGCCGGATACGCCGATGTTGATCACCACGTCCGGCTCGCCCGCGCCGTGGAACGCGCCCGCCATAAAGGGGTTGTCCTCCGGCGCATTGCAGAACACCACCAGCTTCGCCGCGCCGATGCAATTGCGGTCGGCCGTCCGCCTGGCGGTATCCAGGATGATTTCGCCCATCATGGCGACCGCGTCCATGTTGATGCCGGATTTCGTCGTGCCGATGTTCACGCTGGAGCATACCTTATCGGTCACGCTCAACGCCTGCGGGATGGCGTTTAGCAGCCGCACGTCGCCCGGCGAAAATCCCTTGTGCACCAGCGCGGAATAGCCGCCGATGAAGTTGATGCCCACCGTATCCGCCGCGCGCTCCAGCGCCCTGGCGTACGCCACGGGATCGGCAGCGGGCGCGCAGCCTAAAAGCATGGCGACCGGCGTGACCGCCACGCGCTTGTTGACGATCGGGATGCCGTATTCCGTGGAGATACGCTCGCAGACCGGCACCAGGTTCTCGGCATGGCGCACGATCTTTTCATAGAGCTTACAGCAGGCCGCCTTTTCGTCCGGATCGGCGCAATCCAGCAGGCTGATGCCCATAGTCACCGTGCGCACGTCCAGGTTCTCGTCGTGGATCATGCGCAGGGTCTCCAGGATATCGTCGGCGTTGATATTGGTAAATCGTCTCATAGCATTGTGATCCTCTATATTTTGTGGGTGACGTCGTAGATCTCCTGACGCGTGACGCTGACGTTGACGCCGAGCGCTTTGCCCGCTTCGGTCAGCTTTCCCGCCAGGCTTTCGATCGTGATCCCTTCGGGCAGCGTGACCAGCATGATCATCGCAAACATGCCCCGCAGGATGGTTTGCGTCACTTCCTCGATATTCACACTGTTGTCCGCGCATAGGGTGGAAATGCGCGCAAGGATGCCGACTTTATCGGCTCCGATGACCGTTATCACAGCATTCATTGTGCCTAATCTCCTTATTATCAGCTACCGGAAATTATAGCACAGGGCAATACGGCTTGTACAGAAACATGCGCACCGATCCTTGGATACGTAACACAGTATTTGCCGCAATATAGAAATATTCCAAAAGAAATTTCTGATTTGTTATTGACATATGCCATTAATGGTGTATACTGTTAATGGCATATGTCAATAACGAGAAGGAGGTGTCGGATATGCCGAATATGGACGGAACAGGCCCCCGCTTTGCGGGACAACGCATGGGTCGGGGCAACGGACGGCGAGGCGGCGCAGGCCGCGGCTACGCCGGATGTTGGTGCGGCTTCGGGCCCTGCGCGCAGTACGCGCCGGAGGAAAAAACGGCGCTGGAAGCGCGCAAAGCTGCGCTCAAGCGCAGCCTGGACAGCGTTGAAAAACGCCTGGAAACGCTCTAGCATAGAGCCAAGTATATTCATTGTTACCGCAGAGTGCAAATTGATAAAGTGGTATAATCACTTTATCGACAATGAAATGGCCGGAGGACGCTTCGGCCGTTTGGTAACAGGGAGGTTCCTATGTCCAGACCGAGAAAACGGAGAAACGTTTGCTGCCTTCCCCAAATCAACGAATTCATGCCCATTCGTGCGGACGGAACGCCGCACGAGATCGTCGTACTGGCGGTGGATGAGTATGAGGCCATTCGCCTGATCGACGACGAGGGCTTGTCGCAGGAGGAATGCAGCGACTATATGAACGTTGCGCGGACCACCGCCCAGCAGATCTACGCAAACGCACGCAAGAAGATCGCGCATGCGCTTGTGGAAGGCCTGCCGATTCGCATCGAGGGCGGGGATTACCGCATCTGCAACGGGACCGGGAAGTTTTGCGGCCGCGGCGGCTGCCATATGCACCGGGGCGGCCGCAGGCACGCAACGGAACAGGAGGAGTAACCATGATCATCGCAATACCACTGGACGAGAATAAGGAGACCGTATGCGTTTCCTTTGGCAGGGCGCCGTACTATCTCTTTCACAATACCGAAACGAATACGTCTGAAACTCTGAAAAATCCCGCTGCCAAAGCGTCGGGCGGCGCGGGCATCCAAGCCGCGCAGTTCGCGGCGGATCATCAAACAAACGCATTTATCACCGTGCGTTGCGGCCAAAACGCGTCGGAAGTGCTGCTGGCTTCGGGTATCAACATCTACAAAGCCGCGCATGCGGCTGTTGCGGATAATCTGAAAGCGTTCATGGAAGGGAAGCTAGAGAAACTGACGCACTTCCATCCGGGCTTTCACGGCGGCGTATGAGGATAGCGGTACTCTCCGGCAAGGGCGGCACGGGCAAGACCTTCGTGTCCGTCAATCTGGCGGCGGTCGCGCGGGATACGGCGTATATCGACTGCGACGCGGAAGAACCCAACGGGCACCTGTTTTTCAAGCCCGAACAGGTGCACAGCGAAACCGTATACACCATGCTGCCTGCGTTTGACGCGCAAAAGTGCGACGGCTGCCGCAAATGCGTGGATTTCTGCCGCTTCAACGCGCTGGCGTTCGTACAGGGCAAACCCAGGGTTTTCCCGGAGATCTGCCACGCCTGCGGCGGCTGTTCTCTGGTCTGCCCGCAGGGCGCGGTAACGGAAGAGAAGCGCGCGATCGGCACGGTCTCACAGGGCATGTCCGGCGGTATCCCCGTGGTTACAGCAATATTGAATCCGGGTGAGGCGTCCGCCGTGCCCGCGATCAAAGCAGCCCTGCGTGCGACCGATGCCGACGCGGTGATCGACAGCCCGCCCGGCAGCGGCTGCCCGGTGGCGGAGGCCGTATCCGGCGCGGATTACTGCCTGCTGGTGGCGGAACCCACGGCTTTCGGCCTGCATAACCTTCGCATGGTACACGAGCTGGTCACGCTTCTGAACAAACCCTTCGGCATCATCGTCAACAAGGCAGACGGCGTCTATCCGCCGCTGGAGAAATTCTGCGCCGACCGCCGCGCGCCCATCCTGGCGCACATCCTGTACAGCCGGAAGCTGGCGGAAATCAGCGCCGACGGCGAACTCGCGGTGCGGCACAGCGCGGAGCTCAGGCGGGTCTTCCTCGGGCTTTGGGAAACCGTTGCGGCGGAGGCGGCGTCATGAAGAAACTGCTCATTTTGAGCGGGAAAGGCGGCACGGGAAAAACGACGGCCGCCGCGGCTTTCATCCGCTTTGCAGGGGCCCGCGCATTCGCCGACTGCGACGTGGACGCGCCAAACCTGCATCTGGTAACCCAAATGCAAAGCAAGCCCGAGACCTGCGATTACTTCGGTTCGCAGAAAGCCGCGATCGATCCGAAAAAATGCGTCGGGTGCGGTCTGTGCGCGGCAGCCTGCCGTTTCGATGCCATCAAGAAAGCAGACGGCGTTTGGCAGGTCAGCGAATACGCATGCGAGGGCTGCGGCGTGTGCGCGTACGTCTGCCCGCAGGGCGCGGCTTCACTGCACGACGACGTTGCCGGGCAGGTGACGCTCTATCCCGGAGACAGCGTGTTTGTGACGGCGAAGCTGAAAATGGGGCGCGGGAACTCCGGCAAGCTGGTGTCCGAGGTGAAATCGAAACTAGTTGAAGCCGCCCCGCAGGCCGAGCTTGCCGTGATCGACGGCTCACCGGGCATCGGCTGCCCCGTGATCGCCTCCATGAACGGCGTGGATCTGGTGCTGATCGTCACCGAACCGTCCGTATCAGGCATCAGCGATCTGGAGCGCATCCTGAAAACAGCCGCCGTATTCCAAACCAAAACCGCCGTCTGCGTAAACAAATTCGACCATTGTACGGAGCTAACCGACAGGATCGAAACATACTGTCAAACGCAGGGCATACCCTTCACCGGCCGCATCCCCTATGATTCCCAGGCCTCCGCCGCCGTCAACGGCGGAAAATCCCTTGCCGATATCGACTGCCCGGCCTCCCGCGCGCTCCGGCAGGTGTATAATGATACCATGAAGCTTCTATAAATAGAGGTGACCGCATGATCATCAAAGCGCTGGTAGAAGACACCACGCGGGATTCCGCGTTTCTGTCCGAGCACGGGCTGAGCCTGTACATCGAAGCAAACGGGCGGAAAGTCCTGTTCGATGCGGGGCAATCCCCCGCGTTTGCGCGGAACGCGGAGAAACTTGGCGTCGACCTTTCGCAGGTGGATTTCGCCGTGCTCTCCCACGCGCATTACGATCACGGCGGCGGCCTTCGGGCCTTTCTGATGCGCAACGATCATGCGCCGGTATATATAAGCCCGTATGCGTTTGACGAATGCCTGAACGGCGTGGACGAATATATCGGGCTTGACAAGACCCTGCAGGGCCATTCGCGGCTGGTATTCGCCGGCGAAAAAACCCGTTTGCCGGACGGATTTTCCGTGTATCCCGGAGAGGGGCGTCCGCTCGTACAGCCTGTCAGCGCCTACGGGCTGCAAACGAGACGGAACGGGGCCGTGATCCCCGACGACTTCCGTCACGAGCAGTACCTCGAGATCACGGAAAACGGCAGGTGTGTGCTGATCAGCGGCTGTTCCCACAAGGGAATCGTCAACATCGTGCATTGGTTCAGGCCGGACGTGCTGGTCGGCGGCTTCCACCTGATGAAGCTGGACCCGCAGGCCGGCGGAAGAGCGGCGCTGGACGCCGTTGCGCAGGAACTGGCAAACGCGAACACCGTTTTCCATACCTGCCATTGTACAGGCGTGCCGCAATACAAATACCTGAAGCGCCAGATGCAGGACCGGGTTTTCTACCTCTCCGCGGGACAGGAGATTTCGGTGTAATCCTGCGGCATATCAGGTGCACTGTCACAGAATCTAAAACACAGGAGGACATCCATGAGCGAAGACTGCAACCACAACTGCCAGGCCTGCAGCAAAGACTGCAGCGAACGGACCAGGGAAAGCCTGCTGGCAAAACCCCACGAGTACAGCATCATTAAAAAAGTAATCGCCGTCGTCAGCGGCAAGGGCGGCGTCGGCAAAAGCCTGATCACCTCCCTGCTCGCCGTGCTTGCACGCAGGCAGGGCCTGAAAACGGCCATCCTGGACGCCGATATCACCGGCCCGTCGATCCCCAAGGCGTTCGGCCTGCACACCCGGGCCGAGGGCACCGGCGAGGGCCTCTACCCCGTGCAATCCGAAACGGGCATTAATATCATGTCCCTAAACCTGCTGACGGAAAACGAGACCGATCCCGTCGTATGGCGCGGGCCGCTGATCGCCAACAGCGTCAAGCAGTTCTGGACGGACGTCATCTGGGGCGAGGCGGATGTGATGTTCATTGATATGCCGCCGGGAACCGGCGACGTGCCGCTGACGGTGTTCCAGTCCATCCCGGTGGACGGCATCGTCATCGTCACATCGCCGCAGGAGTTGGTCGGCATGATTGTGGAAAAAGCGGTGAACATGGCCGGTCTGCTGCACATCCCCGTGCTGGGGCTTGTGGAGAATATGAGCTTCGCCACCTGCCCCGGCTGCGGGAAGGAGATCCGCGTCTTCGGCGACAGCCACGCCGACGCGATCGCAGAAAAACACGGTATCCGGGCAGTCGCGCGGCTGCCGATCGATCCGAAACTGGCAATCGCCTGCGACAGCGGCACTATAGAACAGTTTGAAGGCAAATGGCTTGACGAACTTTTAAAAACTCTGCTCAAGTAAAGGAGAAAAACAATGAAAATTGCGGCTGCATGCACAGGAGCGCAGATGTGCCAACATTTCGGCCATTGCGAAAACTTTATGATCTTCGAAGCGGAAGACGGAAAAATACTCTCGGAACAAAGCATCCGAAACCCTGGGCACCGGCCCGGGTTCCTGCCGAATTTCCTGGCCGACAAAGGCGTGAACGTGATGATCGCGGGCGGCATCGGCGGCGGCGCGATCGAAATCTTCGGCGAGCGCGGAATCGAAGTCGTCACCGGCGCGCAGGGCGGCGCGCGCGCCGCTGCGGAGGCTTTTTTAAGCGGCGCTCTCCGCTCCACCGGTTCGGTCTGCCGCGAGCACGCGCATCATGACGACTGCGGCGGGCATTAAGAGTAGTATTAACCGAAAATCCTCCGGATTCCATGTTTCAAGCAAGACAGATTTACGTATTCATATATAGAGATAAACATGCAAGGAGGTGGGTTCTTTGAGAGAATTCATCTGCCCCGTCTGCGGGTATGTCTACAGCGAGGCAAAAGGCATCCCGGAAGCCGGCATCGCGCCGGGCACGCGTTGGGAAGACCTGCCCGAGGACTGGGTATGCCCGCTTTGCGGCGCAACGAAAGCGGAGTTTGCCCAGCGCGGCGCCGAAGCGCCGAAGCTTAAAACCAGCAAGGTCGTGATAGAAACACACGACGACATGCGGGAGCTTTCCGCGCTGCAGATCAGCGCCCTGTGCTCAAACCTCGCGCGCGGCTGCGAGAAGCAGTACAAGCCGGAAGAAGCGGCGGAGTTTATGAAACTCGCCGAATACTTCAACGCCGCCGCCGCTCCGGCGGAGGGCGCGGGCACGGACCAACTGCTGGAACTGATCGCAAACGACCTGGGCGAGGGCATCCCGGCAGCGAACGCAGCCTCCGCGCAGGCTGAGGACCGCGGCGCCCTGCGGGCGCTTGTGTGGAACGAAAAGGTCACCAAAATCCTCAAATCCCTGCTGTCCCGCTACCGGCGGGAGGGCGGCGCCATGCTTGAAAACACGGGTGTATACGTCTGCGTCATCTGCGGCTTTGTATTTGTAGGCGACGCTCCGCCCGCTCTCTGCCCGGTGTGCAAAGCGCCGGGCTGGAAGCTGGAAAAGGTCGAAAGGAGGGCGTCGTGATGGCAAAGAAATACGCCGTGCGCAACATCCGCCTGTGCACCAAGGACTGCCTCTGCCTGTATGTCTGCCCAACCGGCGCGACCGATACGGAGAACTCGGTTATCGACGTCGATAGCTGCATCGGCTGCGGCGACTGCGCAGACGCCTGCCCTTCCGGCGCGATCTCCATGGTCCCCGAAGCGTACCCGCCCCAGCAGAAGCACGAGGCAAACGTCGAGGCGGCCCTGCTATCGCTGATGCGCTCCAAGGGCGAACAGGAAGCACTCGCCAAACAGCTGCCAGGCGATCTGGCGGCCGCCGTTGAAAGATCCAACCATATCATGGCTGAAGACTTGATTCGAGAAGCGGGCTATATGCTGCCCCAGAGCGGCAGCGTGCGCGCGTTTCTTGAAAAGCTGCTTAAAGAGCACACCGAGGACGGCTTCCCACGCAAGGCCACGCAAACCCTGCTGAGCAAACTGGAATGCAACGAGAATACGGAGGAAAACACAATGGAAAAATGGAAATGCAGCGTTTGCGGGTACGTTCACGAAGGCCCGCTGCCCGAAGGCTTCAAGTGCCCCAAATGCGGCGCGCCCGCCGGCGCATTTGAAGAAATGGAAGAGGAAGCGAAAACAGTGAACCGCTACGCGGGCACCAAAACCGAAAAGAATCTGGAAGCCGCGTTCGCCGGGGAAAGCCAGGCGCGCAATAAGTATACCTATTTCGCGCAGGTCGCCGCCAAGGAAGGTTATGAGCAGCTGTCCGAGATATTCCTGAAAACAGCGCGCAACGAGCAGGAACACGCCCGCATCTGGTATCAGGAACTCGGGCACATCGGCAAGACCGCCGAAAACCTGCTGGCCGCCGCCGAAGGCGAGAATTACGAGTGGACGGACATGTACAAAGGCTTTGCCGAAGACGCGGAAGCCGAGGGCTTCCCGGCGCTGGCCGCCCGTTTCCGCCGCATAGGCGAGGTGGAGAAATCGCACGAGGAACGCTACCGCGCGCTTTTGAAAAACGTGGAAATGCAAAATGTGTTTGAAAAGAGCGAGGAGACCATGTGGGAATGCCGCGTCTGCGGGCACCTGGTGATTGGCAAGAAAGCGCCCGGCGCCTGCCCCATCTGCGGATACAGCCAGAGCTACTTTGAAGTCCGCAGGGAGAATTACTAGATTACAAAACGTTTATTTATAACCTTTGAAAATCACTCCCTTGAAAACGATTCGTGAAAACCATGGACCGCCGGTAAGGGGAGTATCGTTATGTCCGCAAAAGCAGACGTATCCGGAAGAACCTCCGCGTTAGTCGTTTAGCGCTTGATTGGATGATATGGGACGGATATAATTTCTCTATCAATCCAAGCCTCAAGCCCAAAGACCTGGAAACATTGCAGAAATCACGCAACGCAAGTAAAGCAAGGCGAATTGTATTTTGTTATGATGCCATCGGGAGGTGAGCGTGTGGACTGGCAGCGGAATATGAACCGCGCGGTTGATTATATCGAAGACAACCTTTGCGGCGACATCAGCCTTGAGACCGCCGCGAGATATGCATGCTGTTCCAAGTGGGAATTCTACCGTATTTTTTCGTTCGTAGCGCATATGCCGCTAGGCGAGTATATCCGAAAACGGAAGCTTGCCCTCGCGCTTCATGATCTGCGAACACGCAATGAGAAGATAATCGACATTGCGGTAAAATACGGTTATGATTCTCCGGCGGCATTTTCTCGGGCATTTCATCAAGCATATGATATATCTCCGTCATCGGCACGGAAGTTGAACACGCCGCTTGCTCCACACCCAAGGCTTGCCTTCACATCGTTCCAAAAGGAGAATAGCGCCATGAAAAAGAGAAACGACGTGGAATCTTACAGCCAACGCGGGTATTATGTGCGGGAAAACGCTCCCGTTTACTTCACGAAGGATATTCAAAGGACCTGTGATTGGTTTTGCGATATCCTCGGTTGGTACGGAGATATCATTCTTGATGGCGAAGGAAATACTGCGTCATACAGTTGTGTTTTCGATTATCCTACCGAACTTATGGTCTCCGGCTTGACGCCCTTTCGGGGAATCCATCTGTTTCTGGGAGAACCGGTTCAAGGAGTTGTCGGCTTTATTATGGTTCAGGGTCTTGAGAAGCTACGTGAAATGGTTATAAACAAAGGCTGGAAACAGGTCTCCGGCATTGAACCGCAGCCTTGGGGCGCCAATGAGTTCCGAATAACCACCATAGACGGATCCGTTTTACGCTTTTTTGAAACGACATGATGAAATCTGGTACTATTAGAATATATGCAACAGTGAAAAGCCGCCTCTCGCAAGGCGGCTTTTCGCTGCGTAAGGGGGAACTCATGAAGAACAACACACTAAAAACCCAGCAAGCCTGGCAGCCACAGGGTAAACGGTTCCCACAGGCTGATCAGCACCAATACCAGCACGTTGCACACGATAAACGGCGACGCGGAGCGGAATATATCCATGACGGGCATGCGATTGATTTTGTGACAGGCGTTCAGGCACATGCCGACCGGCGGCGTAACCAGCCCGATGGCCATACCGGCGATCATCATCGCGCCAAACTGCAGCACCGATACGCCGTAGCTTGACATCACGGGCAACAGGATGGGGGTCAGCAGCAGGATCGCCGGGCTGACGTCGATGAACGTGCCGATGAACAGGATAAACACGTCAAAGATCAGCATCACGGCCCATTTAGGCAGGTTCAGGTCGAAGAAAAACATTTGAATGGTCTGCGGAACCCTTTGCAGCGTCAGGATAAGCGTAAAAATGTACGTAAACCCGATAATCAGCATAACGGCGGAAGACGCGATCAACGTTTTCTTCAACGCTTCCCAAACCTGCTTCCAGGTCAGCTGCCGGTATACCAGGAAACCGATCAGAATGGCGTATAGCACCGCGATGCCCGCGCTTTCGGACGCGGTGCACACGCCGAACGATACGGCCAGCACGATGGCAACCGGCATCAGCAGCGCCGGAATACCGTAAATCATGTCCTTCCAGAATTCATTCCAGACAAACTTCGATTTTTTCGGATGCCAGCCGTGCCGTACGCTCATGGTGTAGATCAGCACAAGCTGGGTGACCCCGATCATCAATCCCGGGATTGCGCCCGCCATAAACAGCCCGCCGACGGAACCGCCGGAGATCATCGCGTAAACGATCATCGGCGTGGAGGGTGGGATGATCATCCCCATCGTGGACGTCGCAACCGTAAGGCCCGCGGCAACGCCGGACGGATAACCTTCCTTTTCCATAGCGGGTATCTCAATGGACCCCAGCGCCGACGTATCGGCAACCGAAGAACCGGATATTCCGCCGAAGATCATCGACGCCATCACGTTGATTTCGCCCATACCGCCGTTGATCGGCCGCAGGATCTGCCGGCAGAATCGGATGATCCGGTGGGTAATCCCACCGCCGTTCATCAGTTCGCCCGCCAGGATAAACAGCGGCAACGCGATCATCAGCTCGCTGAATGCGCCGCCCCAAACCTTTTGCGGCAGCATCTGCAAAAGATATTGCGCGTCTGCCAGCATATACGCAATGCTGGACGCGCCGATGGAAAACGCCAACGGAACGCCGACAAGCGCAAAGGCCAAAAGCCCGACCAGCAAATAGATCATTGCCATTTATGCCTTGCCCCCTTCCTTTTCCGAAAGCGGTATATTCTTTCGACGAAAGGCCTCCACAGGAGCGGTAATGAAGCCGATGATTTTAACGATAACGCAAATGGCGCAGATGGTTCCGGCGATCGGCATGATGCCGTACATGTACTTCATGGGGATCTCGATCCCGGAGCCGATCTGATGACCGACCTTCTGCACGTACACGATGCCGTACCAGATGAAAAACCCGTCCACCGCAAGCACGACCAGATAATCAAACACCGCGATCCACCGCTTAACGGCCGGTTTGATGCGGTCGAAGAAGATATCGATCACCACGTGTTCGTCCTTGATCACGTTGATGCCCATGCCCCAAAAGGTGGTGAATGCGAACAGCAGGATGTTAAACTCCGAAAGTTCCTTCCAGCTCAGCGCAAACAGATAGCGCAAGATCACGGCGGCGATCACGCTAACGGCCAGCATGCCCATCACGACGACGCCGATCCCGAAATAAATCCGAAATAAAGTATCTCCCCATTTTTTAATTCTGGGATGGATGCGGACGAAAGCATCCCTCAGTTTCTTCATGCCGGAATGAATGCCCGACAGTTGTTCTCCCGGTTGTTTCATGTTGATACCGCCTGCCTTTTATCAAAGGTAGCCACAGTTTATTTATACTTCATAGGATGTAATATTGCAAGAGTGGCAAGGGCAACCGAAACGATTGTGCACTCTGTGTGGTGTTTGCGCGAAGCGTAAAAAACTGAGTTTGAGACTTTTTCAGAGCATCGTGAATGGCATGAGCGAGACGACAATAAAACGGACGAAATGAGTGTATACAGATATGCAATGCGTCCCTTGCCCTTCAAACGCAGCGAAGCAGCTTGGCTTAAAAAGTTGAGCGGGAGAGTACTCTCCCCCGCTCAACCCAATGTCGGTTCAGTTATTCTGCGCGGACGGCCTCAACGATGGCTTTCATCGTGGCGATTTCCTCTGGCGTGCAGATGCCGGCATCGATCATCTTCTGCTCCACGGATGCGCAAGCTTCCTGGAAGGCAGAGAGTTCCTCGGCAGTCGGGATGTACACCTGGCATGCGCCGTTATTGTAATCTACGACCTGCTGCATCAGCGCGGCATCGTTGGCGTCGATCAGGGCGTCGTTGTATACACCCATCTCGGTCGCGCATTCATACACGATATCCTGCAGGGCAACGGGCAGGGAGTTCCACCATTCGGCGTTGACGTAGAACGGATCCGGATGGAACTGGTAGTTGACGACCGTGAAGTACTTCTGCACTTCGTAGAGTTTCGAGCCCACGATCTGCGCCCAGGGATTCTCCTGGCCGTCGGCAACGCCGGTCTTCAGGCTCATGTACAGGTCCGCGAACGGGATGGAGACGACGGATGCGCCAAGCCCCTCAAGCGTGAACACGATGGGGGCCATGTTCGGCGCACGCAACTTCAGGCCAACCATATCCGCAGGGGTTTTGATCTCGCGGGTATTGTTGGTGAACTGGCGGAAACCGCCGGCCGAACACAGGTTGATGATAACGGTGCCCGTGGCTTCCTCGGCGCTCATGCAAACTTCCGTTGCCAGATCGCTCTGGAGCAGCGCGGTAACTTCGTCGCTGTTGCGGCACAGGAACGGGAGCGTGAACATCAGCAGACGCGGGCTGAAGTCGTAATGACCGCCGCGCAGGCCTTGGATGGTACCGTAGACGACCATCTCAAGCATTTCCTTCTCGGTGCCTAACTGACCGTCCGGATACACCAATACCTTAACATGGCCATGTGTCCTCTCGGCTACGTCAGTCGCGAATTGATCCAGCGATACGGTACGGGGATGCCCTGTGCTCTGGGCATGGCCTACGACCATAATGTAGATGCTTTCATCCGCGAAGGGATCCACATCTTCTGCGAACGCAGCCGCAAGTCCTAGAACCATAGCCAGCGTCATCAGGATTGCCAGATACTTTTTCATCTTCATTCTAAAGAAACCTCCCAATTTAATTTTTTGATTTGGATCGGCATCCGTAAGTAGGTTTGTCGGCATGCCTCCAAACATGTATACACACTATAACATATTCGGATACATGTTTGCAACACCTAAAAACGATTATTTTATAAACAATATATTAAATATCAGTTTTTCGAAATCTTAACCATGTATACAAGTTGAAGGATTTTCCTAAAAAATACTTGACTTTCAAGCCCTGCAACACTATGATAGTTGTATATCACCAATAAAAAGGGGTTTATGATGGAAGCTACCCGCAGTACGGATGAGATCTATACGATCGTGAAAAACGAAATCATCGCGCTGGCATTGAAGCCCGGCGAGGATCTGAGCGAAAACAGCCTGTGCAAACGCTTCGGCGTATCCAGAACGCCGATCCGCACCGTTTTACAGCGTCTTGAAAACAAAGGGTTCGTAGCCATCACGCCCTATAAGGGCAGTTCCGTTACGCTATTGGATTACCATATCATCGAGCAGGATATCTACGCGCGCGTCGCGATCGAAAGCATGGTACTCCGTGATTTTATCCATACCTGCACCCCTGCGGACAGAAGTGCGCTCCAGTTTGCGCTGACGCAGCTGGAATCGGAGGGAAAGAAATACTTCGAGAATAAAGGCACCTTCGACGTCTACCGCTTTCTGGCCAACGACCTGGCGATGCACAACGTATATTTCCGCGCCATCAATAAGGAAGCCCTCGGTTCCTCGCTGGAGCGGATGGACGCAAGCTATTCCCGCTTCATGACGCTGGATATCAACGTGGGCGAAAATGTGAACGACGTTTTGGTCGATCACCGCGAAATGCTGGACATCATCGACGCAGGCGCGGTGGACCGCATCGAGCCGCTGATGCGCCGCCACTTGTACGGCAATATCCGCAGGCTGGGCCCGCGGCTGTTCTCGGAGTTCCGGGGGTACTTCGAGCCGGATTCCATGCCGGTGTAAAGCAAATCCGAGCCCGTTTAGACCGCCGCGAAGAAGACAAGCGATCAACACCCGTACGGCGTAACCGAAAACCGTACGGGTTTCCGTTTGTTTTCGTACTCAAAACCCGTTGACAGATCGCTGAAAATATGATACGTTGCTTTAAACCGTTGAAGGAATATAAGTACGCGAAGCTTTCTCCGTTCAGAGAGCCGCCGGCAGGTGCAAGGCGGTACGGGCGGCATCGCGGAATGGGTTCCCGAGGGCGAGCCGAACCGGCGCATCCAGCGCTTAAGTAGGTGAGACGGAGCACGCACCGTGAAAAGCAGAGCGTATACTCGTACGCATAAGGAGGGCGCGAAAGCGCCAAGCCGGGTGGCACCGCAGACAGCAAAAAACCAATGCTTCTGTCCCTGCATCAATATGGATGGGGACGGAAGCGTTTTTCTGTTCCCGAAAGACGAAAGGAGCACATCGTATGGACACCCCGAACAAAATCTACCTGACAGAAGAAGAGATACCCAAGCAATGGTACAACATCCGTGCGGACATGAAAGTGAAACCCGCTCCCCTCATCAGCCCCGCCACTCACAAGCCGCTGACCTTTGAAGAGCTCACCCCCGTGTTCTGCGACGAACTGGTCCGCCAGGAGCTTGACGACACCACCCCGTACATCGACATCCCGGAAGAAGTCCTCGGCTTCTACAAGATGTACCGCCCCTCGCCGGTGATGCGCGCCTACCGCCTGGAAAAAGAACTGGGCACGCCCGCGAAGATCTACTATAAGTTCGAGGGTAACAACACCTCCGGCAGCCATAAGCTCAACAGCGCTATCGCGCAGGCCTACTACGCCAAAAAACAGGGCCTCAAGGGCGTAACCACCGAAACCGGCGCGGGCCAGTGGGGCACGGCGCTGAGCATGGCGTGCGCCTATGTAGGGCTGGAATGCAAGGTGTTCATGGTCAAGTGCAGCTATGAGCAGAAGATCTACCGCCGCGAGGTGATGCGCTCCTACGGCGCGAACGCAACGTCTTCGCCGAGCACAGCCACAAAGATCGGCCAGAAGATCCTCGCCGAAACCCCGAACACCACCGGCAGCCTGGGCTGCGCGATCTCGGAAGCCGTGGAAGCCGCCGTCACACAGGAAGGCTACCGTTACGTGCTGGGCAGCGTTCTGGGGCAGGTGCTCCTGCACCAGTCCGTCATCGGCCTGGAGACCAAAACGGCGCTGGACAAGTACGGCATCAAGCCGGATATTATCATCGGCTGCACGGGCGGCGGCAGCAACTTCGGCGGCCTAATCGCGCCGTATGTCGGCGAAATGCTGCGCGGCGAGAACTTTTACCGCCTGATCGCGGTGGAACCCACCTCCTGCCCAAGCTTTACGCGCGGCAAGTACAAATACGACTTCTGCGATACGGGCATGATCACGCCGCTGGCCAAGATGTACACGCTGGGCAGCCACTTCATCCCCTCGCCCAACCACGCGGGCGGCCTGCGCTATCACGGAATGTCCAGCATCCTGTCGCAGCTCTATGCCGACGGCGTGATCGAAGCCGTCGCCGTGGAGCAGAAACCCGTGTTTGAATCGGCGACCCTCTTCGCCCGCGCCGAGGGCATCCTCCCCGCGCCCGAAAGCGCGCACGCCGTACACAGCGCGGTCCTCGAAGCGCTTGCCTGCAAAGACAGCGGCGAAGCGAAAACCATCGTGTTCGGCCTCTCCGGCACCGGCTATTTCGACATGACCGCCTACGAAACGTTCAACAACGGCACGATGGACGACCATGTGCCGACCGACGAAGAGCTTGCCGTCGGGTTCGCCGGAATCCCGGACGTACCCGAAGATATCTGAACCGATCCTCCCTTATCAACACCGCCGTGTCTGAGCAGCGCGGCGGTGTTTAATGTTAATTATTCGTAAAATGGTTTCGATGCGCTTGTTTCATCGTATATAATGGGATTGAATGGTATAGCCGCTTGCCGTGAACCGGAAGGGAGATCATACGATGCGCATAGTGATTATCGGGGCGGTGGCCGCCGGCACCTCCGCTGCCGCCAAGGCGCGCCGCAACAGCGAGGACGCGGAGATCGTCATTTATGAACGGGATACGGATATCTCCTACTCCGGCTGCGGGATGCCCTATTTTCTCGGCGGGCATCTGGACGGCGTCGGCGACCTTACCCCGCGCGATCCCGCGTTTTTCAAGAGCAAGTACAACGTGGACGTTTTCATCCGCCACGAGCTGCTTTCTGTATCACCCGAGCACAAACAAGTCACGGTCAAAAACCTGGAAACCGGCGAGACCTTTACCGAATCCTACGACAAGCTGATACTCGCCACCGGCGCGTCCGCTGCTGTTCCTCCCGTCAAGGGCGTGGACAAGGCGCATGTGTTTACCCTGCGCAATGTCAACGACACGCGGCGTATCAAGGCGTTTATGGATGCGAAGCATCCCAAAACCGCCGCGCTGATCGGCAGCGGATTCATCGGGCTGGAGATGTGCGAGAACCTGAAAGAACTGGGAATGGAACTCACGCTTTTGGAGAAACTCCCGCAGGTAACGCCCGCGCTTGACGCCGACATGGCGGTGCATGTGGAGGAATACGTAAAACAAAACGGCGTGACCGTGTATACGGACGTGAACGTGCGGGAGATCACGGACAGCGGCGTGACGCTTGCCGACGGGCGAGAAATTCAAGCGGACATGGTGATCATATCCACGGGCGTGCGGCCCAATACGGCGCTTGCGAAAGCCGCCGGAATTGAACTCGGCGTTGCCGGCGCCTTCCGCGTGAATACCAGAATGCAAACCAACCTGCCCGATATCTACGCCTGCGGCGACTGCATCGAGCACTTCGACTTGGTCACGGGCAAGCCGTTCTACCGCCCGCTGGGTTCCACCGCCAACAAGACCGGGCGCATCGCGGGCGACAACGTGACGGGTGGAAACCTGGAATTCCGGGGCGTGCTCGGAACGGGCATCTTCCGCGTGTTCGACCTGGCCGTCGCGCAGACGGGATTAAATGAACATGAAGCACGCGAACAGGGCTTCGACGTGGTTGTCTGCCACAACACCAAACCGGACCGGCCTAAGTATATGGGCGGCAGGGAAATGATCATTAAATGCGTTGCGGACAGGCAGAGCGGGCGGCTGCTTGGCGTGCAGATCGTCGGCTTCGGCGGCGTGGACAAGCGGATCGACGTGTTCGTGACCGCCATTACCGCGAAAATGAAGGCAGAAGATTTGTTCCACCTCGATTTGGCCTATGCCCCGCCGTTTTCCACGACGAAGGACCCGGTGATGTATACGGGCATGATTTTGGAAAACGCCATTCACCGCGACCGCAAGCAGGTGACGGCGCAGGAACTGGACAACATCATGCAGTCCGGCGAGAAGTATACGCTGATCGATACCCGTGTGCCCGAACAGTATAAAAAAGAGCATATCGGTACCGCCCGCAGCATCCCCCACGCCGAGTTGCGCGCCGCCGCGGAGACGCTGGACAAGGACGAGATCACCGTGACCTACTGCAACAAGGGCGTGACCGGCAACGCTGCGCTGAATATCCTGATGAACAAGGGCTTCAAGCGCGTGTTCAGTTTATCCGGCGGGCAGAAGCAGTATAAGGAAACGCACAAGAAATAGTTGTCCGCGATCCAAACAACATTGAAAACCATACAGACTTAACGAACTAATTATTGCTTGCTGTCACTGCAAGCATATGTTATGATTGAAACAAATTTAAACAACTAAATCCCGACAAGTCTGCTCAATCACCATACCGCCCAACAATTCTTATACTCCCCCGTTCAGATTCGTTATGCGTCTGTATAAGGCAGGTGTAAAATTAATGGTAGAAATCCTTTTAAATCTTTCGTCTGTAACCAATGATTCCAAAGCAACCTTTTTACCGTTCCTGACTGTAAATAAAGATTCAATTGATACGCTGCTTTCCATAATTTCCACAGTCCTTGCAATCGTCGCGGCGGTCTGGGTGGGATTGGAAGCCTTCAATAAACTGCGCGCATATGTACGAGATCATCGCGAAAAAGTGTATGCGGCAGCGATTAAGCAATTCTCTGAAATCAAAGCGACAACGGAACAATCCGTTGCAGAGGAAACGGATACCAACAGCATCATCATCTTAAAGCTCAGTGCGCTGCAAACCGTAACAAAATACTGTGAAGAATCCTACGAACAGGTTTTTTATCTATGCGCCTTGGAAATGGACATCGTGATTCGTACACGGCTACGGCAAGCGCTGCTGCAGCATAGTAAAAAAGCACATAATTTCCTGGAAATGATCAACAGGTTGATCTGGAAAATCTACCTTGAGATGCCTAAAAAAGCACAAAAAGCAGCCAGTGGTATACAATTATCAAACAAGGAAGTCGATCTGGTGTTGAAAAAACCGCCGGAAACAAAACTCGACGCCTCCCTATTGGAAACATTCGGCGACAAAAAAACATCCTACGATATTCAGAACATCTCCAGGCTTCTGTCATTAGCCTCTTCCCTGTTTGGAGAAGCGATGTGCGAATTGCACATCGGTCCGTTTATCGGATATGCATCGCAAATTCTGTACCATGTCGATTTCTATCATAAGGCTCTGCGCCTGACTACGCTAGAAGAATGTGTACTTAGGGATTGTGTCAGCAATCAGTTTAAAGCCACGCTGATGACATATAAAAACTGCTATATTGTCAATGATAACTTTACCGAAGCAAAATTCCGCAGTTGTCTTTTTGTTTCTGTGAGGATTTTTAATACGAAGCTAGACAATGCGAGATTCTACCGCAACACTTTCAACCAGGTTACGTTCCGCGAATGCAGCATGAAAGGAGCTTCCTTTGTATTCAACCGCTACAAAGGCAAGTACTCTGTCGTGCAAAGTTTACTGTACATGACGGAGTTCTATCATGAGCATTTTGAGAATTGTATCATATACAGCACCACGCTCAGCGACGTAAAATTCACCGCATGCACATTCCAGAAACTGCATCTGATTCAATGCACCGCTACCATCCAATTCGAAAAATGTATCATAGACGATTTTCGCTTTGCCGGAAAATCGTTGAAGGGAACGGTATTCTATAAGTGCAAGTTCAAGAACGGAAGAATCGTCGAAAGCAATCTTAAGGAACTTCAGTTTATTGATTGCACATTCGTCAATCCGATTACATTGCGTAGTAACACGGAAACAAAGAACGCATGCGTTATTGAGGGCGATACGTTAACATCAATAGATGAAAGCTCTGATTTCGGATCCGTATAGCAGGAAATAAATCGCTGCTGACCAAAACAGGCGTTACAAAAAACACCGCTGGAGCATCAGCGGTGTTTTGATGTTAGCAATCCGGCTTTCATACCGGGTATCAACGAGTATGGAAATACTCCCGTTCCGTGACGATGATATCCACGGGAATGTCAAAAGCATCGCGGGGTAATGCTGTTTTCAGCAAGCGTTCGCGGCACAGGCATACCGTTGTGCAATGTACCTGTGCGAGATAGCGGTCGTAATACCCGCCGCCATGGCCGAGGCGATAGCCTTGCTTATCTGCGGCAATGCAGGGGACGATAACCAAATCTATATCGTCGGGAGGCAAAACCGGGGTTGTTTCATCAGGCTCGGGGATGTCGAAGCGTCCGGGTTTCACATTGTCAAGCGAGGCGATAACGCGCGCTTCCAAGTATCCGTCTGCAAGGCTGCGCGGTACGGCGACAGTTTTGCCCGCGTCCAGCGCGGCCCGGATGATGCCCCGCGTTTGCGGTTCTTGTCCAATGCTGACGTAGATAAAAACAACGTTTGCATGTGTCCACAACTCCAGTGTCAGCAAATTTTTCTGTATGTCCAAGTCGGAACGCGCGATATAATCTTCCGGCAGGTTTTCGGCGACCTTCCGCAAGCTCCGGCGCAGCCTTTGTTTTTCACGCTGAATCCGTTCGTCCATCCGCGTTTCCATCCTTGCATTGCTATATCCTGATAGTAACATATTTCGCGATATATTTCACACATCCCCGCTTTATGGGTTGAAACCCCGTCCGCTTTGGTATATATTGCGAATATCGGCACGGCGGGGAGGTTTTGTATGCCTGATTTGTTTGATATCGTCGGCCCGGTGATGATCGGCCCGAGTTCGTCCCACACGGCTGGCGCGGCGCGCATCGGAAAGGCCGCGCGCATGCTGCTGAGCGGCGCGCCCAAAAAAGCAAGCGTCGGGCTGTGCGGCTCGTTTCAAAAGACCTATCAAGGCCACGGCACGGACAAGGCGCTGATCGGCGGGATGTTGAATATGGACATCGACGATCCGCGCCTGCGCGACAGCCGGGAATTGGCCGGCGAAGCGGGTTTTCAAGTTGATTTCTACAGCGCAACGGTAAGAAACGCCCATCCAAACACCGTCGTCATCGACCTGAGCGACGATGCGGGGCGCAGCGTGAACCTGCGTGCGGCCTCCGTCGGCGGCGGGGAGATCCGCATCCAGGAAATCGACGGGCACGAAACGAAGATCACCGGACACGCCAATACCCTGGTGATTCATTATCTGGACAAATATGGCATGATCGCAAATATCACGCATGAGATCGCCGCCGCGCGGATCAATATCGCGGCGATGCTCGTTTCCCGCACGGTGCTGGGCGGCGGCGCCATGGTGGCGCTGGAAATCGACGGCGAGGCGGACGCCGGGCTGACGGAGAAGCTGTCCGCCCTGGAGAACGTCTACAGCGTGGCCTATCTGAAATTCACCAACGACCGTCAAGAGGGATAACGATATGGATACGATCCATGCGCTTTTGGAAGCGGGAAAACGATACGGCTCGATCAGCAAGGCGGCCGCCGCGTGGCAGGCAAAGGAAGCACAGGCGAGTGAAGCTTCCGTAACGCAAACCATGCGCGGCAGGCTCATCGTGATGAAAGAAAGCCTGAAAGAAGGATTAAATCCCGATCTGCGCTCGGTTTCCGGCCGGGTGGGCGGCAACGCGGCGAAGTTGTTTACCGCCGCCGATACGGAACTGTACGGCATCACCGCCAAGGCAGGCGCCTACGCGCTGGCGATCGCCGAAAACAACGCCTGCATGGGCAAGATTGTCGCCGCGCCGACGGCGGGAAGCTGCGGCATACTGCCCGGCGTGCTCATCGCCGCGCAGGAAAGCCTCGGACTGCCCGACGACGCCCTTGTAGACGCCATGTTTCTGGCGGCGGCCGTCGGGCGAGTCATCGCGCTGCAGGCCACCGTCAGCGGCGCGGAAGGCGGCTGCCAGGCCGAATGCGGCAGCGCCGCGGCGATGGCCGCAGCGGCGTATGTACATTTGATGAACGGTACGGACGAACAGGCGATAGGCGCCTGCGGCTTCGTGCTGATGAACTCTATGGGGCTGGTGTGCGATCCCGTGGACGGCCTTGTGGAGATCCCCTGCGTGTACCGCAACGCCGCCGGCGCCGCCCAGGCCCTGTGCGCCGCACAGATGGCCCTGGCCGGTCTTACCTGCCCGCTGGACGTCGATTGCCTCATCGCCGCCATGAAGGACGTAGGCACCGCCCTTCCCCCGTCGCTTCGCGAAACCGGCGAAGGCGGCTGCGCGGCGTGCGGCGGCTGAATAAGCAAAGTCTGAATCAGTCGTTGGGGAACAGGAAGATCTCGTAGGAGGAGCACTCGTCGTTGAAGTTATAATTCGTCAGGTTGTACACGCCCGGCTGATCAAAGATCAGCACAGTGCCCTCATCCTCTAGGTTGTAATAGGTATTCTGGTACAGCACGACCTTGATGTGCCCGTCCGGCCGCTGCCCGATGCGGATGCAGGAGAGCGAGTCGTTGGGGAACCCCATATTCAGGTGGGTAAACGAATACTGCCCGGGGGAGCGAACAACGCAAGTGCCTCCCTGGTTGATGTCGGTATAGAAGGAAACGTTGTATACAGCCGCCGACAGATCCGCCGTCGTTCCCGAATCGGCGTTCCCTGAGCCCGTCGACGGATCGTTCGGCGCCGTGTAATTGGGATCGCGCGACATCAGCCACGCGAAGCATACCTCCTGCGTGTGGGCGTTTTCCAGGCTGCCCGAGTTTTCATACACGGTCAGAATCAACAGCGGGTTTTCTACGATTACATCGGCAATCAGGTCGATGATAAGGCGGGTACATACAGCGATTTCAACCGCGGAATAACTGGTAATCCCGGCCTCCCGCAGGCTTTCGGTTACGATAGGGGTAACCAGGTTCCGCAGGTCGGCGGTGCTGCCCGAATCCGAATAGATGATTCGAAAGAACTGCTGCGTCTTCAGCGCCATTTTTTCTTTCAATATCGACAGAAACAAATCCATCGAATCATCGTTCCAGTTGCTATTGACCTCGACCGCCGCGCGCAGCGGATCCTGCCATGTTAAACGATAGTTGGAACGTGTTTCCACATTCTCCAGAGCAATTCTTGAAATCAGAATATCCAGGAATATGTCCTGATTGGTATTGTCGGGAACGTTTCCAAAAACGTAGTTGATAACCGCGTTTCCGTCGGCGACAGCGGCATCCGCCAGATCCTGCGCCTTGTTCAGCGCCGCGTTCGCGCCGTCGATGGCCGTTTCGGCGGCATACAGTTTCGCGTTGTACGCCGCGTCGTTTATGCTGTTTATCGTATTGTATACCACGCCTCCCGTATAGTTGTTCACAAAATCAGTCATGGATGAAACCCCGTCCGAAAGCCAGTTGCCGACGGTCACAGCGTCCGCGGCCGCTTCGTCGTATAGGTCACCCAGCGGGCCCGAATAGGAGTTCCACAGACTGCCGGCCGCATCAGCGCCGCTGGACAGAACATCCATCACGCCGCTGCCAATCCCCGAGAGAAATCCCCACGCGCCTCCGGCGGCGCTCGTAATCGAGCTGCGCAGGTTAATTTCCGGCAGGACGGATACCACTTGGAAATCGTCGATTGAATAGCTGGTTTCCCCGGCGATAATGCTTGGCAGCGAATAGTAGAAGCGCAGCATTGCAATTCTCTTGGATTCGTACTGGGAATCAAACGATTTGGACGGCAGCGTGATATCCGTACCGTACCGGCTGAATCCCAGAACCGCTGGCGCTAGCTTTGGCACCGGATCGGCCGGATTCACGATGTTGAAGATATTATTGTACTGCGCCGAGTGGAACTGCGCGTTCCATTGCGCCGATACATCCTCACTATACCCGCCGGCAGGCGGCTCGAAGCAATAGGCGAACAGATCTTCATGGTTCAGCGTTATCCCTGCCGACAGCACTTCGCCGTTGTCAATGGCCGCCGCCGTAAGGTTCGCGGTGGCCCCGGCGCGGCTGTACCCGACGATCCATAGCTTGACCTTGCCGGTAATCTGATTATCCGTGATGTAACTCCTGATATAATCCAGCGTCTGCGTTTTCGCATAGGCGAACCCGCTGTGCTCGCCGTTCACGCCCATGGTGAAATTGCTGGCCCACTCCTTCTCGTAGTAGCCCCCGCGAATGGCCACGGCAATCAGCGTATAGGTTTCGCCGTCATAATCCACCAGTTTGCTGCCTGCCGCGACGCCGATAGAATCCAGCGTCGGCACGACGGTGAACCAATGGTTTGTTCCGATATTGGAAAAGCCCGCTTTCGTCAGCAGATCCCGCACATTCGCGCTGCGGTCCGCATACGGCTGGAAACCGCCGGTGTCGTTTTCCGGCTTGGCAAATGCGGACATGGCCAGGCACAGGGACATCGTGGACAGGCTGTCGTTGTAAATCGTGGAATCCTCCGCGAAATAGTTGTCTTTATAGTGGAAGGTCTCCTGAAAATTTCTGGTATATTTAAATTGATCATCAACCTGCAGCGGGGGATGCGTCACGGTATCCTCATCGCCGAGGGTGTCGTAATCGCTGTCGTACGGATCCGTATCTTCGTTGTCAGCGTCCGTATTCCCATCGCTCGTATCCGCACCGTTTATCGGCAGCTTCACCAACGCCGGCATCTCGATGCCGTACCATGTGCCAAGCCACGCAAGGTCGCCGATCAAATCGTACAGGGCGAAATTGCGGCGCTGCGCGCTGATGCGGGCCAGGAAGTAATGCCGGCGTCCGTCGTATTCCTGGCCTGCGCGCTCAAGCCAAACGTCAACATCCGTTTGTATCCCCGCGGCGTTCATAAAGGCAGTAAACCTGTCGCCATACAGCGCGCTGATCACATCCCAGTCCGCCAGCTGCGCCGCGCTACCAAATTCCTCCCTTACCCCGGACAGCGCGTTTTCCGGCAGGTAGGACCCGCTTGTGACCACATACCGGTAATCCGTAAACTCCAGCGTCGGGCAGGTAAAGGTGATCTCCGCAGTCTGCTCGGTGGAATCAAACGCAGCAATCTGTATTTGCCAGGAATGATCCGGAAGTTCCATTCGGTATTGGTCGTCCAGTGGCGACCAATCGAATTCCGCCATGTAGATGAAGTAGTACAAATCCTCCAGGGACATATTTCTGGCCGAGACAGTCCAGATATTCCCCTCCTGATGGACCGTTACGGCCGTATCGATCAGCATCACGAGGAAAGAGGTGTCCACCGGCACGTCCCAAGAGGGCGGAGAGGTTTCCGGGCCCGGCATATCCTCGCCGACGTTGATTCGGACCTGCCCGTCGTCGCCCAGGCCGATATCCACATTGTACGGCCAACACGAGTACCAGCCATAATCTTCATCGCGGATAAACCCGGCCTTGTCCAGCGTTTCCAGATAATGTCTGATTTCCTGTTCTGTGACGTTATCATAAAGGAAGCAGCGGCTGTCCGAGCCCATAAACGGCGCATCCCCGTCCACCCCGGCATATTGACCGTAGGGAAAGGCGGGAACGCCGCACTGCACGGAGGGCCACATGGTTTCCGGCCATTCGACGGCTCCGCCGTCCACGGTGAGGTTTAGAACCAAATTCCCCGGCTCTATGCTGTACGCAAGGTCAAGCGTATAGGTATGGCCTTTGCGAAATTGGTTTTCTACAAAATACCAGCGGTTTTCAAACAGCGATTCAATCAGCGCCACGACCTGTTGGATCGTTGCATTTCGGTATTCAAACGTAACCAGCGTGATATCACCGCTTTGCTCGTAATCTTTGCTCACAAGCTGGCTCTCAGGAATCAGGGAAACCGAATCAAGCACCGCGAACGGATCTTGTTCTCCCGCCTCCGCGCTTGCCGCAGCGGTGGTCAGGCACAATGCTGCGAACAGCGCGATAACAACCAGCGCGCACATTAAGGTTCTTTTCATACTAAGACCTCCAGAATTATGGATATCAATATATTGAAAACGACCCGGATTCCTTTTTCTATTCCTTGATATCGTGATCGGAACAGATGGTGGCTGCTGAAAACGCATTCGCATTAAGTGCCGGGGTACCCGATTGTTAAATCTGTAACGATTATAGCACTCAAGTATTATTTTGTAAATATTTGATGCACTCACCGTCATGAAAGAAGTCAGCGCCATTCCCCCGTCGCTTCGCGAAACCGGCGAAGGCGGCTGCGCGGTGTGCGGGCGAATTGGTTAGCTGCGAATTTCTCGCCTTGCTTTCCTACAAATAAATCTACCTCAAAGTCCATTAACCTTACTTTCCCCATACATTATTTAGGAGTTCTTTGCCCCTCTATATGTTTAGTAGCAGGGTATGGTAAGGTTTTAGGGATTTTCAAAAAGCAAGAACAAAAGAAAACAGCAGTTAAGGCGCGGGAATGATAACTGCACCTATCGCACTGTACTGTTATGTGACGCAGATACCTTCACTCGCATAAGGAAAGATGTGGGTATAACTTTTTTTGAGTTTCACTACCAATAAGATGGTAAGTAAATGCGTTATTTTCATCGATATTTGCCATAACAGCTTGTATTATATATTTATACTTTGAATCTAATTTACATATTTCTACACCATCCAATTTCATTTTACTATCAGCAATATCTGGTTTAAAGCAACAATTATATCCCATTTCTGATTTTATAGATGGATAAAACCATCCACCTTGACTTGGATAAGGTAAACAAAAACAAAATTTCAATAAATTAGAGGTTACGTTATAAAGATTATTTTCAGTACTATCACTGGTGAAGATTTCAAAAAAGAAATCGTTTAGAACCTTCTTCTTAACATCTACAATATTGAGTAAATCAGAATCTCTTTGACTTAAGCCAATTATAGTCAAGTCAATATCATCTTCTAACTCATATGTAATTAGCATGAAGTATTCATCTGTATGGATTTTCATTTCATTTATTGCTATCTCGGGAGTTTGGGTTGTATATAACAATGATTCACATGGATAGTTAAGCCTTTCATAGTCCTTAATATAACTTTCTGGAGGATACCAAAAATCCCTTAATATTTTTATATCAGGAGAATAAAATTTCTTCAGATCAAAGGCAATTTTTCTAACTCTATAAACTCTTGTACCTTTATTACATCTATAAGCCCAAGTTGGTACATAAAAGTACTTTTGACTAGTAATTGGATTTTTAAAAGAGATTAGCTTTTTGATCTCATTTTTTATTTCCTGATCATTAAGTTTATTGAAACTTAAACTTAAAAATTCTCTTTTACGCTTGTTAAATTCTTTTATATTGAATTCACTAAAATAAAGTTGTGAATAAATTTCTGATTTTTCACTATCAGGTTGAAAATAGTATCGTTTATCAAATCGTCCACAATCATTCATAATTGCCTCCTTATTACTTTTTTACTCTATATGTAATTTCGTTACATAATTGATAAATACCTCTGTATGCTTGCCATCCGATATTTCTTGACAACATCCAATCTTGACAAGCCTAAAAGGATAAAAAACATAACCTTCCTAAATCTATTAAACCTTCCTTCTTTTGTTCTTTTATGTTCTGTTTTCCAGCACTTATAACTACCCTTCCCGCGCCCAAAGTCTCGTCAAAAGGCGCGGGCTATTTCGTTCCGCGTTCTTCATTCATTCGTTCCCCGTCCACCCGCTTCAAAGCCTGCTTTGAAGCGAGAGGAGCCGCGATGGAGCGAGCAAGAGATGATCTTTTTCTTCGCAAAGAAAAAGTCGTCGCGCGTGATACGTAATCCCCACAACGTACCTCGTCCACCCGCTTCAAGGCCTGCCTTGAAGCGAGAGGAGGAGCGACGGAGCGGAGTGAGAGATGACGTTTCCTTGAAAAGGAAACGTCGTCGCGAACTTAGCGAAGTCCGCGACGACGTTTGGTGCGGGCAGCGGGACTTGAACCCGCATGCCTTGCGGCGAAGGATTTTAAGTCCTTTGTGTCTGCCATTCCACCATGCCCACACGCACAGAAATCATATCACGGAAGCCCTTGAGCGTCAATGGTTTCGGGGCGCCGTTTTTATGTCCGGCACACGTTTATAAACTTGAATATGGCAGGGGTTCATGTTATCATGGATACTGGGTAAGCATATGGATTATTTGCTTTTTAAGCGGTTATAACCGCGATCCATCACACAGACAGGAGAACTGCCGTGCCGCAAGTAACGCAGAGGGTAGAACTTGTACGCCATACCGTGGACGGCGAAGCGCTGACGGCGCTGGCCGCGAAGATGTGCTATGCGGGCGGAGACCTGTCCGCGCTGCTTAACCGCATCGAGCAAAACGACCAGCGCGCGTTTATCCGCAAGATACTCAAGATGGGCCACGAGAGCGTGATGGAGCACATCTCCTTCACCTTTTTGATCGAAGGGATCAGCCGCGCGCTGCTGGCGCAGCTCACGCGCCACCGCATCGCCAGTTTCAGCGTGCAGAGCCAACGCTATGTCGGTTATGAAAAGGGCTTCGGCTACGTCGTGCCCCCCGCCGTGGAAGCGCTGGGCAAACAGGCCGTGGACGAATATGCCCGTCAGATGGACCAGATGTTATTCTGGTACCGGGACTGGCAGGAAAAACTCGGCACGAACGAGGACGCCCGCTTC
This sequence comes from Clostridiales bacterium, assembly GCA_016930575.1. Classification (GTDB taxonomy): domain Bacteria; phylum Bacillota; class Clostridia; order Christensenellales; family Aristaeellaceae; genus CAXXOK01. The sequence continues at coordinate 32,682 of JAFGGL010000069.1, read as the reverse complement.
GTGCTCCCCAACGCCTGTGAAACCAGGCTTTTGATGACCATGAACGTGCGCGAACTCAAGCACTTTTTGGCGCTTCGGATGTGCAGGCGCGCCCAGTGGGAGATCCGGCAGCTGGCGGACACGGTGTTTGCCCTTTGCTACGGCGTAACACCCGAGCTGTTCGCGGACGCAGGCCCCGGCTGCCTGCGCGGCAAATGCCCCGAGGGGGAGAAATCTTGCGGGCAGATGAACGCCGTGCGGATGGAACGCGAAGAGTTCGTCGCGGCGCACGAACAATCCAATTTGTAAAAAGAAGGGAACCCTATGGCATATTATTCAAAGGCACCAAGCCGCAAGACGCGCGACCAAAAGCGCCGCCAGGCGGAGCAGCGCGGCGGATTTAATGACGAGGGCGCGAATTATGCAGGCGCACGCAAAGGCAAAGCAACCGCTTCGCCCACAAAGCGGACATACGGCAAACCCGCGAGCGGCGAGCCCCGTTATGGCACACGAAAAAACGTGGACGACAACGCGCCTGCAAAGAGAGTCTACGGCAAACCGGCACCAGAAGGTGAAACCCGGCCCAACACGCGCAAACCGGCGGAAGCTGCCCCCGCAAAGCGTACCTACGGAAAGTCGGCATCCACCGGCGATCTCCGCTATACCGCAAAAACCGGCCAAAGCAACCGCGTACGGGGCGATCACATCACCCCGAAACCCTACGCCGAACAAAAGCGCGAACAAAGGCCTGTCGTAAAGCCTTTCGTTCCCGCCCCCTATCGCCCGCAGCCGCCCATGGAGGAGTCCATCAACGAAAACCTGTTGAGCGGACGCAATCCGATCCGCGAAGCGCTCAAAAGCGGACGCGACATCGAAAAGCTGATGGTCGCCAGGGGCGAGCTCAGCGGTTCGGCAAGGGAGATCGTCGCCATGGCCAAAGAACGGCGCGTACCCGTGCAGGAGGTGGACCGCGCCCGCCTGGACGCCATCACCCCGCACCATCAGGGCATGCTTGCGTTTGCCTCCGCCTATCAATACCACAGCGTTGACGAGATGCTCGCACTTGCCGAATCGAAAGGCGAAAAACCCTTTCTGGTGATGCTGGACGGCATCACCGACCCGCACAACCTGGGGGCGGTCATCCGCACCGCCGAATGCGCGGGCGCGCACGGCGTGATCGTGCAGGAGCGCCGCGCCGTAGGCCTGACGCCTACGGCGGTCAAGGCAAGCGCGGGCGCGATCGATCACATCATGGTGTCGCGCGTCGTCAACCTAGCGGCGACGCTTGATATGCTCAAGAAACAAGGCGTCTGGGCCTATGCCGCCGATACGGAGGGCGAGGACTACACGGCCGTTGATTTCTCCGGCGGCGCCGTCATCGTGATCGGCGCGGAAGGCGACGGCATCAGCCGTCTGGTACTGGAGAAGTGCGATAAAACCGTGGCGCTGCCCATACGCGGCAAGATCGGCAGCCTGAACGCGTCCGTCGCGGCGGGCATCCTGCTCTACGCCGTGCTGCGGTCCAGATAATAACTCCAAGGCAGGAACATAAGATGACGATGAACCCCCGGAAAAACAAAAGAACCGAAACGCCCGCCTATTCCGTCCCACCCGAAGAACACCCCGAACTCAGCTGGGAGGAGACGTTGAAGCTGCGTTTCGGGGAAAAAACAGACGAGGAAATCGTCGATATGGCGCAAAACGGCGACCGGGTGGCGCTGGAGTATTTGCTGAGCAAGTACAAAAACTTCGTCCGCTCCAAGGCCCGCAGCTACTTCCTGATCGGCGCCGACCACGAGGACATCGTGCAGGAGGGCATGATCGGGTTGTTCAAGTCCATCCGCGACTATCAGCTGGAGCGCCTGTCCAGCTTCCGCGCGTTCGCGGAGCTGTGCATCACGCGCCAGATCATCACCGCCATCAAGACCGCGACGCGCCAGAAGCACCTGCCTCTAAACAGCTACGTGAGCCTCAACAAACCCATCTACGACGAGGAGAGCGACCGCACGCTGATGGACGTGATCGTGGAAGGCCACGCCCAAAACCCCGAGGAGCTGATCATCGGGCGCGAGGACATCCTTTCCATCCGCGATCAGGTGGATACGGTCCTCAGTTCGCTTGAGCAGGACGTGCTGTCGGCCTATCTGGACGGGAAAAGCTATCAGGAGATCGCCGATATGCTGGGGAGGCACGTGAAATCCATCGACAACGCCCTCCAGCGCGTGAAGCGGAAGCTGGAGAAATACCTGCAGGAAATGCGCCTGCACGACGACGACTGAGGGTTCCCGATTTTTTCCCAAGGAGGTGCGTTGCTTTGCCCGATGATATCTACGAGATCGTTTCGCTGGCGGCGCGCTATTGGTTTTTGCTGCTGATGTTCATCATCGCCTGGCGCAGCTACAGGTGGTATGTCAAAGACCGTAAAAAGTTCAAACGCAGGGTAAGGCTGCTGCCGGACGCCGGGTACATCGGCGAGCTGGTGGTGGTGCAGGGCGACGATATCCTTAAAAAAGGCACCTGCCTCCCCGTCAACCGCGAAGGCGTGCTCGGGTATCTGCGCTCAAACGACGTGTGCGTTCCGGCGGGCGGCATCGCCAACCGGCACATGTGGTACACCTTTGACGATACGGACGGTCTGCGCGTGGAGCCGATGCGCGGCAGGATGATCATAGCCGACGGCGAGGAGTTGATCGGCAGGCGGATGCGCGCCTATCTGGCACACGGCTCAACGCTTACCGTCGGGCAGGCGAAGATGCGGCTGAGGATGTTCTCGGGCTTTGAGTACGCGGGCGAGACCGGCGCGCAGCGCAGGCCGCTGGACGATGACGAAACCACGCTTCCCGAGGAGCTTGCGGATGCGCCGCATTCCGATCCCGTCCGCCGCATGCACGAGATCGCCGCCTGGCAGACCATGATGGAGGACGAGGAAAACGAAGAGCGGGAATTCTACCCGCCGGAGATGGACGATACGGACGAAGAAGATGAATATCCGCCGCCGGCGGACGAACCCGGGCCCAACGCCTACGAACTGCAGGACGGTTCCCAGGTGTTCTATCCTCCCGTGGACGACGGGAAGGATGAGGCGGCTATATACGCGGAGGAAGACGAGGCGGAAAAGGCCAAGCGCGCCCTTTGGGACAGGCTGTTCCGGGGAGGGAAAAACAGATGAGCAGATCCTCCCGCTTCCGCCGCAGCCTCCAGAGCAGGCCGGACCGCAAGCTCGTATCGGCCATCATGCTGTTCTTCTTCAGCGCGTTTCTGCTGATCGCTTTCAAGGGCGAACTGCACTGGCAGGGCTTTACGCTGGCGGCGGTCGTGCCGGCGCTGATCTACATCGCCACCATGTGGCTCCCGCGCTTCTTCCCGGCGGACAAGCTGCTGCTTTCCGTTGCCAATTTCCTGTGTGCGCTGGGCGTACTGGTGCTCTACTCCACCGATCTGGTCAAAGGCACGAACTACGGCATGCAGCAGGCCGTGTACTACGGCGCTGGCATCCTCGTGATGCTGGTCTGCATCCTGCTGGTACGCTACATCCGCTATTGGCGCGTGTTTATTTACATCATCGCCGTATGCGCGCTTGGGCTGATCGCGCTGCCGCTGGTATTCGGCACGGAAGTTTACGGCGCGACCAACTGGATCATCGTCTCAGGCATCAGCCTGCAGCCCAGCGAAGTCGTCAAGCTCGCGCTTTTGCTTGTATTGAGCTACTACATGAGCCGGCGGCGCTTCTGGCCGTGGCTGATATTTGCCGTCATCTGCATGGGCGTGCTGATGTTCCAGCGCGACCTTGGCACGGCGCTGATCTACTACGCCACCGCGCTGTTTCTCTACTACGCGTCCACCGGCAATCTGTGGATCACGGGCGCCGGAATCCTTGGCGGCGCGGCGTCGGCGGTGTACGGTTACTACCAATTCGCTCACGTCAAGCGCCGCATCGCCGTTTGGCTCAATCCGTGGATGGACTTTGAAAACACGGGCTACCAGATCGCCCAGATGCTCATGGCCATCGCCTCGGGCGGCCTGTTCGGCGTGGGGCTCGGGCTGGGCTTCCCGACCATCATCCCCGTCTACCATACCGACGCGATCTTCGCCGTGATCTGCGAGCAGTTCGGCATCATCTTCGGCGTGCTGATTCTGATCATGTACGCCATCCTCATCCTGCGCGGCGCGTTCATCGCCAGGAACGCCCGCCGCAGTTTCCACGGCCTTCTGGCCATGGGCGTGACCGTGATGCTCGCGCTGCAGACCTTCGTGATCATCGGCGGTGTATTGAAGCTCATCCCGCTGACCGGCGTGACCATGCCATTCGTCAGCTACGGCGGCACCTCGCTCGTCAGCTGCATGGGGCTGATCGGGCTTCTGCAGGGCGTGGCGTCCGTGAACCAGGACGATCTGACCTACGATTACGAGGTCAGCCACAGCCGCGTGGACGGGGAATCGCTTCCGTTTGCCTCCCTGGATGAATAGGAGATCCTGAATGAAACCGCTGCACAACCGTTTTCGCCTAGTGACGTTGCTGTTGATCGGCCTGCTGCTGCTGGCCGGTCTGTACGGCGTGTATTCGGTCACGGTGTACGGCAACCGCTGGATTTCCTCCTCGCGCAACCTCCGCTACCGCGAGGCGAAGAACGAGGTCATCGCAGGCGATATCATCGACCGCAACGGCGTCGTACTCGCCACGACGGACGAGGACGGCGGGCGCGTATACCAGGAGGACCAGGAAGCCCGCGAAGCGGTGGTGCACGTGATCGGCGACAGGGACGGCAACGTGGCAAACGGCGTGGATTCCTTCCAGGCCGGCTACCTTCTGGGCTTTGAGGCCACCCTGCCGGAGCGAATATTAGCGCTGCTACAGGGCGAACAGCGGCGTGGGGACAATGTGACGCTGACGGTGGATTCCATGCTGAACACGGTGATCGTGCGGGCGTTCAACACCCACGTGCGCACCCAGGAAAAAAGCGGCGCCGCCGTGGTGCTGAACTATAAGACAGGCGAATTGATCTCGCTGGTGAGCATCCCGGTGTTCGATCCCGTCAACATCACCGACGCTGTGAAGGAGGATACCCGGCATCCGTTCTGGAACCGCGCCGTGCAGTCGACCCTTCCGCCCGGCTCGACGTTCAAGATCATCACGGCGTCCTCGGCGCTGGAAAACCTGGAGGACATCGAGGAAAGGGAATTCACCTGCACCGGCGCCACAGAAGTCATGGGCACGATCATCCGCGACTACGGCAACGCCCAGCACGGTAAGCTGAAGCTTCCCAAGGCGTTCCGCGTCAGCTGCAACAACACCTTCGCGCAGCTCGCGCTGATGCTGGGCGACACCGCGCTGAGAACGACCGCCGAAAGCTTCGGGTTCAACGAAAACTTCCTGTTCCGCGACATCGTGGTGGAAAACTCCGTATACCCCACCGAGAACCGCACGCTGGTGGAGATCGCATGGAGCGGCGACGGGCAGAGCCAGATCGCCGCAACGCCGCTGCATATGTGCATGGTGGCGGCCGCCATCGCCAACGAAGGCGTGATGATGGAGCCCCGCCTTTTATACCGGGTGGAAAGCTCCGGCGGGCTCGTGCGGCTGAGGCTGACGCCCAGGGAATACCGCCGCGCCGTGAGTGTGGACGTCGCCGCGACCATCAAAAGCTATATGCTGGACACGGTGGCACGCGGCACGGCGACGGCCGCGCAGGTGGACGGCCTTTCCATCGCCGGCAAGACCGGCAGCGCGGAAAGCTCGCTGGACGGCAGAGACGTGACCCATGCATGGTTCGTGGGATTCATCGACGACAGCCGCTATCCCTACGCGGTCTGCGTGTTCGTGGAGGAGGGTTCAAGCGGCGGCGGCGCTGCGGCGCCCATCGCCCAGGCGATCTTCCGCTATATTCAGGCATATTTCCCATTCCAGTAAAAGGAGCGCACCATGTGGAGTGATTTGCTGTTCTCCGTCAATACCGTTGTACCGATCATCCTCATCATCGCGGCTGGCTGCGGCGCGCGCAAGATCGGCCTGCTCGGGGAGGAGGGGGTCAAGCAGGGCAACCGCCTGGTCTTTTATATATTCCTGCCGCTATTGTTGTTTTACAACACGAAGGATTCCAATATCGACGTCGCCGTGGATTTAACCACCATCCTCTACGCGGTCGTCACGGTGATATTGTGCTTCCTGCTTTTGTTCATTTTCGTTCCCCGCCTCGTGAAGGAGCGAAACCTGATCGGCGTTGTGATTCAGGGCATCGGACGCGCCAACTACGCCATCTACGGCATCCCGCTGGTGATGCTGATCTACCCCGGCGCCGATATCTCCATCGCCGCGGTGATCGTGATCTGCGTGATCCCGATCTTCAACGTCCTGTCGACCGTGGCGCTGATCCTGTACGGCGGCGGGAAGACCACCGTGTGGAAGATCGTCAAGGGCATTTTGCTCAACCCCCTGATCATCGGCACGGCGCTCGGGCTTGCGTTTTTGCTGTTGAAAATTAGGCTTCCCGAAATCATCGATATCCCCGTGCAGAAACTGGGCAGCATCGCCACCCCGTTCGCGCTGTTCCTGCTGGGCACGAACATCGATTTCTCCAAGGCGAAAACAAGCATCCGGCTGTTGTCGGCCTCGGTGATCGTGCGGCTGATCGTCTTCCCGGTCATTTTCCTGTCGGGCGCGGTGCTGGTCGGCATCCGCGATATCAACCTGGCCGCGCTGATCGCGCTGTACGCCTCCCCCACCGCCGTGTCCAGCTATCCGATGGCACAGCAGCTCGGCGGCGACGTAGACTTCGCCGCGCAGCAGGTGATTTTCACCACAACGTTTTCCGGCGTGACGATTTTCATCTTCTTGTTTATCCTCAAATCACTCGGATATCTTGCATAAGGAAAGGCGGATGAAACCATCATGGCAAACCTGGAAAAACTACTCGGCGGTCGCCTGAAGGAGCTGTACGGCAGTCAAAGCGGCGTGCCCGAGGAGCAGATCGGACGCTATACGCGCCTGCTTTCGCGCCACCGGGAGGTATTCGGAGCGCATGAGAATACGCTGTTCGCCAGCGCGCCCGGGCGTATCGAGATCTGCGGCAACCATACCGATCACAACCGCGGCATGGTGCTGGCGGCGGCCGTCAGCCTGGATACGCTGGCCGTCGTCAGCCCGCGGCAGGATTCGCTCGTCACGGTGCACAGCGAGGGGCACAATCCCGTAATGGTGAACGTTGAAGAACTCGCGGCCGTGGATGCGGAAAAAGGATCGGCAGCGGCCATGGTGCGCGGCATCGCGCGCTGGCTGAAAGAATACGGCTTCCGGCTGGGCGGATTTGACGCGGTGACGACCTCCACGGTACTCCCCGGCAGCGGGCTGAGCTCTTCCGCTGCGTTTGAAGTGCTGGTCTGCGCGATATTCGACGCGCTGTACAATGACGGAACGATCGATCCCGTGCAGCGTGCGAAATGCGCGCAGTATGCCGAGAACCAGTATTTCGGCAAGCCCAGCGGCCTGATGGACCAGATGGCCTCCAGCATGGGCGGCTTGATCACGATCGACTTCGAAACGGACGAACCGAAGATCGAGACGATTTCCTATGATTTTACCGCCAAGGGTTATGCGGTCGTCGTCGTCAACACGGGCGGCAGCCACAACGATCTGACGGATTTCTACGCCGCCATCCCCCATGAGATGCGCCTGGTAGCGCAGCATTTCGGCAAGTCTGTGCTGCGGGAAGTGCCCGAGGAGACGTTCTTTGAAAACATCCCCGCGCTCCGCAAGGCGCTTCCGCCGGAAACCCGCGACCGCGCCGTCCTGCGCGCACAGCATTTTTATGAAGAGAACGAGCGTGTCACAAGCTGCGCCGACGCGCTGCGTAACGACGATCTGCCGGCATTTTTCGAAGGCATCATCGCATCGGGCAGGAGCAGCGCGATATACTTACAAAACACCTACGCGACGCCCGACCGGCAGGAGATCATGCTGGGGCTGATGGCAGCGGAAAAACTGCTGACAGGCAAAGGCGCCTGGCGCGTGCACGGCGGCGGATTCGCGGGCACGACGCTGAACTTCGTCCCGCTGGAACTGCTGGATACCTTCGTAGATACGATGGATACGCTGTTTGGCAAAAACGCCGCCACGGTGCTCTCCGTCCGCCCGCTGGGCCCCGTGGTCATCGGCACGGACACTGCGAGCTGATATTTCTTCTTTCACAAAAAGGCCGCGTAATACGCGGCCTTTTTGGTTGCGTCGAAGCTGCTATTTCATTTCGCACATCCATAGCATCGGGTCGCTTCCCTGGAGCTTCGCCAGCGCTTCCGCATAGAAATAATCCCCGTAGACGATGTTGATGTGCGTGCCCGCGCCTTCGTCACGGTAGGCGGCGGTACATTTCATAAGCACGCCCGGGGTGGCGTCGGTGTAATCGGCGCACAGCGAATCCAGCGCCTGCAGCATGCGCTCCGCGGCGCTCAGGTATTCCTGCGCACGGGCGGTTTCCGGCAAGCGGCTGAGTTCGATCAGCGCGCACGCGGCGCAGGCGGCGGCGATATTGTCGATGCGGTCATCTTTTTTCGGCTGGCGGAAATCGCAGTCCGTCAGCCCGTCGGGGCGGATATTCTCCATGAAGTAATCCGCGATTTTACACGCGGCGTCCAGATACCGCGTAAGCTTTGTACTCAGGTAACTCAAGGTATACCCGTACAGCGCCCACGCCTGTCCGCGGCTCCAGCTCGAGCCCTCGGCATAGCCCTGCCCTGCCGGTTTCCTGAGCGCTTCCCCCGTGTTCGGATCAAAGATCACGATATGGTTGCAGCTGCCGTCCTCCCGCACGAATTCCCTGAGCGCGGTGTCGGCGTGCCTGACGGCGATCTGATCGTAGCGCGGATCTTTCGTCTCGCGGCTCGCCCAGAACAAAAGGCTCAGGTTCATCATGCTGTCGATGATCGCCCAGCCCGCCTTGTCCTCGTTCCAGGCGCGGATATAGCCGCCCGCTAGGTTGAACCGGCCCGCCAAAATGGTGGCGGCGTGCAGCAGGTTGCGCTTGGACGTCCGGTCGCCGCTGAACAAAAAGTGCGCGCCGCACGACAGCAGGTACATGAACCCGACGTCATGATACAGGCGTTTGAAATAGCAGAGTTCCTTAACCAGCCGCGCCTCCACGCGCAGCGCTTCCGATCGGAATATCTCCTTTTTGGTCGCGGCGTACATCTGCCACATCACGCCGGGCCAGAAACCGCCCGTCCACCACGCGTCGCCTTCGTACGGCGAGCCCGCCCAGCGGCTGCCGTCGCTTTTGTAGGGGATGATATCCTGTGCGGCGGCAAGCGCGGCGGAGCGTTCGTACTTGCGCGCAAACTTTTCAAATGTGACCTGTGCCCAGTTATGCAAGTTCCCCTACCTCCTTGGGTAAGTTCTGCCAATGTAATGGATCGCCCGATACCGTGCCCAGCACAGCGCAGACAAGCTCGTGGTCTCCCGGTTCCAGCACGGCGTTCAGCGTCGGCAGCAGCGTACGCGGCGCCATCAGGTTGGTATTGGGTTCCGGCTTCAGGACCATCGCCGACTGATACCCCTTCAGCGCTTTAATTCCGCTGATTCCCCAGGGTGTGACCGCTGCGGCGCCTGCCGAATCCGTCTGCAGCGCGGCTTTTCCGTTCCCGTCCGCCGCAATGGCGAAACCGCCTTCCGCGACCGTGATTTTGACCGAAGTATTGATGCGGTGCCTGCGGATATGCCACATCCCCAGGGGAATGAGCTTCGTTTCCACCGTCACCTGCGGGATGGGTTTCCAGGTCGCCGTTACCCTATCGTCCAGAATCGCAAACGCGTCGCATCCGTAGCGGGGGTAATAATAGGTTTCGTCCAGGCTGACGGCCAGCATGCTGTCAAACGCTCCGGCGTCCAGCTTGAGGCGCGATTTGGGAACGCTGAACCCGAACGCCGTGGAATACGCGAATTTCTCATACTTGGCTTCCGCGTGCGTATGCTCCGGGCAATGCCCGCCCGCCTGATAAGCGATCACGTGCTTCCCGCCGTCCGAACGCACGATCAACTGCCTTGCGTGGGGCTGCCTGCTCTTTATGGGTACGTCCGGCGCTTTCTCCTCCGCCTGCCAGAAGGGATGATCCTCCGGCATCGCGAGGCACAGAAACGTTTTCATACTCCAGTACGGCGAACCCGGGGCGTTGTAGCCCTCCGCCATGTGGAGGTTGGGATAATGATACCCGATGGTCAGCAGGCCGTCCCGCGAGAAGATGGGCTGCTTCAGCCAATTGCGCAGATTACTTAGCAGCAGGCGCTTCATCCTGCCGTATCCTACCGCGTCCGTTTCCGCGCCCGCGTACGCCTGCGCCGCGAAGAACGCGCTTTGCGCGAACCGATACGTCAGGCTGCGCCCGTAGGGGATCGCCTCGCCCTGATTATCGAACCAGCAGGCAAAATCGGGCGCGAACAGCCTAGCGCGCTTCAGAAGTTCTTCCGCGTTCCCGCTACGCGGGCGCAGCTTAGCGTACACAAGCCCGTAAAAGTGAAACGCCCACGGGATATAGTAATCCCGCTGATCTTTATAATCGTAATACCAGCCGTCGCCCTCGTAATGCTCGTTGATCAGCGCGAAGTCCTCGTCGATCTGCCTTTGGTCAAACGGAAGTCCGCAAGCCTCAAACCCGAGATTGACCAGGATACGGAAAAACACCCAGTTGTTCTTGGGCATGGTTTTCCGATTGATCTGCGAAAGCCAGCGGTACAGGTTCTCCCGCGCATGCTTTGGCAGTGAGAAGTAGAAAGTCTCGGGAATCATCGCCATCCCCATGCCGAAGACCGCCATCTCCACCAGGCGCTGGTCGTAATCGTCGACCTCGCCCCAGTATTCGGGATGCGCGGGATCAACGCCTGTGATGATACCCTGTTTCCAAAGCTCCCAAAGCGGCTGTACGCGCTCGCTGCCGCCCGCAAGCATCGGAATAATAGCCCACAGCGGACGCGCAAACGCTTCCATCTCCGCAATGTCCGGCGGATACACCGCGCCGGTCTCCCCGGCATGGATGCGCGCGCGGCCTGGTGACAGCAACGGCAGCAGCGGCATTAGCAGTTCAAGCGCCGTATGTTCCACATCCGCCCGCGTCCGCAGCGGGTTTTGGCTTATCGGTCCGATCATGAAATACTCCTTTCCGGCGCAAGCCGGCGGATGATTGCGGTTATCCCTTGATACCCGTGGTCGCGATACCTTCAATAAAGTATTTCTGCAGGAATAGAAACACGACCACCATGGGGATGATTGAGCACAGCGACGCCGCCATGATCAGATTGAACTGCGAAGTATATTGCTGAATAAAACGCCGCAGGCCGACCTGGACGGTTTTCACGGAGTCGCTTCGCAAGTAGATCAGCGGGCCCATATAATCGTTCCATGTTGCCACAAACGTGAAAATACTCAGCGTTGCGATCGCCGGCTTGCTGAGCGGAAGGACGATCCGGGCCCAGATGCCGTACTCGTTCAGGCCGTCGATTCGCGCGGCTTCGCTCAAATCGTTGGGGATGCTCAGGAAAAACTGCCGCATAAGAAACACGCCGAACGCAGTAAAGCTTTGCAGCACCACCAGCGCCATCAGCGTATCATACAGCTCCACCGAACGCATCAGGATGAACTGCGGCAGCATATAGGTCTGCCACGGGATGGCGATCGTGCCGATATAACACAGAAACAGCACGTCTCTGCCTCTGAAACGCATTTTAGCGAATGCATACGCCGCAAAGCTTGAGGTTAGCACCTGAAGGCCCGTGACGGCGACGGAGAGCACCGCTGTATTCTTAAAATACACCAGCAGCGGAACCTGCTGCCAAATCTTGATATAGTTATCCCAATGGGGCACTTTGGGAATCCACTCGATCGGATAGCGAAATACGTCCGTTTCCAGTTTCAACGACGACGAAACCATCCAAACAAACGGAAACAGCGCCAGAACCGTAAACAGCCCAAGCAGAACAAATAATAAAAGCTTCAGCACAGTATAGGTCATGGACCTTGCCGTCGTGCGCTTTCCCGAGATTTGAACGGAAGCCGATGACATTTCTACTTCTACTCCCCTACAGGTAATTGACCCATTTTTTCTCAGCCTTGAACTGGAAGATCGTAATCAGCACCACGACGGCGAGCAGCACCATCGCCACAGCGCTGGCTACGCCGTACTTGATCTGTGTAAAGCATAGCTCATAAATATAGGTTACCAGCATCTGCGTTGCACGCCCCGGCCCGCCTTCGGTCATCAGCACCACGATGTCAAACACCTTAAAGCACGTAATCGTGAGCATGATGGATACAAAGAATGTAGTCGGGGTGAGCATCGGCAGCGTGATTTTGCGGAACTTCTGCCATGCGTTGGCACCGTCCACAATCGCCGCCTCGTAGAGCTCCTTTGGAATGTTCTGCAAGCCCGCGATATACATAACCATATAATAGCCTGCATGCCGCCAGACGTTGACGATAATCAACGACCAAATAGCAAAGTCCCTTGACTGTGTCCACGACTTTGTCATATGCAAACCGAGATAATTTAAAAATGTATTGACCGGTCCGTATTTGAACAGGATATAATTCCAGCAGGTGCATATCGCGACGATCGACGCGATATACGGGAAGAAGAAGATCATGCGGAACGTTTTCGCTGCTCTGGCCGCCCGGTTGAGCACCATGGCAAACCCCAGTGAGAACGCGATGGTCAGCGGAACCGAAACCGCAGTATAGAGTACTGTGTTTTTAAGCGATATTCCCAGATCGTTTTTTGTAAAACTGAAGTTATCGAATATCAGCTTGAAATTATCCAGTCCTGCCCATGATATTTTGTCCAGTGTCCCGCCGTTCCAGTTGAAAAATGCCAGCGCCACCGATAGAATAACGGGAATAAGCGTAATGACGGCAAACCCGATCAGGTTGGGCGCCAGAAACGAATATGCTATCAGCGTGTTTCTCCGTTGGCGTTTTCCGGGCTTATACGTGGGAATTTGCTTTACAGTCGTAGCCATCGCACACTTTCCTCTTTGTGATTAAGAAACGGGGAGGAGAATCCCTCCTCCCCGTTTGCGTATTCGCCGGATTAGTCTGCCATGACTTCCGCCGCGCGTTCGTTCATGGAAGCGATACCTTCGTCGATGGTCACTTCGTCTGTCATAATCAAAGAATGCTCTTGATTAACGATGGTCATAAGCTCCGGCACCTTTGCTCCCGGAGGCACTTCGATGCTGACCATGTTCGGCAGGAGCGCATCCAGCGCCGTGGCATCCGTCGGGAATCCTACTACAGAAGAGTATGCCGCAACGACAGCGTCGCTTACATACGCCGGACGCGTGCCGACTGCCGCAATTGCCTTGGCGCCTTCTTCGCCGCTGAGCCACTTGACGAACTCCCAGGCCACATCCGGATTGGTAGCATTTTTGTTGATGCTGACACCCGTCAGGTTGCCAAACGTGGATTTCGCTGCTATGTCGTCCTTATGCGGCACAGATGCGAAGCTCCAGTCGAAATCAAACGTTCCGGCGGCCTTCTCATTGATCATACCGCCGACCAGCCAGGTACCCATGGGCAGCATGGCGGTATCGCCGCCGTAGATCATGTCGCGATAGCCGATACCCAACGCTCTGATTTCGGAGTATTCCATGCAGGCGCCCGCGTCTTCAAGTTCCTGAATCATCTCATAGAAGTACTTAAGCGGATCGTAGTTGCCGTCGCCAAACGTGTATACACCGTCGCAGACAGCCCAGTTGACGGCTGCGCTCAGCCAGGTATGATGGTAAGTTCCGTACACCTTGTCGATGCCTTCGCCCTGGGTGAGCTGTTCGGCGATTTCCACGTACTCAGCCCAGGTCCAGTCGTTGGTGGGATACGGTACGCCGGCCGCATTGAAGATGTCCTTATTGTAGAACATCACCCAGAAATCCGAGCGGAATGGTAGCGCGTACAGAAGGCCGTCGCTTGCGCGCAGGTTGTTCTCCATGCCCATCAGGCCGGACAGATCCACTTCCGCGACCAGCTCGTCCAGGTTGGCCAGGAAGCCCTGATCCGACCATTGCTGTATCTGCGGAATCTCCTTGATAAAGTAAACGTCGGATGTGTCGCCGCCAGCAAGCTGTACGCCGGCAACCGTTGCGTACTCGTTGCCGCTTACCAAATCGACATACTCAATTTCGACGTTCGGATACGCCGCTTCAAACCCATCTTTGATGGCAGCGTGCCAGGCGGCAGAACCAGAGTATACGTCCCAGGATACAACCTTCAGCGTGGTTTTTTCACCTTCCGCCATTGCTGCAATGTTGGGAAGTATGGCCAGCAGCATTGCAATTGCCAGTACCAGAGATACGATTTTTTTCATTGTCTGATATCCTCCTTCAATTTTGACGAAATATGGAACTTGTTCCATTATTCATCGCGCTTGACGCAAGTATCCCATATAATCGCCTTGTTTGATGTCAATATAGCACACTATATGACCAGTGTCAACAGATTTCCTGATAGTTACCCATTCGATTCGCTAATAATCTGGAACTTGTTCCAATACTATCTTGATTTGCGTATCCGCATCGTATATAATGAAGTATCATCCTCCGTATTGTCTGTCGAAAAACGGGAAAGGAAATCGCCGATGGCAAAGAAACGGACCATATACGATATCGCCAGGGAAGCGGGCGTCGCACCCTCCACGGTTTCCCGCGTGTTCTCCGGGCATAAGAACGTCAGCGCGAAAACGCGCACGAAGGTGGAAGCCATTGCCCGCGCATACAATTTCACAACGCTTGAAAACCTCCGGCAGCAGGTTTCCCTGGCGCGGCAGACATTCGCCGTGATCATTCCGGAGACGAGAGACCAGTACTGGGGGCGCATCCTGTCGGCCGCGAACCGCGAGGCAAAACGTCTGGGCTACCAGACGATGCTTTTCCAGCTGCTCGACGGCGAGGACTACGACATGACGGAAATCGCCAGGCGCATCATCCACTGGCGCCTGCGCGGCGCGCTGTATATCGGCGGCGTGTTCGAAGCCGTGCGTCCGGACCTGCCCGTCGCGCTCAACCGGCTGATGGAACACATGCCGCTGGTCGCTATCTCGCCGCCCCTGGATACCGTAAAATGTACCTTCCTGCACAACGACCTGGAAACCGCGATGTTCCAGGCCGTGCAGCACCTGCATATGATGGGGCACCGTCGCGTCGCCTTCATCGGCGGCAACAAGACGCTGGCTGCGTCCGGCGCGCGCGCCAGAGGTTACCTGCGGGCGGTGGAGGAATTCGGCCTCGTCAAGGACGACGCATACCACGGCGCGGCGGGCTTTACCGCCGAAACCGGCGAAATCGCCGTGCTTAGGATGCTGACGACCATCCCCCGCCACCGCTGGCCCACCGCGATCGTCGCGTTCAGCGATCTGGTCGCCGTCGGCGCCATCCATCAACTGCATTCGATGAACTTGAAACTGCCGGAAGATATGGCCCTGATCGGCTGCGATAACACCTATTTCAGCCCGCATACCCTGCCGCCGCTGACGACCATCGATCTGTTTTCCGAGGAACGCGCGCGCACGGCTATCGTAGAGCTCGTTTCCAGTTCCGAAAACCAAAAAGCGCCCGTTACGCTCATCCGCGCGCCGGCGCTGATCATCCGCGAAAGCTGCGGCGCAAAACTGGGGTACAGGGATCTGTCTTGAATCACGATCACCGCCGGGCGTTTGATCATGCTTTATCGTGTATACCAACATTGCTAACTTAAATATACTTTTGTGTATTTAGTTATTATGATTTGACAAAATCGGCTAACTAACATAAAATTACAATATTACTTGCAGCATACGGCAAACCGTATGCGGAATGGAGTTATTATGCCCTCTGGTCGGGTGAAATCCGGTAAAGTAACCATGCAGGATATCGCAAGCAAATTGAATATCACAAAAGTGTCCGTTTCCAAGGCGCTCAACAACCAGAAAGGCGTAAGCAAAGAACTGCGCCGGAAGGTATTCGCGCTTGCCCAGGAAATGGGATATGAACGCGTCATCGCCGAAAATACCTGCAAATTCGCGTTTATCGTTTCCAAGCATTTCTTTCTGGAGACGGACGCTTTCTACAGTGAGATCTATTATTACTTCAACAAATTCTGCATACAGGACGGCCATCACGCGACCCTGATGATCGTCAACAACTCCGACGAACAGAAGGGTTCCCTGCCGCCCCAGCTTCAAACGGAACTGTTCCAGGGAATCGCGATAGCCGGAGAAATGTCGGAGCGCTACCTTCGCCTGCTGGCGGGGCTGCATATGCCCACGGTGCTGATGGATTTTGAAAGCGAGATTCCCGGGCAGTACGCCATACTGACGGATAACTACTACTGGGGATACCGGGTCACGGAATACCTGATCCGGCGCGGGCACAGGCATATCGGGTTCGTCGGGCCCATCGGCTCCACGGAAAGCATCACCGATAGGTTCTACGGATACCGCCGGGCACTGCTGATGAACGGGCTCCCCTACGAGGAAGCGTGGACGCTGGTCAACAACGATACGCAAAGCGGCATGTACAAGCCCATGATCGATCTTCCCGCGCAAATGCCCACGGCGTTCGTCTGCCATTGCGATATGGCCGCCCATTATCTGATCGGCACCATGACCGCCAAGGGAATACGGTGCCCAGAGGACGTATCGGTGATCAGCTTTGACGACACGACCCTGGCGCAGACCAACCAGCCCAAGCTGACCTCAGTCAGCATCGACGTGAGAGCCTTCGCCCGAAGGGGAATAGAAACCTTATGCGACATACGGGAAGGCTGCAACGATATCCTCACCCGCATCTATCTGCCCGCAGAACTCAACGAGCGGGATTCAGTCGGCGACGGTCCCGCCAAAGAGCCGGAGGCGTCACAGTAGATCCCCGAAGGGACTGTCGATGGTGATGCGCCCCTCGGCCACGTCTCCAAGCCCGCTGTACAGGTCCGCCTTTCCGTCCGAGCGCATAACGATGCCGCTGGTAAAGGCGCAGTCCCGCAGGTCTTCCCGCATCGCTTCGGTTTCCGGATAGCATTGCTTGTCCCCGATGATCTTCATCCCGGAGGCCCTGTGGGTATCCGGATCAAAGATAAAGGATATATTCAGGTAAACCTGCTGGTCGACGCCCTGCCCGTCTTTGCTGAAGTAGGAACGGTGGCCGACGACGCCTACACACCCGTCCCTGAGCAGGCAGCACTGGTTACAGCCGCCCCATTCGCCCCGGCCGAACAGCTCGGGGATGATCGGGGCTTTTTCGATGGTTTCCGCATCCAGTTGATCGATCGTGTCGATCACGGTAAAGCCGATTACGGCTTCCGAGCCGTAAACCTCCTCCACATGGCGGCCCCTGGGCCTGGTGAATACGCCCAGTTTGCCGTCCGCCAGCTCTACCAGCCGGATATCCTTCATATTGACGGGGCCGGATGTGAAAAGCGTCATCCAGTCGGGCCGGCTGCCGCGGTAAAAATAACCGTAGAACGCCTCCAGCTCGCCCCGACTCTTGCGCACGTGCGTTCCGCCCAGGATCAATTCCCCGCGGACGAACGTCACATACGGATCCTCCAGGGGATAGGCCATGCCAGAGGGCACCGCGGCATACTCGTCCTGACCAAACCGCTCAAACAGCATCGTCGCGGAGCTGGCGAAATCCTCGCGCTTTTCCACGCGGCCGAAGAGATAATTCTTCCCCTGCCACCGGAAAGGAATAGAGCAATTGTACACGTCGAAACCGTCCGCGCCGTGAAACCGCAGAAGCGCGCTTTCATAGATTTTCCGCGACTTTTGAAATGCCTTTCTGGCTTCCATGATGTCCATATTCTTTTCCTCCAGAATTCAAGCTATTCCACGATGCCGGTGCGTTCGATGCTTTCGGTGAAGTGCCGCTGCGTCAGGAGATAGATGATCAGAAGCGGCCCGACGAAAATCAATGCGCCGGCGATTTTCACCGCCATCAGCGCCACGGAATACACGCCGTTTGGCACGTTGATGGCGGTCAGCGCGGTTCCAAGCGTCCCGATCTTGGAATAAAACAAGCCTGTGAGATAGGTTTCGTTCCAATGCCAGACCATGGAAAACAGGAACACCGTGATGCGGGCCGGCTTGGCCAGTGGATACATGACCTGGAAAAACACCTTGTAGGTGCTCGCGCCGTCGATATACGCCGCTTCTTCCAGTTGTTCCGGCAGCTTTTTGAAAAACTGCATATAGATGATGACGAACAGGCTGCCCTTCAGCCCGCAGCCGAACAGCGCCGGCAGGATAAAGCACAGCGGGCTGTTGATCACGCCCAAAGCCCGGAACACCCAGATCAAGGGGATGAACACCGTTTGCGGCGGAATGATATAGGATACCATCAGGCAGACGAACAGCGTCCGCTTCAGCGGGAACTTCAGCCGCGCGAAGGCATAGCCCGCCACCGCGCAGGTGAACATCTGGATCAGCGCCGCGGGGAAGGTAGTCAATATCGACACGAACAGGTTGGAGCGCATCATGCCTTCCCACCAGTTCTCGGTTTCCAGAAAGGTCGGCATCACGTCCATGGTGTCTATGGCATAGCTCAGATTGCTCAGGGTGGGCGACTGCGGAATCCATTTGGCGGTCGCGTTGGTAATGTCCGTCGTTGACTTAAAGGCCATGCTCAGCATGTACAGCACGGGTTCCAGGTACAAAAGCGCAAAGGCGGTCAGCAGGATATACAGCGGAAGCCTGCGCATGAATCCCAACCTGCGCCGCATAAACGTGAACGGCCCTGCCAATTGCGGAAACGGCAGTTTTCTCATGATGGCCTCCTTTTTGACGAACCGATGATTCCCAGGGATTTCCGGAAGATCAGTATGATCACGCCCAGAATGATCAGCATGAGCGAGAAGTACAGCCAGGCGATGGCGCTGGCGTACCCGTACCCCGTGTTGATGCTTCTGGAGTGCGAAGTGATGACCTCCAGCACGGGATTGTAGGAAGTTGTGAATTGATCCACGATCGTATAGATGATGGAGATGAAGATAAACGGCATCAGCGCCGGGAGCGTGATCGTCCACAGGATCTCCCATTTGCCGGCGCCGTCGATCCTGGCGGCTTCAAAGGTGCTTGGGTTGATGGACTGCATGCCGGCGATCAGCAGCAGCATCTGCACGCCCGAATACCACAGGATGACCAGGAAATTCGCCAGCACCGTTTTGAGCGCCGTGCCCCACGTGCCGCTGAGGTTCGCGATCAGCGCCTGCGCCGTATCGCTTTGCAGGAAGCTGATGGTTCCCTGCCCCTGGTCGGTCAGGATGCTGATCAGGTTGCCGCTGGTCAATACCACGGGAAGGAAGAAAATGGCGCGGAACAAGCCCCGGCCCGGGAACTTGGCGTTAAGCATCAACGCCATGATCAGCGCGAACACGACGATGATGGGGATGATGATGGCGGACTGGCCCAAGGTCTGCAGCAGTTTATTGGGAATCTCCGCGTCTTCCAGCAGCGCCTTTCTGAAGTTCTCAAACCACAGCCATTCCATCTGCAGGTGGTCGGTCATGAACGTGACCTTATTTAAGGACATATACAGGCAGTAGAAAAGCGGAAACGCCGTAAACGCAAGGAAGCCGATCACCCACGGAGCGATGAAGCTGGTTCCGACAAGCTTCTGTCTGCCTTCGTACCCAAGTTTTTTACGCACCGTCTTCTCCTCCTTCAACAACCGCAAAGTCCCGTGCGGGCACGATGATGCCCAGATAGTCGTATGCTTCGTCGGCATAGTTCACCAGCACCCGTGCGCCGTTGTCATATGTGGTCAGCACAACGTCAGCCGTCAGCTTGGTATATCCGGTGATAAAGCTTGCCCTGGTTTTTTCCGAGTAATCCCGCATCCTTTGATACATCGCTACGATGTCTTCTTTCCAAAGGCTGAACTCCGTGCTGTAATACCAGGACGAGTCGGAGTATTTCAAATCCTCCGTAGGCTCCCAGCTCACCGAGAAGCTCATATTGCCGCCCAGAGCCACCGTATCCAGCACTTGCTTCCACGGCTCGTAGAAACGCATATAATCGCCGCAAAGGTAATCCACAAGCCCGTGCAGCGCGATGGTATAAAACGGCACGCTTTCATCCAGGATGGTCAGGTAGGAGCCGCCGGCCAGGGAGGTCAGCGTGATATCGTCCATCAGCACGTACGAATTGCTGGAATCGATCAGCAGGCTGCTGAATTCCTCCTTCATCTGTATCAGCAGATCGCGCTGCGCCTGCTTCATCTGTTCACGTGTGGTGGGAGAGATCCGGGAATAATCCGTCAGCAGCAGCCAGCCCACCATATACTCCTGAATGCCGGAGATGCCATAGCCGCGGTATGTTTCAAGCGATTGATTAAAAGTGGCCGCTATCCGGCCCGCGTTGGCAAACCAGCCGTTAAACAGCGGATTGTTCTGGATGTTGTAGACAGCGTCCCTGCGCACGCTGACGCCTTTATGGCTGTCCAGCGTCATGTTGTCGTCGTCCAGGTAGAGGTCCATCCCAAGCTCATTGGCAAAGCCGGCCAGGCTTGTCAGTCCGCTGTCGCCGCCAAGACCGGCCGCCGCGGGGAAGCGGTCGGGATATTCTACCGATTCACCCCGCTTGGCCCAGCCGAAGCAGACCGCATCCACGCTCTCAATACCATTATCCTTGAAATACTGTAGTATTTCCTTGGCCTGCTCGAAGGTGGTCATGGGTATGAAGCTTGCGCCCACCAGCCCGCTTTCCTCGTCGCCTCCGACGATATTCAATTGCAGCGGCAGCGCTTCGGCATCTTGGATTTGATGCAGGTCGTAGGTTTCCATCAGGTAGCCGCGGTAGGTCTGCGCCATATCCACATAATCGCCTGTACCGAAATAGTACATGAGCCTTCGGACGTCCTCCAGACCTTCCGTCGTATAGCGGAGGTATCCGTCACCCGTGGCAGAATTGGTGACCACCTTGTATTTCATACGGTAGTTGAAGCGGGAGTTGACCGAGTTGAAGCCCGTCTGCACATACGCCTTGGATGCGACGATATCCGCCTGTGTTTCTCCCCTGTCGATCACGGCAAGCATTGTATTGCCGTCCCGCACCACGCCGTATACCGGGTAACGGATGGCCGGTTTGTTGAACTCGGCCTGCAGCTGCTGGTCGTAGCCGTTGTACAGCGCCCAGTCCGCGCCGTACACATGGCCGATGAACTGGCTGTTGACGTATTTGTCAGACTGGAAATCCATCAGCGCCCCGCTGCCGTCCGGCACAAGGAGGCAGCCCGTATTGCCCATGTCGCTTCGGGTAGCGCCGAGGCTTGGGAAAAGGTACATGTCCACGATCAGGCAGGAAGTCTTTTTATCCAGCGTCCTTTTTCCCGTCGAGGAGACGTTGTATATCTCCCCGGGATCCGAGATCAGGTAGGACGGGATATCCACGATCAGATGATCGTCTTGAAGTGCGATATCATAGGCAAAGGTGACCGCGGGTTCCAGAAATTCAAAATACACGCGCACGCCTGTTTTCATTTCAAATACCGTCACAAGCGTCTCCTGTGCCAGGGGATTTAAGTACTTGAGATCGGTGCTGGATTCGCTTACGGTGTAAGCGCACATGACGGCTGACTGGAGGTTGTTCTTCCAGAGGGCGTTGCTTTTATCCAGCGCCATCTCCTCCTCCGTGGGGCAGGAGCGCCAGACAAAGCCGTTCTCCTTGTTGACCACCCGGATATTCCCGTCGTCGAAGCTGACGTAGAGTTCAAGGAGTTCGTTTTCCTGCACAAGTTTGTACCCGCTGCCGTCGAGTCTAACCAAGCTGTCGTTTGCAATCTCATCCTCCTGCACCGGGGCAAACACCGTCTGCGTTTCCCTGTTCATATTCACATGGCGGATGAGCAATACGGCACCTGTCAACACGGCGAGCACGGCCAGGGTAATCAGCGCTTTCTTAAGCATAGGCAAGCAGCTCCCTGAAAAACTCGTTTAGGAAGTTGTACGCCTGGAACAGGATCCCGCCGACCACGACGACGGCCACGACCGTCATTGCCGCCACGAACAGAATCCACAGGATATTGCGTACCGTTTCCCCCATTTCGTAGCCGTGGATCTCCTTGACCTGGATAAACAGGAGTATGCCGGTCCAAAGATACAGCAGGGCGCGTCCGATCCAGTAGATGCTTTCCTCCGCCTGGGTCAGCACGTTGCTGACCAGCGCAAGGGGGATCGTGAGCAGGATCAGAGGCATCAGCGCGTACACCGTGGAGATGACGATCCCGCGAAATGTTCCCTGCCCCTTGGTGATGGCTCCGACCAGATAATTGCCGACCACCCACAGCACCACCGGCAGGATGGACGTGATCAGCACGGAGGACAGCGATACCCCCCGTATTCCGTACATATCGAACACGAAGTTGGTCAGCGCCCGTTCGCCGATCATCACCAGGATGAACAGTACGAACAGGACCAACGCCGAAGATATGCTTCCGCTCCCGCCGCGTGTCGCCATGTATAAGGTATCGATGGGATGTTTCATGACCTTCAGGGAATACCGGAGTTCCGCCGACGTTCGTCCGAGCCACGGCACACGCCGGTACAGGGGCGCGATCGTGACCCCGTGCAGCTTATGAAGGCCCTTGCGGATCAGCCTGAAAAGACGGATATGGAATACCTTGTAAAGGATCAGGTACGCGGCCGCCGCAACCAAAAGCCACAGCATCACCGCGCCCGCGTTTTCCTGTACCACTTCCGCTCGGTATTTCCACAGCGCATCGGAGTAGTACTCCTGGTTGTACGCCTTGCGCATTTGATCCATGGCCGTCGTCCAATCCCTGCGCACATAGGCGATCCTGCCCAGGCCGAGGTTGGCAAGGAAATAATTGGCGTTGGTTTTCAGGATGCTGTTCCATTCGTTTTCCGCGGCGACATACTGTCCGTCGTTGTACAGCGCCACCGCCTTGAGTATCGTTTCGGTCAGCGTGGTCGGGTTGAATACGTGGATGCCGTTGTAAGCCTTGTCCAGCACCAGCAGCGTGCCGTCCGCCATCGTGGAGACCGCGACCGGGTCGCTGAAATAGCCGACGCGTTTGTCGTTGCCCGAGAGCTTTTCCCCGAACATCATCAGGGGATCGCCGTTGGAATCGTACAGGACCACCGCGCCGTTGACGCTGTCGATGGCGAAGATCGTGCCGTCGCCGTCCACAAACAGGGTCGTAATGGAGCATTGGATGCTCGAATGGCGCCTGAGAGCCACCCGGGTATCCAGATTGTCAAACAGGTCCACGCCGTTGACGTTGAACTTCTTGATTTGCCCTTCCTTGAGCGTGCTGGTGCAGGTATACACGAAACCGTCCTTGCCAAGATAGAGATCCGTTACGGAATCGGCGATGGCGTTCTTGTCGGTTGCGATCTGTTCGCTGGTATAGATGATCCGCTTGATCTTGTCCACAATCGTCATCTGCGTGGCGTTGCGGCCGAAGAAGCCCTGGAACGTCCCCGCCGGCGTCATGATCAGCAGGCCCTCGTTGTTCCCCTTCAGGAGCACATACAGGTAATCCCTCGCATCCACCGACAGATCCACGGGCGTAAACATCATCTCGGCCAGCCGGGGATCGTCGGGCACGCCCAGCGTAACGCGCAGCTCGCCCGTTTTTTCAAAGACCGCCAGACGGCTGTTGCCCGTATCCGCCACATACACGGTGCCGTCGCCGGTCACGCACACGCCCTGCGGCGCCTTGAGCTCCCCGGCGCCGTATTCCGCAAGGAAAACGCCGTCCGCCGTCATTTTCACCACGCGGTTGTTGCCCGTGTCCGCAATGTAGATCATCCCGTCGTCGCCGACGAACAGGTCGGAAGGGTTTCTCAGCCCGCTCACGCTTGAAACGGCGCCGGTCTCGTCTGCCATATACAGATTCTGGCCGACGATGCCCACAGGCACATAGGGGCTTTGGATGTAAAACGGCCATCCGTCCGTGGTGTAGCCGAAAGAACGGTACGGCAGGCTGTCCGCCTGCGCGGCGGACGCGAAAAGCGTCAGCATCAGGATGGAGGCTGCCAGAACGATCCGCTTTCTCACTTTATCCATTCCTTCCGCCCCAATCATTTGATGCCTGAGGTAACCATGGTTTCGATCATGGATTTCTGCAGCATGGCAAAGATCAGGAAGTTGGGCAGGAACAGCAGCAAGCCCGCGGCCGCCACCGCCCCCTTGCGCGCCACCGACGCCACGGCCAGCGCGTTTGACAGGGTGCTGACGAAATACGGCAGCGTCTTCATGCTCTCGTCCACCATATAGAAGGTGGACGTGGTGATGTCGCTCCAGACGTTCTGAAAGGCGATGATCATTACCGCGCCGACTGCCGGCAGAACGGTCGGGATGATGATGTTGAGCAGGATCCGCACCTCGTTGGCGCCGTCGATCTTTGCCGCCTCGCACAGGGAATCGGGCACCTGGTCGATAAACTGCTTCATCAGAAACACGCCGATCGGCAGCGCCAGATGCGGCAGGATATGCGCGAAATAGGTGTTGATCATATGCAGGTTGCTTACGATGAGGTATCGTGTGATGACCACCGCTTCGGGCGTGAACATCAGCGCGATGATGATCATGTCAAACATCCACTTGCGCCCCGGAAAACGCATCTTTGAAAACGCGTAAGCGCAGGCGGAACTGAAGATCAGCGTCATCGCCACGGTGACGATCATCACGAACAGGCTGTTGAAAATGTACCGCGACAGCGGAATCGCCGACACGTCCGTAGAGTAGAAGAATTCGTAGAAATTCTGCAGCGTCGGGCTGCGGACGAACAGGCGGGGCGGATACAGGAAAAGCTCCGACAGGGGTTTGAACGCGTTACTGATGATATAGATGATCGGAAGGATGGATACGGCCGCCACGATGGTCAGGAGCAGCAGGATGACGACGGTGCTTGCCTTGATATGCCTGAGCCTGTGCAGCGCGTATCTGACCGTGATCCGTCTGCGCTTCTTCTCAGCCATCCTACTCATCCTCCTTCGTACCCAGGAACCGGAAGCATATCCGGGTCAGGATGAAGATGGCCAGCATCAGCGCAAAGGACAGCGCCGTAGCGTATCCCAGTTCAAAACGGGCAAACCCGTAATCTTCGATGTGCGTCTGTATCAGTTGTCCGGCGTAATCCGGGGTCGGGTTCTTCCCCGACAGCTGTACGCCGATGGAGCCGGCCTTCAGGGCGCCGACGATCGCCATGACCGCGGAAAAGAGCATCTGCGGCTTCATGGAGGGGATCGTGATGTAGAACAATTCCTTCAGCGAGCTGTTGACGCCGTCGATCTTTCCCGCTTCGTACAGCTGGCGGTCCACGTTCTGCATGCCGGCGAACAGCGACAGGAAGCCCACGCCCATACTTCCCCATAAGGTCACCAGAATCATGATCAGCAGCAGATAGGCCTTGTCCTGCGTCCAGGCCTGCGCCGTCTGAATAAAGCCCAGATTGAGGAGCAGATCGTTGAGATAGCCCAGTCTGTCGCTGCTGAAAAACACCGCCCAGACCACCGATATCAGCACGCCGCCCGCGATGGAGGGCGTATAGATCGCCATGATATATCCTTTTTTCGCATGCCTGGGCACCTGGGTGATCAGCCATGCCAGCAGGAATTGCAGCGTATAGCCGATCGGCCCGACCACAACGGCGAACACGATGGTGTTGGGAATGACGTATTTCATCAGCACCACGTCCTGCGTGAGCATCTTGACGAAATTCCCAAACCCGATAAACTGCGGCGCCTGGACCGAATCGTAGGACGTGAAGGCCAGCAGCGTGGCGGACACCACGGGCCCCAGAACAAAGATCGCAAAGCAGATCATAAAGGGAGCGATGAACAGGTACGCCACATAGTTGGCGCGCATCTCCCTGAGCGTATTCCTCGCCTTTCCCCGCGGTCTTTTCACCGATCGCTCCATGCGCTACTCTCCCTCCGTCGCGGGACTGCCGATATCCATCCAGTCCATCGGTATCAGCACGTTGCCGTTTTCGTCGATATAGCCCATCTCCCGCTGCTTGATGGACAGCTCCAGCGTGATATCCTCCACCGCTTCCTCGATCTCGGCGCGGTAGTTCTCCTTGTCGATCACGATGCGCGTCCAGGCGTTCCAAAGTTCGCGGGAGGTCATGTAGGAACCGCCCGGCACCATGGGAAGCTGCTTGTACCAGGACATCTGCTCAAGCAGCACATCCCTGGCGTCCTCCGGCCAGGCCTGGGTTTCGATCACGTCCAGATTGGCGGAGAACCAGCGGAATTCCTCGCCGTAGTAGCTCTCCATATCGTCGGCGAACAGGATCTGCGTATCGGTGGACAGCCACCATTTCAGGAAATCCCAGGCCCTGTCCTCGCGTTCCTCCGTGGTCTTGAATATCACCGCGCCCGTCTGCGTGCCAGCCTGCCAGCGCTTCAGCACACCGTCCGCGTCATAGGTGCCGGGCACCATCGCGATCGCCCATTGGCCCGAGATATCGGGCGCGGCCATATCAAACTGGATGTACTGGTCGATATCGGCCAGCCCGAGCGGAACGTCGCCCGTGCGGAAATGCTGATAAAAGCTCGCCATCTCCGCCTGCAGCCCGTATTTGAGATAGAGGTCGGTCCACTGCTTGAAGGCCGCGAAGCCCGTTTCGTTGGTAAACGCCAGGTCCGTACCGTCCGGGGTGTAGACCTCCACGCCGTTTTGGAAGAAAAACGTCAGATAATCCCCGTAGGGATAGAAAATCGCGTAATTGCTCTGCAGCAGTGTGCTCAGCGCCTGCATGGCCTCGTCCCAGGTCGTGGGCAGCTTGATCCCCAGCTTAGCCAGAACGTCGGTGCGGTAAAACATCACCTTGACCTTGACTTCTTCGGCGATCGCGTACTCCGCGCCGCTGAAGTAGTACGGAATCCTGGATCCCTGCGGAACGTGGGAAACCAGCTCGCTAAACCCTTCCAGCCTGCTGAGATCGACGAGCGAATTGCGGATGCCGAACTCAAAAGGAAGCGTGATATCCACCCCTGTGACGACGTCCGGCTGTTCCCCCGACGCGTTGGCGAGCACCAGCACCTGGGAGCCCGCCGGGCAATAGCTTACCTTCACCTTGATTCCCGTCTCAGGCGTATACAGCTGGTCGGCCAACAGCTGCATCATATCCACATAGTCCCGGCTGCGCTGGACCCATACGGTCACGGCCTCCTCGTCCTCCTGTACGGAAAGGGTTTCTCCGGCGTTGAAGAAAGAGCTGAAGAAGTTTTCAAGCCAGAACCCGGTCCGGGCAAAAAACCCGATGCCGGGATTGGGGATATCGGTGTGCTCCGGTACGAAAACCATCTTGTCCAGAAGCAGAGGCTGCGAGCATACGCTGTCCATGAGATCCGCGAATACGGTATAGATATCGCTCAGGGCGTCCGTGTTTTTGGCGATGTTGTTATGGTTTTCAGCCAGATTGTTCAGGTCGTTCACGGCGGCCGTCAGGCTGCCGAGTTCCCCGGTTCCGCCCAGAATACCGCCCATGTCGGCAAGGATCGCTTTCATCTCTTCCGTCATGCCCGCGAGATCTCCGGCAATGGTCGGGATATATTTCTCCAGTTTCCAGATGCGGTAGATGTCGCTGTCCGTGCCGATGATCTCCTTGACGGACAGAT
The DNA here is from genome assembly GCA_016930575.1 of Clostridiales bacterium. GTDB lineage: Bacteria > Bacillota > Clostridia > Christensenellales > Aristaeellaceae > CAXXOK01. The sequence continues at coordinate 5,113 of JAFGGL010000069.1, read as the reverse complement.
CCAGCGCCTTCAGGTCGCCGACGACGGCCGACAGGCGCGCAAACACCTCACGGTAGGGCGCGTTCACGCTGGTCAGCCGCAGCGTATGCACGCCGGCGGTGAGATAGATCAGGTACGGCTCGCCGTCCCCCAGGACTTTCTGCTGCCATGAAGCCCCGAAAGGAAACGCCGCGCAGTTTAATTCTTGAAACGGCAGTTCGCCGTCGATCTCCACCCTGCGGAAGGAGGTCATGGAGGTGTTGAAGCTTTGTTTGTAATGAAACGCAAGGCGGTACCAGCCCGCTTCCCCGGCCGTAAATTCCCATTGGGCATAATCCCCTGCGGTCCTCCAGTTATCGCCCCCCAGGGTATTCAAAAGCTTATGCCCCGCTTCGATCGGCGTCACCACCGGCTCGGACACGGTCGCAAGGTTGATGCTTTTGCTGGAACGCTCGGACACTTGCTCCGCCTCGACGGTAATCAGGGACGAGTCTTCGCTTGGTTTCCGATCGGCGCTGTATTCCGCGTACGCAGGCGCGGCGGCGGGAGCCTTCAGCGTGATCCCCGCCAAAGCCAGCCCGCCCTTGATGCCGGTAAACGTCAGGGTATTGACGCCCCGTCGGAAGGCAAACAAGAGAGGTTCTTCATAAAACGCGTAGCGGTCCCGGAGCGTGACGTCGGAAAAGCCGAACAGACCTTCTTGTGAGGGCATGACGTCGTTGCCGTATTCGTTTTTACTAAAAGGATACTGCGTATCGGCAAAGCGTTTCACAAACAGGAAGTTCCCGCATTCTTCAAACTGCGCTTCGTCGTTGATGAGCAGACCGCGCTCTATCTGCCCGCTGTGGGCGTCCAACTGCGCGTAGCGTACGCTGATTTGGTACAAACCGGCTTCCGGCACGTCGACGGAAAACGTAACGCTGCCGTCCTCTCCGTTTCCCCAGCGCAGGGCAAACTCGCAGTTGATCCGGGTTTCTTCGATCGTCGTTCCCTGAACGGTATACTCCGCGATCGGCACGGTGATATCTTGCGTCGCATATGCTTCGTCCTGCCGGAAGGCCATGACCTCCTGATAGGAAAGCGCCTCGCCGGAAGCTGCGAAGCCGCACAGGAACAACGCCGTCAGGATCATCACCGGAAATAAACCCTTGCGCATGTTCCCGCTCCTTACAGTATTCTTTTGCCGGAGTTGATATCAAAGAACAACAGCATATTCATATCCGCCTGTACCAGCAGCCTCGTACCCTCGTCGTAGCGGTCATGGATGGAAGCGCGGATGACCACGGGCGCTTCGCTTCTGTTCTGCTGGTTGTACCGCACATGCAGATACCTGTCCGCGCCCACCAGTTCCGATAATTCCAGCGTCCCGTAAAATCCGTTTTCCATGTTTTTGCCTTTCCCGTTGACGGCTTTCGCCGTCATGTAATCGGGACGGATGGCGCCGATCAGGTCGTGATCTGCGTATTTGACCAGCGTCGGGGTCAGTTTCTCTTCAGGAATCAACATCAGCATAAAGGCGTTGCTGAACGCAAAGCCCTTGTCCGTACGGATCAGGCGTCCGCCTATAAAATTCATGGGAGGCGTGCCGATGAAGCCCGCCACATAGCGGTTGGCCGGCTCGTTGAATATTTCCTCCGGCGTTCCCACCTGCTGAATCAACCCGGCTTTCATCACCACGATGCGGTTGCCCATCGTCATGGCTTCCGTCTGGTCGTGTGTCACATACACGGTGGTCGCGCCCAGTTCCCTGTGGATCCGCGTGATCTCCGTGCGCATCTGTACGCGCATCTTCGCGTCGAGGTTGGACAGCGGTTCGTCCATCAGGAATACCGACGGATCCCGCACGATGGCCCTGCCCAGCGCAACGCGCTGGCGCTGGCCGCCCGAAACGTCTTTGGGCAGCCGGTCCATCAGGTGGTCGATTTCCAGTTTTTTTGCCCGTTCGCTTACGATATCGTTGATTTTATATTTTTCCATCTTGCGCAGACGAAGCCCGAACGCCATGTTTTCAAGTAGCGTCAGATTGGGGTACAGCGCGTAATTCTGGAACACCATGGCGATGTTGCGCCGCCTGGGCGACAGGTCGTTGACGACCTTGCCGTCGATGAGGATCTCTCCTTTTGTTATACTCTCCAATCCGGCGATCATGCGCAGCGTGGTGGTTTTTCCGCAGCCGGAAGCTCCGACCAGCACCATGAATTCGCCGTCTCTAATATCCAGATTGAAGTCCTGCACCGCAGGGGCGACGTTCTTCGCGTTGGGGTAGATTTTCCAGACGTGCCGGAGGGAGACTTTGTCCATTTCGATCATCCTTTGCCACGGACTCGTCAGGGCCCGCATCCGTTTTGAAACAAAGGAAAGCCCTCACGGAATGATGGGAGTTTCCTTCAACAGTATCTGCAAAACAGAATTGCACCGTTATGTTGAGTAGTGTTCCCTGCCGTACCGTAAAATCCTACCTGGTTTCGGTTATTTATCCGGCACGGGGGAATCCGCCGGAAGTCCGCGCGGGAATTACGGGTATCTTCCTTCGCCATCCCGGGCGCTGATTAGAAGAAAAGCTCCCCTGCGGGAAGCTTCCCGGATATCATGAATCATATCGAATGAATTAAGCTTGAATACAATAAAGCGATTAACGCAGAACCGCCTCATCCCTGTAACAGGCAGACATAATGACCGAAGGGAAGCTCCCTTTCGGGAGCTTCCCTGAAACGGCCGGTTTCTTAGTCGGGATAGACGACCAGGTTGTTGGCGTTTACGAAGTCGTCGTATTCTTTCAGCGCGTCAACCAGCTGCATCTCGCCCCTGGCAACCTTCTGGGTCGCAATAACCAGGTGCTCCGCGTCCACATAAATGGTCACGGGAGACAGCATAGCGGCATAGAGGCCGTCATACAGCTTGGCGAAATCTTCGTTGAGCGTGTATTCGGTGGTGAAGGGCGGCAGGCCGAAGGTGAAGCTGGCGGTGTTCTCGTCGTATACGAACACGTGGATCGTCGTTTCAGGATCGTTGACGTCCTTGCAATGCGCGTTGTTGCGGAACGCTTCGCTGGTCAGGGCGCTGAGGTACTCCCAGGCCAGGTCCTTGTTCTCGCTGCCCGCATAGATCGAATAGCTGATCGTATTCAGGACCGCGCCGCCGCCCTTGGGGCCGGTGAAGGCGGGATAGAATACCTGGGTAAACCGGGGATCGCCGTTCTCATCCGTGAGGAACGCCCAACTGGAAACGCCGGGGAAGGTCGCCGCGATGCTGGCTTCCCAGTCGATATCCCAAATGCTGTTGTCCAGGCCCATCACGCTGCGCTCTTCGGCGGAAAGCGTATAGGCGTAGTTGTTGGCACGCAGTTCGAGATATTTCTCCAAAGCGGTAATGGCGTCGGGATTCTCGGAAAGGTTGGAGTACTTCACGCCGTCCTTCTCGCCGTATCCGGTTACGCCGTAGGCTGCCAGGAACATGTTGATGAAGCGGTTATAGTCTTCCTCGTCGATGTTGCGCGCGATCGCGATGGTGGTGTTATAGGGGTCGGACTTGTTGGTCACGGCTTTGCACATCTCTGTGAATTCGTCCAGCGTCCAGTTCAGTTCGGGATACGGTACGTTTGCTTTGTCCAGCACATCATAATTCACAAAAATACCGTACGGCATCACGTCGAAGGGCAGGCCGTACAAACCGCCGTCAACCGTGTGGGATGTTAACAGCGCGGGAACGAAGTTGTTCACGAAGGTATCGTCAGCGGCGATAAGAGGGTTCAAGTCTTCGCACAAGCCCTGCGCAGTCATTTCAGAAATGACTTGCTGCGGATCGCCCTCCCAGAAGAAGATGTCCGGGGCTTCGCCTGCCGCCGCGGCTGCGGGCAGTTCTTCCCAACCCTTGTTGATGACGAAGTTGAACTTCACATTGGGAAACTCTTCCTTAAGATAGTCGTAGTACGCATCTCCGGGTTCGTTGCCCCAGATGCCAAACGTTGAGACCAATCCGGATGCTTCGGTGCGGACCCAGATGGTCAGTTCGCCCGCCGTCTCCGAAGTGAGCGCGAATGCGGGTACCGCATTGGCGACCAGCAAGAGGGTCAGAGCCAGTACTACAGCAACAATCCTGTTTTTTTTCATCGCTTTCTCCTCCAATAATGTCTTCTAAGCTGTTTACGGCAACTAACCTTATCTTTTTTAGTTAACTTTCTTTAAGTTCGGTTACTGCCGCCATCAGCCTGATTTATGGTAATATCTTACCATTTATACTATCAGAATGTCAATAGTTTTTTGGAATTTCCACGATTATTTATTTTTCACCCCTCCTTTCTTAATTTACTGCAATACAATAATAACTTTTAGTTAATTAATATATTGCCGTTGCGCACTATCTGTTATTTCACGGTTCTTTCTTCGCGCCGATCGCCTCGAGAGTGCGCAGCACTTCCGCGAAATCCGCCTTTGCGGCGCAGGTGGCCCTGTCCCCCGCTCCGTAGAGGAAATACAGGTCTCCTTTATACACATGAGCGCTCATCGGAAAAACGATATCGATTCGCCAGTCTTCGTTGTGTTCTTCCTCGGTTTCGGGCGCCAGAAAGGGTTCCATCCGGCAGGATACCATGTTGCTCAGGTCGCCCTTGCGGTATTGGTTCAGATCGATCATCATTGCGCAGGCTTCATAGCGGCGGAAATCGTCATGATAAAAGCAGCCGTTATGGTACAGCTCCAAATACCTGCCGTCGCCGATCTTCAGCGGCGGGGCTCCGCCGCCCACCCAGGAGTGCTTCTTTTCGGGGGCGGGCAGGCCGCGCAGCAGCTCCCCCTCGTCCGTCCAGGGGCCCAAAGGCGCGGGCGCGCTAGCAAGCCGTATCACATAGTTGCTGTTGTCGCCGACTTCCCAGTGCCAGGGCCTGTGCAGCATCCACCATCTCCCATGGAACGGTTCCGGGAAAACGACGTGGTCCTTGTTCTCGTGCCGGCCCACTTCCCCGGCGATCGGCGTATGCTTCTCCCAATGAATCAAATCCCTGCTTACGGCGCAGCAGGGCAGGCCCTTCTCGCCGTCGTAGCCGCAGTACCAAAGGATGAACCGGCCGTCGATATAGGTGATGCGTGCGTCCTCAACCCCCATTGTATCCATGGAACCGGGTCCGGTATCCGGGGAG